>NZ_JBBCAT010000001.1:1295623-1619529 GCF_037203705.1 Prosthecomicrobium sp. N25
CCGTGCATCGGGGTGTGTGCCCGCGTCACCCGCAGCCCCGCGACCGCCCCCATGCACTGGTGGCCGAGGCAGACGCCGAGGATGGGCAGCCGGCCCGAGAAGGCCCGGATCGCCGCGTTGGAAACCCCGGCCTCCGCCGGCGTGCAGGGTCCCGGGGACACCACGATCGCCTCCGGCGCCATCGCGGCGATATCGGCGACCGTGACCGCGTCGTTGCGGACGAGGCGCGTCTCCGCCCCGAGGATGCGGAAGTGCCGCGCCACGTTGGCGACGAAGCTGTCGTAGTTGTCGATGACCAGGATCACCGGCCGCCCGTCCCCTCACCGCGCTCCGGCCGGAACGCCTCGAAGATGCGCGCCGCCTTGGTGAGCGTCTCCTCGTATTCGGCGACCGGGTCGGACAGCATCGTCACGCCGCCGCCCGCATGGAACACCGCCTCGCCGTCCCGGAACGTGACGGTCCGGATGGCGATGTTGAGGTCCATCGAGCCGTCGAAGCCCAGGAACCCGATCGACCCGCAGTAGACGCCGCGCGCCCAGCGCTCCACCTCGGTGATGATCTCCATCGCGCGAATCTTCGGCGCGCCCGTGATGGACCCGCCGGGGAAGCTCGCGCGGATGAGGTCGACCGGGCCGCGCCCGGCCTCGAGCCGGCCCGTGACGACGCTCGTCAGATGGTGGACCGACGCGTAGCTTTCCAGCCCGCACAGGACCGGCACCTTGACGCTCTCCGGCCGGCAGACCCGCGACAGGTCGTTGCGCAGGAGGTCGACGATCATGACGTTTTCGGCCCGGTCCTTCTCCGAGGCGATCAGCTCCGCCGCCCGCGCCGCGTCCTCGCGCGCGTCCGGCGATCGCCGCGCCGTCCCCTTGATCGGCCGGGCCTCGACCTCGTCGCCCACCACCGTCACGAAGCGCTCCGGCGACGAGGAGGCGATCTGAAACCCGCCGCAGTCGAGCCACGCCGCGAAGGGCGCGGGGTTGACGACCCGCAGGCGCCCATAGAAGGCGAGCGGGTCGAAACCGAGGGCAAGCGGAGCGGAGAAGCGCTGGGCGATGTTGGCCTGGAAGATGTCCCCGGCCCGGATCCACTCGACCACGCGGGCGACCGCCGCCGCATAGCTCTCGCGGGTGAAGTTGGAACCCCACGCAAGCTCGGCCGTTGCCTCCCCGAGCGCGGGCTTCGCCGGGCGCTCCAGGCGGGCGAGGAATTCGGCCGCCCGGGCCTCCGCTCGTCCTCGCCGCGACACCGGGTCACTCTCGGGCCACCCGGTGGAAACCACGAACGAGCGGTTCGCCACGTGATCGAACGACACGACGACGTCGTAGAAGTGCAGGAGAACCTCCGGGATCGCGGGTTCCGCGAAGGCCGGCTCCGGCAGGCGTTCGAGGTCGCGTCCGAAGTCGTAGGCGAGGAACCCCGCCGCGCCGCCCTGGAAGGGCCCCGGGCCGGGAACGGTTTCCTGCCGGTAGAGCGCGAGGCGCTCGGCAAGCCGGTCGAGCGGGTCGCCGGCGAGCGGCGTGCCGTTCCACGCCGCCGTCCCGCCACGGACCTCGAAGGTCCCGAACGGGTCGGCGGCGACCGACGAGAAGCGGCCGAGGCGGGGATCCCGCATCGCGCTGTCGAAGAAGACGGGCCGCGCCAGGCCGTCGAGGCGAAGGAGCGCCTCGAAGGGATCGGTGAGGTCGAGGTCGAGGATCAGCATCGAAGGGCCCGGCTCGCTGCCGACCACATAGGCCCGCCCCGCGCCCGTGTCGATGGGCGCTCGCGTCGCGGCTTGCCTGAACGGCGCGCCGCAGGGCCGTTCAGGGCGGGTTCAGTGGCCGACGCGCAGTCTGGGACCAAGTGGAAAGCCCTCGGGCCGAAGCCCGAACGGAGGCGACGATGACAGGCAGAAACAATTTCGGTTTCGTCTTTTCGCTGATGGAACGGTCGGACATCCGCGTTCCCGGCAACGAGGACGGCGAACTCTTCATGATCGACGCGGCCACGCTCGAGGACGTCGAGGCGCAGCTTCTCGCCGAGCGCATGCTCGGCCTGCATCCCATGGCGACGGAAGAGTTCGCCTTCGCCACCGTCCACTGACGGTCGGGTCTCAGCCGCGCGGGCGATAGACCCCGTCCGCCCCGCGGACCAGCGTGCCGGCCTCGACCGGCGCCTTCACGGGCTCCGACCGCGTCGCCTTCAGCGCCTTCTCGACCCGGTCCATCTCCCGCTTCACGAACTTGTAGCCCGCGAGCGCGGCCGCCCCGACGGCAGCGATGACGAAGACCTGCGGCATGGGTTCGGGCCTCTCCTGAAGAAACCGGCCCGCCCAGCTTAGCAGGAACTTGGGCGGAATGGAGGAGGGATCCCCCGGGGCGGGCATCTGTCGCGCGTCCGGCCTCGTTGCGGCGGCCGTCTCAGAGGCCGTAGCGCGCCCACAGGGAGCGCGCCTCGATGGCGCCGAGCGCCTGTTCAGGCAGGGAGCCGCCGAGCGCCGCCCCGCCCGCCCCGCCGAGCCGGCGCCCGAACAGGCCGCGGGGCTCCTGGATCAGGCGGAGCTTCGCCTCCGCGCCGAAGCGCTCCTTGACGAAGGAGCGGACGTCGCCGAGGGCGTCCACCAGCCCGAGCGCCAGCGCCTTCCGCCCGGTCCAGAAAAGCCCCGTGAAGAGGCCCTCCTCGTCGTGCCGCAGCCGTGACCCGCGCCGCTCGCGCACGAGGTCGATGAAGGTCTCGTGGATTTCGAGCTGCAGGGCCTTCAGATGCTCCACGTCTTCCGGCTTCTCCGGCCGGAACGGGTCGAGCACCGCCTTGTTCTCGCCCGCCGTGTGCACGCGGCGCTCGATGCCGAGCTTGTCGAGGAGATCGACGAAGCCGAAGCCCGCCGACACGACCCCGATCGAGCCGACGATCGAGGACGGGTCCGCGACGATCTCGTCGCCCGCGCAGGCGATCATGTAGCCGCCCGACGCGCCGACGTCCTCGATGAAGACGAGGACCTTCTTGTCCTTCTCCTCGGCGAGCTGCCGGATCCGCTCGAAGATCAGACGCGACTGCACCGGCGAACCGCCCGGCGAGTTGATCAGGATCGCCACTGCCGGCGCGCGCGGCGCCGCGAAGGCCCGCTCCAGCCGGCCCGCCACGGTCGCCAGGGTCATTCCCCCTGAGATCGGGTTGACGAGCCCGATGGGACCGCTGAGCCGGACGGCGGGAATGACGACGAGATCCTTGCGGAAACGTGCCGGAACGAGCTTTGCGAGCGAACGGCGCAGGTCGGCGAGCACGGCCATGGAGACCTCGGGCAGGATGCGGGACCCTCAACATAGGGTCCGCCCCGGCCTCGCGCCACTGGCCGCCTCAGGCGTCGGCCCGGCCCCGCGCGTACTGCGCCGCCGCCGCTCGGGTCTCCGGCGGGGTGCCGGCATGTTCCTGCGCCGCCAGGGCGGCCCCGAGCACGGGCGCCGCCGGGCGCTGCGGCGACAGGGGCGGGGCGGCCGCAGCCGCGATCGCGGGAGCCGCCGGGGTCGCGGGCGGGGCCTCGTCCACCGGGCGGGCAGCCGCGGCGGTCGGGCGCGTGCCGGCGAGCGGCACGGTGTCGAAACTGGATCCGAGGCTGGAGATCCCCATGGAGCGTCCCCGTCGGGCGCTGTCGGCGAAGAAGCCGCCGGCCGTGGCCCGTCACCTCGCCAGATTGCAGGACGTTTCGCAATGTCTCGTCAAGCGAGACGGTAAGATTTGAGCGACCCTACGGTTTCCCGTCGAGCGCCTCCTTGAGAGCCAGGAAGTCCCGCCAGGCGAGCCGCTTCTGCAGGGGCTGGCGGAGCAGGTAGGCCGGGTGCAGGGTCGCCAGCGCCCGGATCTCCCGTTGCCCGGTCCGGTGAGTCAGCCACTTGCCGCGGAGCTTCAGGATCCCCTCGGTCGTCCCGACGATCGCGGAGGCGGAGGCCCCGCCCAGGAAGACGAGCACGTCCGGATCGGCGAGCTCGATCTGCCGCAGAATGAAGGGCTTGCAGATCTCCGTCTCCTGCGGGGTCGGCGTCCGGTTGCCGGGCGGCCGCCAGGGCACCACGTTGGCGATGTAGGCGCCCGACCGGTCGAGCCCGATCGCCTTCAGCATGCGGTCGAGGAGCTGGCCCGAGCGGCCCACGAAGGGCAGCCCCTGCTCGTCCTCCTCCCGGCCCGGCGCCTCGCCGACGAACATCAGCCGCCCCTGCGGATTGCCGTCCGCGAAGACGAGCCGGCGCGCGGTGAGCCGCAGGTTGCACCCCTCGAAGCCGGCCAGGATGTCGCGGAGCTCGTCGAGCGACCGCGCCGAGCGTGCCGCCTCGCGGGCCGCCATGACGGCCTGGTCGCCCGGGATCCCGGCCTTGACGGCGGGCTTCGCCACCGGCTGCGGCTGCGGCTCGAACCGCGGCCGCTCGGGCGGCAGCGGCACGGTGGCCGGAGGCCCGGCCGGCCGCGTCACGCGCGGCTCCGGGGGAGGCGGGGCGGGGCGCACCGCCGGGGCCGGCGCCGCCGGCGCCGGGAGCCGGGCGGCGGCTGCCGGAGGCGGCGGCGCGGCCGCGCGCGCCTTGCGGCTCTCCGCCTCGCGCCGGCTCTCCTCGAACCGGTCGACCGGTTCGTCCGCGAGCGCATCGTCGACCCCGACCGCGCGGTACCAGTCGAGGAGCGCGCGGACGGCCTCCTGGGTGGCGACGATCCCGCGACTGAGCCCTTCCGCCACCTTGGCCGTTCCCTGCAAGTCGACTATGAGGTCGGGGCCACTATAGAACCGGAGCCCCGCGTGAGGCGAGCCGCGTGCGGTCCGTTCCGGTTTTCCACACGTTTTCCACAGGGTGTCCCCATGTCCGGGCACCCGGGTCGTTCAGCCGAGGAGCCCCCGATGGCGCACCAGGACCTGCCCGAGCGCGAGAGCATGGAGTTCGACGTCGTGATCGTGGGCGCGGGCCCCGCCGGGCTCGCCGCCGCGATCCGGTTGAAGCAGTGCGCCGCGGAGGCCGGGTCGGACATTTCCGTCGTGGTCCTCGAAAAGGGCTCGGAGGTCGGTGCTCACATTCTCTCCGGCGCCGTCATCGATCCGATCGCGCTCGACCGGCTTCTGCCGGAGTGGCGCGGCGAGGACACGCCGATCAAGACCCCGGTGACCGAGGACGTCTTCCTGTTCCTCGGCCCGGCCGGCTCCGTGCGCCTGCCGAACCTGCTGATGCCGAAGCTCATGGACAACCATGGCAACTTCGTCGTCAGCCTCGGCAACGTCTGCCGCTGGCTCGCCGCGAAGGCGGAGGCCCTGGGGGTCGAGATCTATCCCGGCTTCGCCGCCTCCGAAGTGCTCTACGACGAAGCCGGCCGGGTGATCGGCGTCGCCACCGGCGATATGGGGCTGGGCCGTGACGGCGAGCCCAAGGACGGCTTCACGCGCGGCATGGCGCTCCTCGGCAAGTACGTGCTGATCGGCGAGGGCGCCCGCGGCTCGCTCGCCAAGGACCTAGTCCGCCGCTATTCGCTCGACGCCGGCCGGGAGCCGCCGAAATTCGGCATCGGCCTGAAGGAGCTCTGGGTCGTCGACCCGGCGAAGCACCGGCCCGGCCTCGTCCAGCATTCCTTCGGCTGGCCCCTCGACATGAAGACGGGCGGCGGCTCGTTCCTCTATCACCTGGAGGACAACCAGGTGGTGGTCGGCTTCGTGGTCCACCTGAACTACCAGAACCCCTGGCTGTCGCCCTTCGAGGAGTTCCAGCGCTTCAAGACCCATCCGGCGATCCGCGGCGTCTTCGAAGGCGCGAAGCGGATTTCCTACGGCGCCCGCGCCATCACGGAGGGGGGCTGGCAGTCCGTGCCGCGGCTGACCTTCCCGGGCGGCGCGCTGATCGGCTGCTCGGCGGGCTTCGTCAACGTGCCTCGCATCAAGGGCAGCCACAACGCCATGCTGTCCGGCATGCTCGCCGCCGAGAAGATCGCCGCCGCGCTCGCCGCCGGCCGCGCCAACGACGAGGTCGTGGAGATCGAGACCGAGTGGCGGGCCTCCGCGGTCGGCCGCGATCTCTGGAAGGTGCGCAACGTCAAGCCGCTCTGGTCGAAGCTCGGCACCCTCGGCGGCGTCGCGCTCGGCGGCCTCGACATGTGGATGAACGAGCGCCTGGGCTTCTCGCTGTTCGGCACGCTCGGCCACGGCAAGCCGGACCACGCGACCCTCGCGCCGGCGGCGACCATGCCGCGGATCGACTACCCGAAGCCCGACGGCCGGATCTCGTTCGACCGGCTCTCCTCCGTGTTCCTGTCCAACACCAATCACGAGGAGGACCAGCCGGTCCACCTCAAGGTGAAGGACATGTCCACCCAGCGGGCCGATGAATTCGGCACCTACGCGGGCCCCTCCAACCGCTATTGCCCG
Organism: Prosthecomicrobium sp. N25; assembly: GCF_037203705.1. Lineage (NCBI taxonomy): Bacteria > Pseudomonadati > Pseudomonadota > Alphaproteobacteria > Hyphomicrobiales > Kaistiaceae > Prosthecomicrobium > Prosthecomicrobium sp. N25. The sequence continues at coordinate 1,301,997 of NZ_JBBCAT010000001.1, forward strand.
GCCGGCGTCTACGAGTGGGTGGAGAAGAACGGCGATCCCGTCTTCGTGATCAACGCGCAGAACTGCGTGCACTGCAAGACCTGCGACATCAAGGACCCCAATCAGAACATCACCTGGACCACGCCCGAGGGGGGTGGCGGGCCGAACTACCCGAACATGTGACGGCGCCTGCCGGGCCGCCGCGACACTCCGCCGGCGCTTCGACACGCGAGAGCCGGTCGCCGCCGGCGGGCCCCCGCAAGGCCCGGACCCGACGAGCGGGCCCCTGACGGCCGGTCCTGCCCGGTCGTGCCGGCCTTCCTCGGGCCCTGCGGGTTCGCCGGGCCCGGCCGCGTGCCCTCCCGCACCGGGGCGTCCCCTTCCGAGCCTCTTCCGACGCCAGCGACCCGCCGCCCCGTCGCCTGTTAACGACGGCGCGAAAGTCTTCGCGTGCCTGTTTGACACGAGACGCCGATCAATTGCTTATATTGTCGTAGATCGATGTAGAACTCTGTTTACCAATTCGGGTAACCAATTCAGGAAATCCCATGATTTCGGACGTGGACTCATCCATTCCGCTCGTCGTCGACCTGGACGGCACTCTGATCTGCAATGACACCTTGCACGAGACCGCCGTCTCGGCCTTCTTTTCACGGCCCTTGGAAACCCTGATGGGACTGCCCGCCCTGCTGTCCGGCCGGGCCGCACTGAAGCGCGCGTTGTTCGGCCTCTCCGAGTTCGATCCGCGGGATCTGGCGTACCGGGCGGACGTCGTGCAACTCATCCGCAAGGCGAAGGCCCAGGGCCGCAAGGTCCACCTCGTCACGGCCGCGGACCAGGCCATCGCGGACCGCGTCGCCGAGCATATCGGCGGCTTCGATTCGGTGCTCGGCAGCGACGGACACTCCAACCTGAAGGGGCTCGGCAAGCTGGAAGCCCTGCAGAGACGGTTCCCGCAGGGCTTCGTCTACATGGGCGACAGCGCCGCCGACGTCCCGATCTGGCGCCACGCCAAGGTCGCCGTCCTGGTCGGGCCCGCCATCCGCTTCAGGGACAAGCTCGCGTCCCTGGGGGTGACCGTAAAGGTTATGGCACCATCGCGCCATTCCGCGCGGGTCTGGCTGAAGCAACTCCGCGTGCACCAGTGGAGCAAGAACCTGCTGATCGGCGTCCCGCCCGTGCTCGGCCACATCGCCCTCGACCCGCTGGTGATGCTGAAGACGCTGCTCGGCTTCCTGGCCGCCGGGATGATTGCCTCGGCGACCTATGCATTGAACGACCTGATCGACCTCAAGGCCGACCGCCTGCATGCGACCAAGCGGCACCGGCCGCTCGCCGCCGGGCAAATCACCATCCTGCAGATCGTCACCGCGGCGCTCCTCCTGCTCGGTGCCGGCCTCGTGCTGGGCTGGCTCCTCTCGCCGGCCTTCTTCGCCGCGCTGACCGCCTACCTGGTCCTGTCGGCGGTCTACACCTTGAGCTTCAAGGCGATCCCGCTTCTGGACGTCGCCTCCATCGGCGCCCTGTTCACCGGCCGCATCGTCATGGGGATCGCCCTCCACGACCTGCCGATGTCGCCCTGGATCCTGTCCTACTCGGCGCTGTTCTTCACCTCCATGGCCCTGGCCAAGCGTCACGTCGAGCTCATGCGGGCCCGGGACGAGGGTCGCGCCGTCATCCCGGGACGCAGCTACCAGGCCGACGACTGGCCGATCACGCTCGCCTTCGGCATCTCGACGACCCTCGCCGCGGTCGTGGTCCTGCTCCTCTTCGTCACCGAGCAGGGCTACCAGACCACCGGCTATGCCGACCCGGTCTGGCTCTACGTCGCGCCGGCCTGCGTCATGCTCTGGACCTTCCGCATCTGGCTCCTCAGCCACCGCAAGCAGCTCGACGACGACCCGGTCGTCTTCGCCCTGCGCGACCGAGTCAGCTACATCCTCGGCGCCTTCGTGCTGACGGGCTTCCTCGCCGCCCTCTGACCGCCCCCCGAAAGAGCCTGCCCATGACCTTGACGACCCTGATGATCGCCGTGATGAGCGTCAGCCTCAACGCCTTCGCGCAGATCGCGCTGCGCAAGACGATGCTGAACGCCCCGGCCCTCGGCGCCAATCTCGCCGGCGCCATCGACTACGCGATCGGCCTCCTGCTCGGCGGCTGGCTGGTCGCCGGCCTCGCCCTCTACGCGGTCAGCATCGGGCTCTGGCTCGTGGTCCTGAAGTCGACGGAAGTCAGCCTCGCCTATCCGCTGCTGTCGATCGGCTACATCATCGCCGCCGCGGTCGGATACCTCTATCTCAACGAGAATGTCGGGATCGAGCGCATGGCCGGCATCGCGCTCATCTGCCTGGGCATCGTCGTCATTTCGAGGAGCAGCTGACATGGCCGACGTGGTGATCGGCGGCAGCGGCTTCCTCGGCCGCGTGCTCGTCCGCAAGCTCCTGGAACGCGGCCGCGCGGTGTGCGTCTTCGACGGCCGCGACCCCGCCGGGGACCAGCGCGACAGGGTCGACTTCGTGCGCGGGGACGTGCGCGACCCCGCCGACCTCGGGCGCCTGCCCCTCGGACCGGATGACGTCGTCTACCACCTGGCCGCCCGCCAGTTCGGCCCCGACGTGCCCCGCCGGGAGCGCGACGCCTGGTTCGCCGACGTCAACGTCGGCGGCACGCGGGCCGTGGTGGCGCGCATGCAGGCGGCCGGTGCACGCCGCCTCGTGTTCTTCTCCACCGACATGACCTACGGCATCCCGGAGCGGAGCCCCGTCCCGCCGGACGCGCCGCAGCGCCCGATCGGCCCCTACGGCCGGAGCAAGCTCGAGGCGGAGAAGATCCTCAGGTCCGCGCCGGGCCTGCAGGTGACCGTCTTCCGGCCCCGCCTGATCATCGGCCCCGGCCGGCTCGGCATCCTGGCCAAGCTCTTCCGTCTCGTCAGGGCCGGACTGCCCGTCCCCATGATCGGCTCGGGCCGGAACTGCTACCAGATGGTCTCGGTCGAGGACTGCGCCGAGGCAGCCATCCTCGCGGTCGAGCAGGGGTGCCCGCCGGGACCCTTCAACCTCGGTTCCGAGAGCCCGCCGACCTCGCGGGCCCTGCTGGAGGCCGTGATCCGCCATGCGGGCACGCGCTCGGTGCTGATTCCGTGCCCGGCCGCGCTCCTCAAGCCGGTGCTTTGGGCGGCCGACAAGGCCGGCATGCCGCTCCTCTTCAACGAGCAGTACGAGATCGCCGACGCGCACTACGTCCTCGACACGAGCGCGACGCGGAGCGTCCTCGGCTGGCGGCCGGTGCACCCGGACGTGGAGATGTTCTGCCGCGCCTACGACGCCTTCCTGGGGCGCCTGCCGGGCCCGGAGACCGCGGCCCCGCTCGGGCTTCAGCGCGAGAGGTCGAGCGTCCCGTAGCAGTCCGGGCCCTTCCAGGTCGCCACGATGCCGCGGCCCGTGACCTTGCCCGCATACGCGATCGTCTTGCCGTCCTTGATGGCGTGGCTCGCCGAGAAGGTGCCGTCCTTGCCGAGTTGGGCCGAGACGCTCGCCTGCGTCCCGTCATAGGCGACGTACCGGATCGTCACGGTCCCGCCCGAGACGACGCCGTCCGCCGGGGCGTTGCCCCAGCACTTGCCGGTCCCCCCGGCGATAGAGGACGCCCCGGAGTAGCGACCTTCCTGCGCCGCGGCCGGGCCGGCGAGCACGAGGGCGGCGGCGAGGGCGAGGACGGCGCGGCGCATGGGAACCTCCGGGACGCGGAATCGACGGGCTGGACGGCTGGCGGGAGCCTAGTTCGGCCCGCGGTGCCTTGCAATTCGAGACCGATCACTGGTCCAGCCCGGCCTCGCCCCGCAGCACCGCGTCGGCCTCGTCCAGGTAGCGGCTGGACCCGGGCGGATGCAGGACCAGTCCCGGCAGGATGCCCGGGGCCGCCCGGCTGCCCTTCGTCGCCGTGACCAGGATGCGGTGCGCCGCCTCGCCGGCCCGCGGGTGCACCGGCCGGACGGCGGCGGCGCCGAAGCGGCCGGCGAGCCCGGCGAGGATCTCGGCGAGGCCGTCGGCCCGGAACACGACGGCGAGCCGCCCGCCCGGCCTGGCGAGCGCGGCGGCGGTCCTGAGCCAGGCCGCGAGGCCGCCTTCGGGCAGCACGTGGGCGGCCGCGCGCGCCGCCGCCGGCGAGGCGTTGACGGCGCCGGGGGCGAAGAAGGGAGGATTGAGGATCACCCAGTCGGCGCTTTCCCGGGCGAGCCCCGCGGCCTCCCGCGCCGCCTCCCGGGCCGTCACGTCCGCCTCCGCCACCATGACGCGGCCGAGGAGCCCGTTCTCCGGGCGGGCCGCGTTGGCGCGGGCCAGGGCGACGGCGGCCGGGTCCCGCTCCACCAGCGTCACCCGCAGCCCCGGCGCGCGGATCGCGGCGGCGAGACCCGCCGTGCCGACGCCGGCGCCGAGGTCGACGAGATGGCCCGCGGCGTCCGGGGGCACCAGGGCCGCCAGCAGGATGGCGTCGAGCCCCGCCCGGTGGCGGCCGCGTCCGGGTTGCTCGATCGCGAGCCGGCCGCCCAGGAACCGGTCGAGCGTGGTCTCGGCCGTGGTCACGGTCGTCCCCGGGTCCCGGGCTCCGGGGCGAGCTCGTGCCCGAGCCCCGCATCGGCGACGAGCCGGCGCGCGCGCGGCAGGTCGTCCTCGTCCACCAGGATGCGGCGCGGCAGGATGCCGAGCGATCCTTCCAGCGCGGCCATGTGGCTGTCGAGCAGCAGGTGGCCGATTCCCGCCCCGTTGAGCAGGGCCTCCACGGTGGCGATGAGGACGATGTCGTTGGAGCGGATCAGGTCCTGCATCGGGTTCCGGGCCGGAGCGCCCCTCGGTTGCGGGCGGGCTTGAATGGACGCTTTAGGCCGGAAGCATAGTCGTATATGTGGGTTCGCGAAACGACCCCGGGATCTTCGTCGCGGGACGCCGCACCGGCGGCTTGTCGGGGTCGGCCGGCAGGACATATTCTCCGGCAGTCATGGTGGGGAGCTCGCATCCGTGGGTGTTGTCGTTCCGTTCGAAGAGAAGCAGCCCGTAGAACCCTCCATCGACAGGCTGGTCGGCCTCGTCACGGACGACATGGAGCGGGTAAACCGGCTGATCCTGTCCAAGGCCGGTTCGGACGTGGCCCTGATCCCGGAAGTCGCCAACCATCTGATTTCGTCGGGCGGCAAGCGCCTGCGACCCATGCTGACGCTCGCCGCCGCGCAGATGTGCGGCTATGCGGGGGACGGCCACGTCAAGCTCGCCACCTCGGTCGAGTTCATGCACACCGCGACGCTCCTGCACGACGACGTCGTGGACGAGAGCGACATGCGCCGCGGCAAGCTCGCCGCCCGCAAGCTCTGGGGCAACCAAGCGAGCGTTCTCGTCGGCGACTTCCTGCTCGGGCAGGCCTTCCGCATGATGGTGGAGGTCGGCAACCTCCAGGCTCTCGGCATCCTGTCCGACGCCGCCTCGGTCATCGCCGAGGGCGAAGTGATGCAACTGGCGGCCGCCAAGAACATGGCGACGACCGAGGACGAGTACCTCGCGGTGATTCGCGCCAAGACCGCGGCGCTCTTCTCCGCCGCCGCCGAGGTGGGCCCCGTCGTCGCCGGCCGCGCCCGCGAGGAGCAGGCCGCCTTCCGCAGCTACGGGACCAACCTCGGGCTGGCCTTCCAGCTCATCGACGACGCCCTGGACTACGGCGGTTCCTCCGCGAAGCTCGGCAAGAATGTCGGGGACGATTTCCGCGAGGGGAAGATTACCTTGCCGGTCGTCCTGGCCTACCGCCGCGGCTCCGACGAGGACCGCGCCTTTTGGTCGCGGTGCCTCCAGGAAGCGGACATCCGGGACGGCGATCTGGCCCGCGCGGTGGACCTGATGCGGCGCCATCGTGCCCTGGAAGACACGGTCGAGCGCGCGCGGCACTACGGTTCGATCGCCCGCGACGCCCTGGCGCCCTTCCGCGAAAGCGAGCACAAGCGCGCGCTCCTGGAAGTGGTGGAGTTCTGCGTGGCCCGCGCCCACTGACCAGGCAGATAAATTTCAGTAACTAGTGACATAAGCATCTCGGATCGCTGCGCGGTTCCGAGCGGTCCTCTCTGATTGCATTTATGTCGGCGCAGGCGAAGACATATCTTCTATGTTCCCTAGGGTAATTCCTGGTCCTTATCGTTTTAGAATGTCTGTTCCTTTAGGGAAGTTGAAAATCGCCCTGGTGCTGTGCTTTCACCGATAGATAAACCCGTGTCAAACGCATCCAATTCCGTAGCAAACGCAACCAGAAAGAAATTTCCCGTTTATTTACATACACCTCCGGGTGGCATTCGCGGCCCTTCGCAAAGTCACTAACTAGCGCATACGGAAATTCGATAGCTTACCTTACGTATGGTCATTCATAAGATAACCAGATTGAATATGTGGTCTGGAGGCGAGGACGGAAAACCGCGGCAGGCTTCGGCCGGTGAACGCGCCCGTCCAGAGGGTCGCCCTCGCAACTGGACCACGTCGTACAGCGCCGCGCGACCTCGGTCGCATTGGGGGGGCCTGAGATGAAGCATGACATGAATCTGAGCCTGCGCTCGACCCGGGATGGGGCCTTGGCACTCGTGGGCGTCATGACGCCCCCCGCTGAAGCCGCGGTGAGCCTAATGCGGCCGCGAGGGGGTCTCGTCTTCGAGGGCCCCCTGCGCATCGACCTGCCGGGCATGACCCTGATGTGCTGGGACCCGAGCGGACCGGGGCCGGCCCTGGAGAAGGCGGACCGCGTCGTCGTTCTCCTGCCGCCGCAGCGCCAGGCCGCGGACGGCGAGACGCGGTCGATCGCGTCCCTGGTCAGTGTCGACCGGCGGCTCCTGCGCACCGAGGCCGAGGCCCTGTGCGGCTACCCGGTCGCCGTCGAACTCGCCCCGGATCCAGCCCCGGACTTCGAGACCTGCCAGGAGGTTCTGGCACGCCTCGAGGACGCCTTCGCCCAGCGCGCATCCGGGATGGAGGCCGCCCAGCCCGGCACATGGGCGCGCGAGATTCTCCGGGCCCTGCTGCGGGGGCCCCTAAAGCCGGCGCTCGACCGCTACATCGGCGTGCACCGCAAGACGTCCGGGCCGGCCAGCTTGCACCGCGCGCTCGACTACATCCGCCAGCACTCGGCGACCGACCTCAGCATGGCGAAGCTCGCCGACGTCTCCGGCGTCAGCCCGCGGGCCATGCAGTCGACCTTCATGCGGCACCTGAGCTGCTCGCCCTGGGACTACGTGATGATGTGCCGCCTCGAGGCGGCCCGGAGCCGCATCCTCGCCCGGCCCGGCAACGACACCATCACGTCGATCGCCATCGCGACCGGCTTCAACCACCTGGGGGACTTCGCCAAGCTCTACCGCCGCCGCTACGGCGAGACGCCGACCGACACCCGCCGGCACTGGCCCCGCGCCTACGCCTGACGACGCCGACCTCACCCGGCTGAGACCCACCAGCCGGGCTCCGCGCCGCCGACGCGCTCGGCGATCCCCGCCCCGCGGCCGGGATCGGCGAGCGCGTAGCATGTCGCCCCGGAGCCCGACATCCGCGCGAGCCGGCAGGCCGGGTCGGCGGCGAGCCGGTCCAGCACAGACCCGATCTCCGGGACCAGCCGGCGCGCCGCGTCCGTCAGGTCGTTGCGCGCGGACGCGAGGTAGCCGACCAGCGTGTCGAGAGTCTCGAAGCGGGACGGCGGAGCGGGCAGGGGAGGGTTGTCCCGCCGCTCGAGCAGCTGGAACACGTCCGGGGTCGCGAGCGGCCGTCCCGGATTGACGAGGACGAGGTCGAAGGCCGGCAGGGGCCCGAGCGGCTCGACCACCTCGCCGATGCCGCCGACCCGCGCCGCCCGCCCGATCACGCACATGGGCACGTCCGCGCCGAGCCGCCCGCCGAGCCGCGCCAGCCGCTCCGTCCCGAAATCCGCATGCCAGAGCCGGTCGAGCGCCACGAGGGTCGCCGCGGCGTCCGCCGAGCCTCCGCCGATCCCGGAGGCGACCGGCAGGCTCTTGTCGAGCACGATCCGGGCACCGGGAGCGGGCCGCTCCAGGTCGATCAGCTCCGCCTGCAAGAGCCTTGCGGCGCGCAGCACGAGATTGTCCGCCTCGCCGGCGAGCGCGGACGCGAAGGGCCCCTCCACCGAGAGCGAGAGATCCTCGGCCGGCTCGACCCGGATCCGGTCGCCGGCCGACGCGAAGGCGACGATCGAATCGAGCAGGTGATAGCCGTCCGGCCGGCGTCCGACGACGTGGAGCGCGAGGTTGACCTTGGCGGGTGCCGGGATCTCGATGGTCATGGCCGCCTCCGCACCGGTCGGGCGCCGGTCGCCGGCTCCGGAATACCAAACGGCACCAGCCCCGGACAAGCGCCCCGCGGTCGCCGTCCCGGCCGAAGCCTCCGCGGCGCGATCGGGTTCCCACCGCACCCCGCCGTCTCCGCGCGCCTCCCGTGGCTCTGAAGACCCGCTTGCGCTCCGCCGCGGTCTGGGTTATGAACATTGTTCAATAAGGGTGCAGTCAATCCACGGTCGGCGGATTCGGTCCGCCGGACGGGGTCGCGCCGCGGACGGCCGGACCGGCTCGCGGCGCCCATCTTGCCGGAGTCCCCATGGACGGCCTTTTCGCAATCGGCATCCTGCTTCTCATCGCTCTTCCGGTCATGGCCTTCGCGGGCTTCTTCATCGCGCTGGGTGCGCGCCGCGGCGTGACGGAGACGCGCGACCAGACCCACCGCATCGAGCAGGCCCTCAACGCGGTCGCCCGGCGGGTCGACGAACTCGACCGGCGCCTCGGTCGCCTCGAGACGGGCGCGCCCCGCCCGGCCGGCGAGGCGGCCGCCGCACCGGCTCCGCTCCCCTCCGAGGCGCCGACTCCGACCGGGGAGGCCGTCCCCGGGCCGGCGCCGGACGCGGAAGCCGAACGCCGCCGTCGCGCCGCCGCGCTGTTCGAAGCCGCGGACCGGACCCGCAAGACGCGCGAGACCGCCCCTGCCGGCGAGCCGGGCGAGCCCGCCGAAGCGGCGAGTGGAGGTGCACCCGGGCCGGACCTGCCGCTGGTCGCCGGCACCGTGCCCCCGGTCGCGCCGCGCCCTGCCGCGCCGGGCCGCGGCCTGGAGGAGACGCTCGGCACCCGCTGGACCGTCTGGATCGGCGGCCTGGCGCTCGCGCTCGGCGGCATCTTCATGGTCAAGTACTCGATCGAGCAGGGCTATTTCGGCCCCGCAGCGCGCATCGCCATGGCGGGCCTGTTCGCCGCCGCCCTGCTGGCCGCCGGCGAATACCTGCGCCGGCACGAACTCGCCCGGCCGATCGGCGGCCTCGACGTCGCCTACATTCCCGGCATTCTCACCGCGGCCGGCACGGTCGCGGCCTTCGCCACCGTCTACGGCGCCCACGCCCTCTACGGCTTCGTCGGCGCCGGCCCGGCCTTCCTGCTGCTCGGCGCGGTCGGCCTCGGCGCCATGGCGCTCGCCCTGCTGCATGGCCCCTGGCTCGCCGTCCTCGGCGTCCTCGGCGGCTACGCGACCCCGGCGCTCGTCTCCTCCGAGGCCCCGAACCTTCCGGCCCTGGTGCTCTACCTTCTGGTCGTCACCGCCAGCGCCTTCGGCATCGCGCGCCTGAAGCTCTGGCGCTGGGTCGCCGCGGTCGCGCTCGCCTTCGCGGTCCTCTGGGGCCTGCCGATTCTCGACACGCTCGGCCGGCCCGATCCCCGCACCCTCTGGTATATCGGCTACGTCGCCGGCCTCCTCGCCCTGGTGGCGGGCGTCCTGGTCGTCTCCATCCACGGCCTCTCGCCGGTCGTGGAGGACAAGGCGACCGACCGCTTCGCCATCCTGGCGCTGTCGCTCGTCGCCCTGCTCGCGCTGTTCGGCCAGTGGCAGGACGAGCACGGCCTTTCCAGCCGGCTCCTCGCCGGCGCCACCGTGCTGACCGGCTTCGGCCTCGCCTGGCGGGTGAACGGCGTCGCGCCCGCGGTGCTGGTCTCCGGCCTCTTCGCGCTGGCGTCGGTGCTCGGCTGGCAGGTCCACGTGGCACCGACCCTCTGGGAGGACACCTTCGCGCGCGGTGCCGATGGCCTCGTCGCGCTCCGTCCGCGCATCATCGCGGACTTCCTCGCCGTGGCCATCACGGCTGGCCTGCTGCACCTCGCCATCGGCTTCCTCGGCGCCCTGCGGGGCACGCCGGAGGCGGACCGCAACGCCGGCTGGTTCGCGCTCGCCGGAACCCTGCCGCCGGTGCTCGGCCTGGTGGTGGTCTGGCTGAGGGTCGAGGGCTGGGAGCCGAGCTTCGCCTACGCCACCGCCGGCCTCGCCCTCTCGGCCGTCTTCGCCGCGGCCGCCGGCCGGCTGGTCCGCGTGGAACGGCCCGACCACCCCTCCCGCGCGGTCGCCGTCTATGTCGTCGGCAGCGTGGCCGCCCTCGGCGCCGGCCTCGCCATCGGGCTCGACCGCGGGGCGTTGACGATCGCGCTCGCCCTGATCGTGCCCGCGCTCGCCTGGGTCCACCGGGCCCGGCCGATCCCGACGCTCCGGCCGCTCGCCGCGCTCGTCGGCCTCGCCGTCCTCGCCCGCGTCCTTTGGGACCCGCGCATCGTCGGCGACGACCTCGGCACGACGCCGGTCTTCAACTGGCTGCTCTACGGCTACGGCATTCCGGCCGCCGGTTTCGCCTTCGCGGCCTGGACCTTCCGCCGCTCCGGCGACGACGTCTGGCAGCGGGCCCTCGAAGCCCTCGCGGTGATCTTCGCCGGCCTGCTCGCCCTCTTCGAGATCCGCCACGCGGTCAACGCGGGCGACGTCTTCGCGCCCTCGACCAGCGTGGAGGAGGTCGGGCTCGTCGCAACCGTGGGCTTCCTCATGTCCGCCGGCCTCGGTCGCCTGGCCGGCCGGCTGAACTCGGTGGTCTACGACACCGCCTCGATGACCCTGACCGCGGTCGGCGGCGTTGTGGCGGTCGTCGGCCTCCTCCTCGCCCAGAACCCGCTCGTCACGGGCGATTCGATCGGCGAGGGGGTCTTCTTCAACGGCCTCCTGCTCGGCTATCTCCTGCCTGCGGCGGCCGCGGGCCTCGCCGCGCGCCTCGCCCGCATCGGCCGGCCACGCTGGTATGCGGGCCTGCTCGCCGGGATCGCGCTGCTCCTCGGCTTCGCCTGGGTCACCCTGATGGTCCGCCGCGCTTATCACGGCCCGGTCCTCGCCTACGGGCCGGAGCCGGACGCGGAGCTCTGGGCCTATTCGGCGGTCTGGCTCGCCTACGGCGTCGCCATGCTGGTGGCCGGCCTCGTCCTGCGCTCCCAGCCCGCCCGCCTCGCCTCGGCCGGCATCATCGTGCTGACCGTCCTGAAGGTGTTCCTGATCGACATGTCCGCCATCACCGGCTTCTGGCGGGCGCTGAGCTTCATCGCCCTCGGCCTGGTGCTCGTCGGCATCGGCATGCTCTACCAGCGGCTCCTCTTCCCCCCGGCGCGCGGGCCGGGGCAGGGCGGGGCGGCCGCGGACGGCGGCCCGGAGCCCGGCGGCGGTCCGGAGGGGTGACGCAGGGCGTCGCGCCCGCCCGGCAAGGGCCGGGCCACGCACCGGTGGGCGGGACCCGCGGTCAGCCGATCCTGACCACCGTCCGTCCGCGCAGCTTTCCGGCCAGGATGTCCTGCGCCGCCTCGAACACATCGCCGAGCCCGATCTCGCGGGTCATCCCCTCGAGGATCCCGGGATCGAGGTCGGCGGTGAGCCGCGCATAGGCCTCCTCGCGCAGGGGCTTCGGCGCCATCACCGAATCGATGCCGAGGAGGGAGACGCCGCGCAGGATGAACGGCGCCACCGAGGTCGGCAGGTCCATGCCGCCCGCGAGCCCACAGGCCGAGACCGCGCCGCCGTAGCGCGTCATGGACAGCACGTTGGCGAGCGTGGTCGACCCGACCGAATCGACGCCCGCCGCCCAGCGCTCCTTGGCGAGCGGCTTGGCCGGGCCGGCGAGCTCCGCCCGGTCCAGGATCTCGGCCGCGCCGAGGCCTTTCAGGTAGTCCGCCTCGGCGGTCCGGCCCGTCACCGCCATCACATGCCAGCCGAGCCGCGCCAGGACCGCGATCGCCACCGAGCCGACGCCGCCGGCCGCCCCGGTCACCACGACGGGGCCCCGCGCCGGCGCCAGGCCATGCCGCTCGAGCGCCATGACGGCCAGCATGGCGGTGTAGCCGGCCGTGCCGATCGCCATCGCGGCCCGCGCCGAGAGCGCGGCCGGACGCTTGATCAGCCAGTCGCCCTTGACCCGCGCCACCCCCGCGTAGCCGCCCATGTGGGTCTCGCCCACGCCCCAGCCGTTGAGCAGGACCGCGTCGCCGGCCGCGAAGCCTGGATGGGCGGACTCGATCACCGTACCGGCGAAGTCGATGCCGGGCACCATTGGGAAGCGGCGCACCACCGGGCTCTTGCCCGTGACCGCGAGACCGTCCTTGTAGTTGACCGTCGACCACTCGACCGCAACCGTGACGTCGCCGTCCATCAGGTCGGCGAGGCCGATCTCGGTGAGCGTCGCCGCCTGCGCCTTGGTGGCGTCGTCGCGGGTGACCAGGATGGCGGGAAAGGTCTGCATGGGGCTCGAGCCTCTCGTGGCGGCGTCTGACAGGCGTCGAAACTGCCCGAGCGCACGCCCGATCTCAAGCGGCCCGAACGGCCGGGCTGCCCTTTCGGGGCGGACGGGACCGGCCCGCCCTACTCGGCCGGGGCGGCGAGCGGCCGGATCGCCGCCTCCTCCCGGATCGGCAGGTGCACGAGCGCCGCGAACAGGCCGAGCACGATGCCGATCCACCAGACCGGCTCGTAGCTCTTGTTCAGGTCGTAGAGGTAGCCGCCGAGCCAGATCCCGATGAAGGATCCGACCTGGTGCGACAGGAAGACGATGCCCCCCAAGAGCGCGAGGTAGCGCGTCCCGAACATCACCGCCACCAGCGCATTGGTGGGCGGCACCGTCGACAGCCACAGGAGGCCCATGACGGCGGAGAACAGGACCACGCTCGCCGGCGAGGCGGGGGCGAGCACGAAGGCCGCCGCCGCCACCGAGCGGGCGACGTAGATGAAGGCCAGGAGATACCGCTTCGACACGCGCGACCCGAGGACGCCCGAGCCAAGGGAGCCGATCACGTTGAAGAGGCCGACCAGCATCAGGCCGATCACGCCCCACTTGGCGTCGAGCCCCAGGTCGCGGATGTAGGCCGGGAAGTGCACCGTGATGAAGGCGAGCTGGAAGCCGCAGACGAAGAAGCCGCTCGCCAGCAGGAGGTAGCTGCCGTGCCCGCCGGCCTCGCGCAGCGCCTCTGCGATGGTCTGGTCGGCGTGGCCCGCGCTCGCCTTCGGCGCCGGCTTGCCGCGCAGCAGCACCGACAGGAGCGGGATGACGCCGATGATGGCCGCCAGGATCAGCAGGCTGTCGTGCCAGCCATAGGTCTGGATCAGCCCCTGCGTCAGTGGCGAGAAGAAGAACTGTCCGAAGGAGCCGGCCGCGGTCGCATAGCCGAACACCATCGTGCGCTTCTCCGCCGACACGGACCGCCCGAAGGCCGCCATGACGATGCCGAAGGACGAGGCCGCCACCCCCAGGCCGACCATGATGCCGCCGCCCACGTGCAGCCAGATCGGCTGCGGCGCCCAGGCCATGACGAGCAGGCCCGCCGCATAGAGCAGGGCGCCGAGGCTCAGGACCCGGGCCGTCCCGAATCGGTCGGCGAGCCCGCCGAACAGGACGGCGCCGACGCCCCACATCAGGTTCTGGATCGCCATGGCGAGCGAATAGGTCTCACGCCCCCAGCCGCGCTCCGTGATGAGCGGGATCTGGAAGAAGCCCATCGAGACGCGCGGGCCGAAGTTGATGGCGACGATCACGCAGCCGGCGGCGACGACCGCCCAGAGCGGGAAGGCACGGGAAGCAGCGGAGGTGGTGCCGGCAGGAGACGTCATCGGGAGGCCTCGGCGATGAACCGGGCCGTCCACGCGGCCCTCCGTACGAATACGTCCGCTATCTGATCATGGAAAATGAATAATCCTGATCGACACCCCGTGCCGCGTTGATGAGTCCGGGGGTGACGCAAAAAAGCCCGCCCGGGTCTCCCCGCGCGGGCCGATGACCGGCGCTGCTGCCGTGCTCAGTTGAGCTTGGCGCGGACGTCCGCGATCGCCCCCATGATGAGGTCGTCGGCCGCGGGGCCGCGCATCTTCTGGGCCAGGATGGAGCCGGCCGCCGCGATCGCGACGTCGGCCGCCTTGGCACGCACCTCGGCGACAGCCTGGGCCTCCGCCTGCGCGATCTTGGCCTCGGCCGCCCTGGTGCGGCGGGCGATCATCTCTTCCAGCGCCTTGCGGGTCTCGGCCGTGAAGCGCTCGGCCTCCGCCTTCGCCTCGGCGATGATCGCCGCGGCCTCGGCCTCCGCGTTGCGGGTCTTGCCCTGGTACTCGGTCAGGAGCGCCTGCGCCTCCTGGCGGAGCCGGGCGGCCTCGTCGAGTTCGCCGCGGATCTTCTGCGAGCGGTCGTCGAGCGCGCCCATGAGCTTGCCCGGGACCTTGAGATAGACCATCAGGCCGAGGAAGATGATCAGGGCCGTGAAGGCGTAGAAGCTGGCGTAGGCTGTGGCGTCCATGGATCGGGCCTCACTTCGCCAGGGCGGCGTCGACGGCCGCGGCGACCTCGTCGCGGCTCGGCTGGATCTTGGAGAGGGCCGCCACCACGTCGGCCGCGGCTTCGGTCGCGATGGTGCCGACGTCCGCCATGGCCTTCGCCTTGATCTCGGCGATGCGGGCCTCGGCCTCGGTCGTCTTCCCCGCGAGGGACTCCTCGGCGGCCGCCCGCTGGGCGTCCATCTGGGCCGTCAGCGCCACCCGGTTCTCGGCGGCGATGCCCTGCGCCTTGCGGCGGGCTTCGGAGAGGCTCCGCTCGTAGCCGGCGATCGCGGCGTCCGTCTCGGCCTTGAGGCGCTGGGCCTCCTCCAGGTCGCGGGCGATCCGGTCCGACCGGGCCTCCAGGATCTTGTGGATCCGGGGAATGACCTTGGTCGACAGGAGCCAGTAGAAGACGCCGAAGGTCAGCGCCAGCCAGAAGAGCTGGGACGCGAAGGTCGACGAATCGAACGGCGGGAAGGCGGCCGAATGCGCCTCGCCGCCGCCGTGCCCGACTTCGGCCGTGGTATGGGTGGGCGTAGCCATGGTCTGTCCCCGGATGGGATCACGCGCCCGGCCGGCCGGTCAGGGACCCGCCGCGGACGCTACGGACGATGTCGCTCGGGTCGGGCCCGGCCGGCCGCAGGGAAGGCCCGGCGGCCGGGATCTCGGGACCCGGATCCGATCAACGGAAGAGGAGCAGCAGGGCGACGAGCAGCGAGAAGATGCCGAGGGCTTCCGTCACCGCGAAGCCGAAGATCAGGCGGCCGAACTGGCCGTCGGCAGCCGCCGGGTTGCGCAGCGCGCCGGCCAGGTAGTTGCCGAAGATGGTGCCGAGGCCGATGCCGGCGCCGCCCATGCCGAGGCAGGCGATACCGGCACCGATGAGGGCAGCAGCTTGAGCGTCCATGGGTAGTGCTCCTTCTTGGGGGTCTCGAGGGAAGCGATCCGCGCGGGATCGGGGAGGCGCCGCGGTCCCGGCCTCAGTGGCCGGGATGGATCGCGTCGTTGAGGTACATGCAGGTCAGGACGGTGAAGACGTAGGCCTGCAGGAAGGCGACGAGGAATTCCAGGCCCGTCAGCGCCACCGTCATGGCGAGCGGCAGCACCGAGCCCACGATGCCCAGCCCGCCGAGCGTGCCGAGCGAGAAGACGAAGCCGGCGAAGACCTTGAGGGTGATGTGGCCGGCCAGCATGTTGGCGAAGAGACGAACCGAGAGGCTGATCGGCCGCGAGAGGAACGAGATGACCTCGATCGCGGTGACGAGCGGTATCAGCGCGCCCGGCACGCCGTGCGGCACGAACAGGCCGAAGAAGTGCAGGCCGTGCCGGTAGATGCCGTAGACCACCACCGTCAGGATGACCAGCATCGCCATCGCGAAGGTGACGATGATGTGGCTCGTGACCGTGAAGAAGTAGGGCACCATGCCGAACAGGTTCGCGACCAGTACGAACATGAACAGCGAGAAGACCAGCGGGAAGAAGCGCATGCCCTCGTTGCCGGCGGCGCTCCTGAGCGTGCCCGCCACGAACTCATAGGCCATCTCGGCGACCGACTGGCCGCGCGAGGGGACGAGGGCCCGGCTGGTCGTCGCCCACATCAGGAACAGCGTCGCGGCGGCGACCGTCACGACCATGAAGAGCGCCGAGTTGGTGAAGCTGAGGTCGAGGCTGCCGACGTGGATCGGCACGATCTTGTTGATCCCGAATTGATGGATCGGGTCGACCTTGTCGCTCGCGCTCACCGTTCCGTCCTCGTCCTTCCGCCCCGAGGGGCATCCATCCTGGCCGGCGGACACGACGAAGGCGCCGCGGCCGGCCTGTCGAACCTCGCGGCGCCCTTGGGGGAACGCCTGGAAATCATCGCCCGGCCCGAGGGCCGGCCCCTATCCGGCCCGCTGGTCTGGCCCGCCGTCGCCCGGTCCCTCGCCGGGACCCGGATCGCGGCGCTGCCGCAGCTGGTCGCCCGCCTCCGCCACCACCCCCTGCGCGCGCAGGACGTTGAGCACGCCCGCCGCGAAGCCGAGGAGCAGGAACACGATCATCCCGAAGGGCGCCGTGCCGGCGAAACGGTCGAAGGACCAACCGATTCCCGCCCCGACGAGCACCGCGGCGATGAACTCGGACCCGAGCCGCACCGCCAGCGCATACCCCGTCGAGGACGACCTCGGTCTTTCCGCCCGCGCCCGCTCGGCCTTCTGGTGCGCCTTCAGGCGCTCCTCGAGCCGTTCGAGCCGTTCGTCGATCGGTTCCCCGGGTCTCTTCTCGGTCATGACGACGTATCCGAACCGTCCACTTCGAAACCGGCCGCAGCCGTCCTTGCGGGGACCCCGCGAGGGCGTGTCACGACCGGGTCGTCTCGGTGGTCGGAACGTGGGCGGCGCCACCCCGAAGCCGGCGGCACCATAGTTTCCCGTCAGGAGCCTGTCAAGGACAGGGATACCAAGTGCAAGCCGCTGAACGGGTTGATGTTTTTCCTTCTGCGACCAATTGGCGGGGCGCGCTCGCGCTGAGCAATTGGTCGAACATGCTGCGCTGCGGCGTTCAGCTCGCCTCCAGGAAGCGCTCGGCGATGTCGAGGTCGACCGAAACGAGCTGCGACACGCCCCGCTCCGCCATGGTCACCCCGAAGAGCCGCTCCATGCGCGCCATGGTGATCGGGTTGTGGGTGATCACCACGAAGCGCGTCTCGGTCCGCCCGCGCATGTCCTCCAGGAGGTCGCAGTAGCGCTCCACGTTGGCGTCGTCGAGCGGCGCGTCGACCTCGTCGAGCACGCAGATCGGCGCCGGGTTGGTCAGGAAGACGGCGAAGATCAGCGCCATGGCGGTCAGCGCCTGCTCGCCCCCGGAAAGGAGCGTCATG
The DNA here is from genome assembly GCF_037203705.1 of Prosthecomicrobium sp. N25. Classification (NCBI taxonomy): domain Bacteria; kingdom Pseudomonadati; phylum Pseudomonadota; class Alphaproteobacteria; order Hyphomicrobiales; family Kaistiaceae; genus Prosthecomicrobium; species Prosthecomicrobium sp. N25. Next base: position 1,319,493 of record NZ_JBBCAT010000001.1, read on the forward strand.
GTCGACGGCTTCTTGCCCGGCGGCCGCGCCAGGATCTCCAGCCCCGCCTCGAGCGGATCGTCCGATTCGACGAGCTGCAGCTCGGCCGTCCCGCCCCCGAAGAGGTGGGTGAAGAGCGAGCGGAAGTGGCCGTTGACCGTCTCGAAGGCGCCCATCAGCCGCTCGCGCGCCTCCCGGTTGAGGTTGGCGATCCCGGTCCGGAGCCGCCGGATCGCCTCGACCAGGTCGTCGCGCTCCGCCGCCAGCCCGTCCCGCCGCGCCTCCACGTCGCGCGCCTCGTCCTCCGCCCGGAGGTTCACCCCGCCGAGCCGTTCCCGCTCCTGCCGCAGCCGCTCGGACCGCCGCTCCAGCCCCTCGAGATCGGGGAGAGGCGCACGCGGATCGAGTCCGGCGAGGTCGAGCAGCTCTTGCGGGCGCGCCTCGAAGGTCTCGGCGGCGTGCCGCTCGATTTCGGCCGCCCGCGCCCGGGCCGCGGCCGCGCGCTCCTCGGCCCGGCCCCGCGCCTCGCGTGCCTGCGACAGCCCCTCGAGCGCCTGCCGCGCCTGCCGGTCCGCCTCCGCCGCGACGGCCTCAGCCGCCGACAGCGCCTCGGCCGCCTCGGCGAGCGCCGCCTCGGCCTTGCCGATTTCCCGCGCCAGGGCCTGCCGGTGCTCGGCGATCGCCTCCGGCCGGTCTGCGAGCGCCTCCTTCTCGGCCTCTGCCTCCTCCCGCCGCCGCTCCAGCACGGCGACCTGCGCGGCCGCGTTGGCGGCCCGCGACGTCCAGCCGGACCGCTCGCGCGCGATCGCGTCGAGCCGCCGCCGGCGGATCTCGGCCTCGCGCGCCAGCCCCTGCGCGGCCGCGCGGAACTCCGCCAGCGTCGCCCGGTCCCGCCCCGCCTCGGCCTCGGCCGCAGCCAGCGCGGCCTCCAGGCCCGGCGTCGCCGGCAGCGACTCGAGCGCCGCGCGGTTCAGCCGGATCACCGCTGTCAGGTCCGCGATCTCGCCCGCGAGCCGGTCGCGCTCGGCCGCCCGCGCGGCGAGACGCGAGCCGGTCTCCGCCGCTTCCCGCTCGGCCCGGGCCAGCACGTCGCGCTGAGCCTCCGCGGCCCGCCGGGCGGCCTTCACCTGGTCGCGCGCCGCCCGTTCGCGGGCCTCGGCCGTCGCCACCGCCGCCCGCGCCCGCTCCGAGACGGCACGCTGCTCGGCCAGGCGGCTCCGCGCGGCCTCGGCGAGGCCTTCGAGTTCCGCGAGCCGGTTGCGCCCCGCCAGCCGCTGCGCCGCCGCCGTCGGCGCCTCCGCGGCCGCCGCCAGCCCGTCCCAGCGCCAGAGGTCGCCCTCCCGCGAGACCAGCCGCTGCCCGGCCGCGAGCCTGCCCTGCAGGCGCCGGCCCTCGGACCGCTCGACGATCCCGACCTGCGCCAGCCCCCGCGCCAGCACCGCCGGGCCGCGCACATGCGCGGCGAGCGGCGTCACCCCCGCCGGCAGGGCCGGATCCGCGGACGGGTCGCCCGGCTCCCGCCAGTGGATCGGCGCCGCCGGATCGGCGGACACGTCGAGGTCGTCGCCGAGCGCCGCCGCCAGCGCCGCCTCGAAGCCCGGATCGACCGCGATGGACTCGAGCACGGGCGGGAAGAGCGCCAGGCGACCCACGTCCAGCATGCGCGCCAGCGTCCGCGTCTCGGTGTCGAGCCGCCCCGCATCCCGCTCGGCCTCGGCCAGCGCCGCCCGGGCGGCTTCCGAGGCCTCCCGCGCGGCGCGTGTCGCCTCCTCGGCCTCCGCCGCCTCGAATTCCGCCGCCTCGGCGCGCGCGCCGGCCTCCTCGAAGGCCTCCCGCAGGACCTCCGGGTCCGCCGCCGCCGCGAGGCGGGCCGCGATCGCGTCGTGCTCCCGCGCCGCCGCCGCCCGCGCCTCCTCGAGCCGCCGCGCCCGGGCCGCCGCCTCGTTCGCGGCCCGCTCCAGTTCGCCCCGCCGCGCCGCGCCCTCCGCGAGCGCCCGGCGCGCCTCGGACTCCCGCCGCTCCGACGCCGAGAGCCGCTCCGTCATGTCGGCGAGGACGCCGTCGGACTCGGCCGCCGCCTCCGAGGCCGCCTCCAGGTCGGCCCGGAGCCCCGCCTCCTCGTCGTCGAGAAGCCGCAGCGCCTCCGCCATCTCTGTGCCGAGCCGGTCCTCGCGGGCCCGGTCCTCGGCGAGCTGGACGAGCCGCCGGTCGATCTCCGCCAGCCGCTCGCGCGCGCGTCGCTCCTCCGCGTCGAGCTCCCCGCCGGCGAGCCGCAGCCGTTGGAGCGCGGCCCCTGCGGCGGCCTGCCGCTCGCGCAAGGCCGGCAGCGCATGGGCGGCGACCGCCTGGTCCCGGGCGGCCCGGGCTTGCGCCTCCGTGCGCTCCTCGACGAGCCGTTCCGCCGCCGCGAGCGCCGTCTCCGCGTCGGCGAGCTGGGCCCGCGCCGCCACCCACTTCACGTAGGCGATCGCGGCTTCGCCGGCGCGGATCTCGGCCGACAGATGGCGGTAGCGGGAGGCCTGCCGGGCCTGGCGCCTGAGCCCCTCGAGCTGCGTCTCGATCTGGGTCAGCACGTCCTCGACCCGCTCCAGGTTCTGCTCGGCCGCGCGCAGGCGCATCTCCGCCTCGTTGCGCCGGCCGTGCAGGCCCGAGATCCCCGAGGCCTCCTCCAGGATTGCCCGCCGTTGAATCGGCTTGGCGGCGATCAGCTCCCCGATCTGCCCCTGCCGGACCAGCGCCGGCGAGCGCGCGCCCGTCGAGGCGTCGGCGAAGAGCATCTGCACGTCGCGGGCGCGCACCTCCTTGCCGTTCACCCGGTAGACCGAGCCAGCCTCGCGCTCGATCCGGCGCGACACCTCGAGGTGGTCGAAGTCGTTGAAGGCGGCCGGGGCGCGGCGTTCCCGGTTGTCGAGGAAGAGGGTCACCTCGGCGGAATTGCGCGAGGGTCGGCGTCCGCTGCCGTTGAAGATGACGTCGTCCATCCCGGACGCGCGCATGTTCTTGTAGGAGTTCTCGCCCATGACCCAGCGCAGGGCCTCGACGAGGTTCGACTTGCCGCAGCCGTTCGGGCCGACGACGCCGGTCAGGCCGTCGCCGATGATGAAGTCGGTCGGTTCCACGAAGGTCTTGAAGCCGACCAGGCGGAGCTTGTCGAAACGCAAAACGCGGGCCCTCCGGGGAAGGCCCGCGCGCGTCAGGCGGTCAATGCGGCGACGTCACCCCTTCAGGAACGGCGCCAGCGTCTTGTCGACGCCCTCGATGGACTGGAAGTCCTTCGCCCGCTGCCCGTTCACGAAGAAGGTGGGCGTCGCGTTGACCTTGAACTTGTCCGCCCCGCGATCCTTCACGGCGTTCACTCCGTCGAGAAGGCTCTGATTCGTCAAGCATTGCTTGAACGAATCCTGTGTGAAACCGACCTGCTTCGACAGGTTGAAGAGCGCGTCGACGGGCTGGTCGGTGCGGGTCCAGGCGGTCTGCTGCTCGAAGAAGAGCGAGACCATGTCGAAATACTTGTCCTCGGGCGCGCAGCGCGCCAGCATGAAGACCGCCGCGGCAAGCGGATCCAGCGGGAATTCGCGCAGGATCAGCCGGACCTTGCCGGTGTCGATGTAGGTCGACTTGAGGTACGGGTAGACGCTCTTATGGAAGGCCGCGCAATGCCCGCAGGTCATCGAGGCATATTCGATGACCGTGACCGGCGCGTCCTCCTTGCCGAGCGCCTTCTCGCCGAGCGGCCCCGGCTTCATGAGCTCGGCCATGTCGACCGCCTGCTGCGCGAAGGCGTCGAACGCCGAGGTGCCGAGGAGGCCGACCGCGACGGCGGCGACGGCGGTGGTCGTGAGGAAGCGGCGGCGGGTCAGGGCCAAGGGAGTCCATCCTTCTCGAAGGCGCGGGTCTGTCGGCGCGCTTGGGCGGGCCACTCGCACCGGGGCGGGTCCTCGACGGCTCCGCCGCGCGGGCGCGAGTTTGCCCGAACGACGTCCGGACGCAACAGGACGATTGTGGCGAGACGGTGGGATCCGCCCGGCGGGAGCGTCACGTCCTCGTCAGCGGCCGGCGAATCGGGCGCCCGACTAGACCTGCCGGCGCGATCCCTTGACGGCCCGGCCGAGCCGGTCGAGCGCCGCCCGAAGCCCCTCGTCCGCGATGCCGTCCAGGCTCGCCGCCAGCGCCGCCTCCTCGGAACCGCCGAGCGGCCTCAGCGCGGGCGCGCGTTTCACCTCGATGCGCACGACCGGCTTCTGCACGATCCGGATCCGCCCGACCGCCGTGAAGCCGAACACCGCGTTGATCCGGCGCGCGATGTCGGCCGCCTCGTGCTGGAACAGCAGCGCCCTCGCGCCCTCGCAGGCGACGGTCAGTGTGGCGGGCTCGTAGGCCTGCTCGCCGCCGTCCTCGATCCGCTTCGGCCAGGAGAGCCGTTCCGGCCGCGTGCAGTCCGCATAGGCCGGCCCGACGATGTCGGCCCAGTAGGCGACGAGGTCGACCGACGCAAAGCCGCGCCGCCGCGCCGCGGGCTTCATCAGGTCGGCGATGAGGTCCGCCACGGGCTTCGGCCCGCGCGGCCCCGGCCTTCGCGAGGGGCTGTCGTCCATGCGCGCGACGATGGACGCCGTCGGCCCGGGATGCAAGGCCCGCCTCCGCCCGTCCTCACTCCACGAACAGCGGCACCGTCTCGAATGTCCTGACGTCCACGATGCCGATGTCGGAGATCCGCAGTTCCGGGATCACCACCAGCGCCAGCAGGGAATGCTGCATGTAGGCGTTGTTGAGCCGGCAGCCGCAGGCCTCCATGGCGCGGACCAGCGCCTCCGCCTTGGCGGCCACGATCTCGGCCCGCTCGTCGGACATCAGCCCCGCGATCGGCAGTTCGACCAGCGCCAGCTCCCGCCCCTCCGAGATGCACACCACCCCGCCGCCGACCTCGCCGAGCCGGTTGGCGGCGCGCGCCATGTCGGCCTTGTCGGTGCCGACCACGATCATGTGGTGGCTGTCGTGCGCCACCGTCGAGGCGACCGCGCAGGGCCGGTCGTAGCCGAAGCCCGAGACGAAGCCGTTGGTCACCGTGCCGAGCCCCCGATGGCGCTCGACCAGCGCGATCTGGCAGACGTCCTGGGCCCGGTCGCCCTGGACGAGACCGCCCGAGACGGGAAGCCGGCGCGTCAGCGCCCGCGTCGGCGCCTGGTTCTCGATGACGCCGATGACCCGCGCCTCGACCTCGGCCGCCCCGTCGGGTGCCGGGATGTCGAAGTCGGAGGGCGCCAGCGCCCGCCCGAGCCTGACCGTGCCGCGCGCCATCGGCGGGTAGGGGTAGGCCGGGATCTCGGCGGCGAGCCGGCCGTTCTCCGCCACCACCCGGCCGCGCGCGACGACCGTCTCGATCGGCAGGGCGACGAGGTCGGAGGTCAGGATCAGGTCCGCCCGCCGGCCCGGCGCGATCGAGCCGAGCTCGCGCTCCAGGCCGAAATGCGCGGCGGTGTTGAGGGTCGCCATCTGGATCGCCGTGATCGGCCGGCAGCCCTGCGCGATGGCGTGGCGGACCACCCGGTTCATGTGGCCGTCCCGGACGAGCGTGCCCGAATGGCTGTCGTCCGTGCAGAGGATGAAGTTGCGCGGGTCGAGGCCGAGCTCGGTCACCGCCTTGATCTGGCTGGCCACGTCGTACCAGGCGGAGCCGAGCCGCATCATCGAACGCATGCCGAGCCGCACCCGCGTCACCGCGTCGAGGAGACGCGTGCCCTCGTGGTCGTCCGCCGGCCCGCCCGCCACATAGCCGAGGAACGGCCGGCCGAGGTCCGGCGAGGCATAGTGCCCGCCCACCGTCTTCGCCGCCCGCATGGTCGAGGCGATCTCGCCGAGCATCCGCTCGTCCGCCGCCGCCACCCCGGGGAAGTTCATCATCTCGCCGAGCCCGACGATCCCGGGCCAGGTCATCGCCTCGGCGACCTCCGCCGGCCCGATCGAGGCACCCGCGTTCTCCAGCCCCGGCGCCGAGGGCACGCAGCTCGGCATTTGCACGAAGACGTTGACCGGCAGCGTCATCGCTTCGTCGTGCATCAGCCGGACCCCCGGCAGCCCCAGCACGTTGGCGATCTCGTGCGGGTCGATGAACATCGAGGTCGTGCCGTGCGGGATCACGGCCCGGGCGAACTCCGTGACCGTCACCATGCCGGATTCGACGTGCATGTGCGCGTCGCACAGCCCCGGCACCATGTAGCGCCCGCCCGCCTCGACGACCCGGGTCTCCGGCCCGATCGTGTAGGACAGGTCCTCGGCGATCGCGGCGAAGCGCCCGTCCGCGATGGCCACGTCGTGGGCGCCCAGCACCTCGCCGGACTGCACGTTCACCCAGCGGGCCCCGCGCACGACCATGTCGGCGGGCGTTCGACCGGTCGCCACGTCGACGAGCCGCGGCGCGCATTCGCTCCAGGGTTTGGGCGCAGTCATCGCGAGTCTCCTGAATGTCTCGTCATGACGCGAGGATAGCCGAGTGAGCAGCGCCCGGAAACCTTCTCCCGGACGGCATCTTCCGATCCCGGGCCCCTTCCGCCACTCTGCCGCCCATGACGACTCGCCCCGATCCGGACGCCCTGCTCGCCTGGTACGACCGCCACGCCCGCCGCCTGCCCTGGCGGGTCTCCCCGAAGGACCGCGCCGCCGGCATCCTCCCCGACCCCTACCGGGTCTGGCTTTCCGAGATCATGCTGCAGCAGACGACCGTGACGGCCGTGAAGCCCTATTTCGAGGCCTTCCTGGCCCGCTGGCCGACGGTCGCCGCCCTCGCCGCCGCCGACGAGGCCGAGGTGATGAAGGCCTGGGCGGGCCTCGGCTACTACTCGCGCGCCCGCAACCTTAAGGCCTGCGCGGACCGGGTCGCCGCCGCCCACGGCGGCCGCTTCCCCGACACCGAGGAGGGGCTGCGGGCCCTGCCGGGGGTCGGCGCCTACACGGCCGCCGCCGTCGCCGCCATCGCGTTCGACCGGCCCGCGACCGTCGTCGACGGCAATGTCGAGCGCGTGGTCTCCCGCATCTTCGCCGTCGTCGAGCCGGTGCCCGCCGCCAAGCCGGCCCTGAAGCGCCTCGCCGCGACGCTGACCCCGGCCCGCCGCCCGGGCGACTTCGCACAAGCCATGATGGACCTCGGCGCCACCGTCTGCACGCCGAAGCGCCCCGCCTGCGCGCTCTGCCCCTGGTCCGCCGCCTGCGCGGCCCGCGCGACCGGCTCCCCCGACGCCTTTCCGGCGAGGGCCGCGAAGCCGGAGAGGCCCACCCGACGCGGCCTCGCCTTCCTGGCCGTCCGCGCCGATGGCGCCGTGCTGGTCCGGCGCCGGCCGCCACGCGGGCTTCTCGGCGGCATGACCGAGGTCCCCGGGAGCGCCTGGACGGTTGGCCCGATCCCGGCGGACGCCGCCGACGCCGCCCCGCTGCCCGGGCCCTGGCGCCGCCTCGGCCGGACCGTCGAGCACACCTTCACGCACTTCCACCTGATCCTCGACCTGATGCGGCTCGATCTCGGCGCCGAGGCCGCGGCGCCCGAGGGCGCCTGGTGGTCGCCCCGGGCCGGGCTGGCCGGGGAGGCGCTCCCGAGCGTGATGCGGAAAGTGATCGAGGCAGGTCTGCAAGATTAGAAGAAATTTCTGTCGCATTCCGTCAACGGACTCTTCACCTCTCCGGCCGGAAGATCATGGTCGCAGGCCTGGACGACACAGGCGAAGACGAGTCGATGAAGCCGCTCAAGCCCCCGTTAACGGGACGGGCGCATGCCTTTGCGTAAGCCATACGGCGCATAGGACGCAAAACGATGATCCAGAACAGGTTTAGATCGGTCGCATTCGGATGTCTCGTGGCCGGGCTCCTGCCCGCCGCCGCGGCGGCGCAGACCTCCGCCGTCAACATCGCCCGCAACAAGCCGGCCGACCTGCCGACCACCGAGCTGCGTGCCATCCCGCCCATGCCCCTGCCGCTCGCCAGCAGCAAGGGAACCGCCGTCCGGGCCGCCGCCAGGACGCCGATCGTGCAGACCGACACGGTCGTCCCCGCCACCGAGCCGGTCCCCGCCGATCCCGGCACCTTCCTGCCGCTCGATGCCGCGGCGCCCGCGCAGGGGGGGTCCGGCGCCGCGACGGGTCAGAACGGCCGCTCGAAGGGCACCGCGGGCTACCCCTTCACGACCACCCGCGTCTTCCCCGACCAGGCGGTCACCACCGCCCCCTACCGGATGTCCGGCAAGGTCTACTTCCGCAATCCGCGCACGAACGCCTGGTACATGTGCACGGGCAGCCTCATCGCGCCCCGGCTGGTGCTGACCGCCGGCCACTGTGTCTACGAGGCGGTCGGCAAGTACTACTATACCGACTTCCGCTTCATCCCGGCCTACAACGCGACCGCCACCACCCAGCCCTACGGCCAGTGGGGCTGGGCGGCGGTCCACACCACGTCGTCATGGATGAACGGCGGCGGCACGGTCCCCAACGCCGCCGACTTCGGCATCATCGAGATCGCCGACATGTCGATCGCCGGCTCGGTCCGCAAGGTGGGCGACTATCTCGGCTACTACGGCTTCGCCACCGGCCGCCTCCTGACCAACCATGTGACCGCCATCGGGTATCCCGGCAACATCGACAGCGGTGGCCGCATGATCGCCAATGCCGGCGAGGTCAGGACGTTCAACGCGGTGTCGGGCGTCGCCGGATCGTCCATGGGCGGCGGCTCGTCCGGCGGTCCCTGGCTCGAGGACTTCGGCGTGCTCGGCTCCGGCCAGCTCCTCGCCAATTCCGCCTCCAACCGCGTGGTCGGCGTCACCTCGTTCGGACCCTCGGGCGGGCCCTACCCCTACTTCTTCCAGGGCTCCTCGATCCTCAACAGCGAGTTCCTGAGCATGCGCACGACGGCCTGCAACCGCCAGGCCGGCAACTGCTGACAGCCGCCCGACCGTGCCGGAAGGGCCGCCGGGTTTCCCCCCGGCGGCCCTTTCGCGTTCACTGGAAGGCCACCTCCTCGAAGGAGCGGAGCTTGCGGGAGTGGAGCCGCTCCGACGGCATGGCGCGCAGCTTTTCCATCGCCCGGATCCCGATGGCGAGGTGCTGGTTGACCTGCCGGCGGTAGAACTCGCTGGCCATCCCGGGCAGCTTCAGCTCCCCGTGCAGCGGCTTGTCCGACACGCACAGGAGCGTCCCGTAGGGAACCCGGAAGCGGAAGCCGTTCGCCGCGATGGTCGCCGATTCCATGTCGAGCGCGATCGCGCGCGACTGCGAGAAGCGGCGCACGGGCTCGGAATGGTCGCGCAGCTCCCAGTTCCGGTTGTCGATCGTCGCCACCGTCCCGGTCCGCATCACCGACTTCAGCTCCCAGCCCGAGAGCCCGGTGACCTCCGCGACCGATTCCTCGAGCGCCACCTGGATCTCGGACAGCGCCGGGATCGGCACCCAGACGGGCAGGTCCGCGTCGAGCACGTGGTCCTCGCGCACATACGCGTGGGCGAGCACGTAGTCGCCGAGCTTCTGCGTGTTGCGCAGGCCGGCGCAGTGGCCGAGCATCAGCCAGGCGTGGGGCCGGAGCACCGCCACATGGTCTGTGATTGTCTTGGCGTTGGACGGCCCGACGCCGATGTTGACCATGGTGATGCCGCCGTGGCCCGGCCGGACCAGGTGGTAGGCCGGCATCTGCGGCTGCCGAGGCGGCGCGATTCCGGACGTCGGGACCGTGTCGCCCGACATGGTCACCACATTGCCGGGCTCGACGAAGGCCGTGTAGTCCGGGCTCCCCGCCTGCATGAGCCCCTTGGCATAGGCCACGAACTCGTCGACGTAGAACTGGTAGTTGGTGAAGAGCACGAAGTTCTGGAAATGCTCGGGCACCGTCGCGGTGTAGTGCGCGAGCCGGTGCAGCGAGTAGTCGACCCGCGGCGCCGTGAAGGGGGCGAGCGGGGCGGGGCGGCCCGGCTCGACCGAGTATTCCCCGTTGACGATCGCATCGTCCGTGTTGGCGAGGTCCGGCACGTCGAAGACGTCGCGCAGCGGCCGGCCGAGCCGCTCGGCGATGTCGATCCCGACGGCCGCGTCTCCGGGCAGCGCGAAATGCAGCGGGATCGGCACGGTCGATTCCCCCACCTCGACCGCGACGCCGTGGTTGCGGACGAGGTGGCGGATCTGCTCGACCAGGTAGGGCCGGAAGAGGTCCGGCCGCGTAATCGTCGCCGCGAAGGCGCCGGGGCCGTGGACGAAGCCGTAGGAGAGGCGCGAATCGTGCCGGCGGAACGTGTCGGTCTGGATGCGCAGCTCCGGATAGTAGGCCCGGTAGCGGCCGGATGGGGCGCCGGCCTGGATGAGGGCGGCGAAGCGTTCGGCCAGGAATCCAGTATTTCTGCGGTAGATCTCCTCGAGCCTCGCAACGGCCGCCTCCGCGTCGTCGAAGGCCTTGAAGGGGAGGGCGGACGGCACCGAGTCCGGTCCAAGCATGTCTGTTCTTCTCCTTTTCACACGCGTGCGAGGATCGGCCCCGGTTGTCCCGAGGTCAATGTCACGCACTTGCATGTGTTGGGAGTTCAGACGCCGAAATGCGCCGCCACGATGCGCGGCAGCTCGGCCATGCCGGAGAGCACCACCGCGGCGCCGGCCGCCGACAGCCGGGCGGCGAGGCCGGGGTCGGCGTGGCCGCCGCCCGTGAAGCCGAGCACCGGCATGTTCGCCCGCCGCGCCGCCGTCACGCCCGCGACCGAATCCTCGATCACCAGGCAGTCGGCCGGGTCCGAGCCCATCTGCGAGGCCGCGTAGAGGAAGACGTCGGGCGCCGGCTTGCCGCGCGCGCACTGGCTCGCCGAGAAGACGTGCGGGTCGAAGCTGTCCAGCAGGTTGGTGGTGGCGAGGTTGCGGCGCAGGCCCTCGAGCCCCGTCGACGACGCGATGCAGCGCTTCAGCCCCAGCCCGTCGATCGCCGCCACCGCGTCGTGGACGCCCTCGATCACGGTCAGCTCCTCGGCGAAGCGCCGGATCGAGACCTCGCGGATCTCGTCCAAAAAACCCTCGGGTAGCGGCCGGCCGAGCTCGGCCTCCAGCAGCCGCCAGATCTCCCGGTGCGGCACGCCCGTGAACCGCTCGACGAACTCGGCCGGGGTCGTCGGGCGTCCGAGGCGGGTCAGCGCCTCCGCGTCGATCGCCGACGCGATCACCTCGGAATCGATCAGCGTGCCGTCGCAATCGAAGATGACCAGCATGGGGGCCCTCGCGCCTGTCGGGGCGGTTCATAGCCTCGCGGGCGCCGGATGGGAAGCGGCGCGGCCGGGTCCGGCGACCGCTGGCAGCGGGAGGTCCACCGCCATGGAAGGACCGTTTCGCCTTATGCTCCAAATGTGCATAACTGGCATGTGACACCGTCCTCTTAACATCAAAGGGCTGCAAAATCTGACGAATTCAGCGTGGGCCATGCTTCGGGCCGCGATTGGCCCCTTTCGCTCCGTCGCAAAAGGGTTATATTCCCCACTGTCCGAACTCGACTTCGGGCCGGCACCGGTCTCGACCGGTGTTTTTCAGACCCCCTATATGCTCAAAGTGAGCATAAATGGGGAGAGGAGGGATCGATGACCCTGACCGACGACGTCCTCACGACGGATCGGCCCCGCGCCCGCAAGGCCCGGTCGGCTCCGTCCCGTGCCCGCAAGGGCTCCGGCAAGGGGTACGAGATCCTGCCCCGGCCCTCGCTCGACTACACCCCCGAGGTGGAGGCGGCGACCGCGCATCTCTACGAGCGCGTCAAGCACTTCATCCCGCCGATGGAGTGGCAGTTCCACGCCCCCTACGTGAAGGCCATCAACGACCTGAAGAAGGTCCGCGACGCCGTCATACTCGGCCACAACTACATGACGCCCGAGATCTACCACCTCGTCGCCGACATCGTCGGCGACAGCCTCCAGCTCGCCCGCGAGGCGGCGAAGACGAAGGCCAAGGTGATCGTGCAGGGCGGCGTCCACTTCATGGCGGAGACCTCCAAGGTGCTCTGCCCGGAGAAGACCGTGCTCATCCCGGACAGCCGCGCCGGCTGCTCGCTCGCCTCGTCCATCACGGGCGCGGACGTGCGGCTCCTCCGCGAGCGCTTCCCGGGCGTGCCGATCGTCGCCTACGTCAACACCTCCGCGGAGGTTAAGGCCGAGGTCGACATCTGCTGCACCTCCTCGAACGCCGTCCAGGTGGTCGAGAGCTTCGGGGTCGACCGGGTCATCTGCATCCCGGACGAGTACCTCGCCCGCTACGTGGCGACCCAGACCAAGGTGAAGATCATCGCCTGGAAGGGCCACTGCGAGGTGCACGAGCGCTTCACCGGCGACGAGCTCCGGAACTTCCGCGAGATCGACCCGAACGTGCAGATCATCGCCCATCCGGAATGCCCGCCGGAGGTCATCCGCGAGGCCGACTTCACGGGCTCGACGGCGAAGATGATCGACTTCGTGAAGTCCGCGAAGCCGGGCACCCGGGTCGTCATGGTGACGGAGTGCTCCATGGCCGACAACGTCGCCCTGGAGGCGCCGCAGGTCGAGTTCGTGCGGCCCTGCAACCTCTGCCCGCACATGAAGCGGATCACGCTGCCCAAGATCCTCGACAGCCTCCTGGAGATGAAGGAGGAGGTCCTGGTCGACCCGGCCATCGCCGACCGCGCCCGCCGCTCGGTCGAGCGCATGATCCAGCTGAAGAACTGAAGTCCTCGGCCGAGGGCCGGCGCCGCGCCCTGCGTGGCGGCGCCGCGCCCCCCGGCCGTGCCCTGTGCTCCGCCGCCTCCCGCGCGGGGAGGCGGCCGGCGAGCGCGGGCGACGATCCAGAGGGGCGACGGCCGCTGCGGTCCGGGCGCCCGGGAGGCCTGCCATGGCCCGTGAAATCCAGGAAGTCCATCCGCCCCGCTCCGGCGGCGGCATCGACGACGTCGTGATCCTCGGCGGCGGCCTCGCCGGCATCTTCTGCGCCCTGAAGCTCGCCCCCCGTCCGGTCACCATCCTGACCGCCGCCCCGATCGGGGAGGGCGCCTCCTCGGCCTGGGCGCAGGGCGGCATGGCCGCCGCGGTCGCCGAGGGCGACACCCCCGACAAGCATCTCGCCGACACGCTCGCCGCCGGCGCCGGCATCGTCGACCGCAAGATCGCCGCCCTGATGACCCGCGAGGCCCGCGCCCGGGTCGAGGACCTGCTCGCCTACGGCGTCCCCTTCGACAAGGACGTCCAGGGCCGGCTGACGGTTGGCCGCGAGGCGGCGCACTCGGAGCGCCGGATCGTCCACGTGCGCGGCGACATGGCCGGCCGCGAGATCATGGCCGCCCTCATCGCCGAGGTCCGCCGGACGCCGTCGATCCGTGTCATGGAGGGCTATGTCGGCGAAGGAATCGCCATGGACGGCCGCCAGGTGCAGGGCGTCGTCGCCCGGCCGTCCGCCGGCAAGGCGCTGACGACAGTCCTCTTCCCGGCCCACGCGGTGGTGCTCGCCTCCGGCGGCATCGGCCACCTCTACGCCGTCACCACCAACCCGAAGGAGGCGAACGGCCACGGCCTCGCCATGGCGGCGCGCGCCGGGGCGATCCTGGCCGACCTGGAGTTCGTCCAGTTCCACCCGACCGCGATCGACGTCGGCCGCGATCCGGCCCCGCTCGCCACCGAGGCGCTGCGCGGCGACGGCGCGATCCTGGTCGACCGGACCGGCGAGCGCTTCATGCCGCGCTACCATCCCGACGGCGAGCTCGCCCCGCGCGACATCGTCGCCCGCGCCATCCACGCCGAGCGCGCCGCCGGCCGCGGCGCCTTCCTGGACTGCCGCGCCGCCATCGGCGCCGGCTTCGCCGACCGCTACCCGACCGTCTACGCCACCTGCGTGTCGGCCGGCATCGACCCGGTCACGCAGCTGATCCCGGTCGCCCCGGCCGCCCACTACCACATGGGCGGCGTCCTGACCGACGCCAACGGACGCACCTCGCTCGACGGCCTTTGGGCCGCCGGCGAGGTCGCTTCCACGGGCGCGCACGGCGCCAACCGGCTGGCGTCGAACTCGCTCCTCGAGGCGGTCGTCTTCGCGGCCCGCATCGCCGAGGACATCCAGGGCCTGCTGCCGAGCCCCAAGGTCGCCTCCTGGTCGATCCGCCGCACCGAGGAGGAGCCGGAACTGCCCTGGTCGCAGGACACCCGCGCCTTCGAGCGCGTGCGCCAGATCATGGCCACCGAGGTCGGCGTGATCCGCGAGGCCCACGGCCTCTCCGCCGCCATCGCGGAACTCGAGCGCATCGAGCGCGCCACCACGGTGCCCTGGCTGAAGAACGCCGTCCTGACCGCGCGGCTGGTCGCCGCCGCCGCCTGGGCGCGCAAGGAAAGCCGGGGCGGTCACTACCGCTCCGACTTCCCCGATCCGGTCCCGGCGCTCGCCCGCCGGAGCTTCACCACCCTCGCCGACCTGAAGCGGATCGGCGAGGAGAGCCGCCGCGATCTTCTGCCCGAGGCCGCCTCTGCATGAGCCAGACCCTGCCCGACCTGCCGCTCCTCATGATCGACGCCGCCGTCGAGGCCGCCCTCCTGGAGGACCTCGGCCGCGCCGGCGACATCACCAGCCAGGCCACGATCCCCCCCGACGCGCGGGCGGTGGCGACCTTCGGGGCCCGCCGGCCCGGCGTCGTCGCCGGGATCGCGCTCGCCCGCCGCGCCATGTGGAAGATGTCGAACGAAGTCCGCTTCTCCGAGCTGATCCCGGACGGCTCGCGCGTCGGCAAGGGCGACGTCATCGCCCGCGTCGAGGGTCCGGCCCGTGCGGTCCTGTCGGCCGAGCGCGTCGCGCTGAACTTCCTCGGCCGCCTGTCCGGCATCGCCACCGCCACGGCCGCCTTCGCGGACCGGGTCGCCCACACGCGGGCCCGCATCGTCTGCACCCGCAAGACGACCCCGGGCCTGCGCGCCCTCGAGAAATATGCGGTCCGCTGCGGCGGCGGCGCCAATCACCGCTTCGGCCTCGACGACGCGATCCTGATCAAGGACAACCACATCGCCGTCTGCGGCTCCGTCGGCGAGGCCATCCGCCGGGCGCGGGCCTTCGCGGGCCACCTGGTGAAGATCGAAGTGGAGGTCGACCGCATCGACCAGCTCAAGGAGGCCCTGCTCGAGCGGCCCGACGTCGTCATGCTCGACAATATGGGCCCGGATCTCCTGCGCGAGGCCGTCGCCGTGACGGCGGGCCGCGCCATCCTGGAGGCCTCGGGCGGCGTCACGCTGGAGACGGTCGCCGCCATCGCCGAGACAGGCGTCGACCTGATCTCGACCGGTTGGATCACCCATTCAGCGCCCGTCCTCGACATCGGCCTCGACATCGAGATCGGCTGACGTCGCTTTCCATCGGACGGGTCAGATCCAGCCGCCGTGCACGGTGCGGTAGAAGACGTGGACGCCGATCTTGGTCAGCCGCGTCATGCCGCGCCGCCATCCGGGCGCCACCCAGTCCGCGTGGTAGTGGGTCGAATCGCCGACCTCCGCCACGTAGGTGCGCCCCTCCGTGACCTCGCGGGCGATCTCGACGGCGCGCTTCCACGCCTCCGGCTCGTTGATCGCCTCCGGCCTGCCGTCGCACGCGAAGGAGAACTGGCAGCGGTTGCGGTCGTCCTCCTGCTGGTAGACGACCCCGCAGATCGTGTCCGGATAGGCCGGGTTCTTGACCCTGTTGAGGACCACCTGCGCGACCGCCGCCTGCCCGCGTTCGCTCTCGCCGCGCGCCTCGAAATAGATCGCCTCGGCGAGGCACTTCTGCTCCTTCGGCAGGGAGACCGAGGCCGGCAGGGGCGAGTAGGCCCAGCCGTGCAGGTTGGGCGGCAGCTTCGGCCCGGCGGTCGCGGCCTCGCCGCCGTCCGGGCGACGGACACCCAGCACCGCGTCGAACGGCGCCTCGGCGCTCCGGCTCGCCGCCGCATAGCCGAGCATCGCGGTGGGCTCGGCCTTGACCGGCGTGGCCGGCCGGACCTCGTGGGCGGCCGCCTCCTGGGCCTTTCGGGCCGGCGTCGGCCGGGTCGCGGCGGCGCCCGTCGGCACCGCGGCCGTGATCTTGAGCCAGGGCGCCGGCGCGAGCCCGCCCATGGCGCTCGCCGCCGCGCTCGGAGCGGCGGGAGCAGGAGCCGCCGCGGGCTCGGCGGAGGCCGTCTTCCGGGGCGGTGCCTCGGTCGGAGCCGGATGGGCGGCCTGCGCCGCCGCAGCGGCGATTGTCGCCGGAGTGGCCTGCGCCGCTGGGGCGTCCTGGCGTGCGTCGGGCATCGGAGCCGTATGAGCCTCGGCGGCGCCTTCCGGGACCTGCACGATGGTGATGGGCCGCCGGCCTTCGATCACCCGCGCCGGCACCGGGACCGGGTCCGGGACGGGCGGCAGGATGAGCTTCTGCGGGCGCGTCGCCTCCGTCCCGGGGGCCGGGCGCGTCGCCTGGGGAACGGGTTCGGGGGCCGGAGCCGCCGGCGGCGCGGCCTTGGCCGGCGCCGGGCCGGGGACCGTGCCCTCCCGCGGCGAGACGGACCCGGTGGTCGTCATGTCGGGACCGTCGGCCGGCGTGGTGGCGGCGGAGGCGTCGGCGATGTCGCCGCCGGAGCGCTGCCCGCCGGAGACTGCCGACGAGGTGTGCTGGGCGAAAACCTCGCGGCGCAGGCCGGCGAAGTCGTCCACCCAGGCCCGGTCGCGGCGACTGAAATCGAAGGTGACGCCGCCGAGGGCGGCCCGTACGGGCGCCCGGTCCTGCGTGGCGAGCGGCGCCTGCTCCGGCGCCGGCGTCGGCCGCGTGAAGTGGGCCGCCGCGAGCGGCACCGCGATCGCGGCAGCGCCCGCCAGGGCGATGTGCCGGCCGAGTGGGTCACGCTGTGACATCAACGCAATACTCCAGGCAAGAAGCCCGCCCCGGGGCGACCTGCACAGAGTTTACGGAGTTTAACCTTGAGAATGGGTTAAGGGCGTCCGGCCGGTGCCCCGAGCCGGCCGTCCAGCAGGCGGGAGACCGCCAGCACGCTCGCGAAGGGGCGATCCCCGGCGGCCTCCAGGAGCGCCGCCGCCGCCGCCAGCCCGCGCGTGCCGTACCGCACCCTGAGCGCGTCCTCGGCCCAATGCCGCGCCTGCGCGCGCCGCCGCTCAGCCAGCCGAGCGGCGCCGTCGAGCCAGTCCGCGTGACGGCCGAGCGCGGCCTCGAGGTCGTCGAGCCCGGCCCCGGTCGCGCTCGAGACCTGCACCACCGGCGCCTTCCAGGCCCCGGCCTCCGCATGCGCCAGGGTCAGCGCCCCTTCCACGTCCGCCCGCGCCCGCCGCGCCGCCTCGCCCATGTCGCCCTTGGTGACGGCGACCACGTCGGGCAGCTCCATCACGCCGGCCTTCATGAACTGCAGCGAATCCCCCGAACCGGGCTGGATGCAGAGGAGGACCGTGTCGGCCGCGAAGGCGATATCGGCCTCCGACTGGCCGATGCCCACGGATTCGACCACCACCCGGTCGTAGACCGCCCGCATCAGCACGACGGCCGCCACCGCGTGGTCCGAGAGGCCGCCGAGCCGGTCCCGCGCCGCCATCGAGCGTACGAAGACGCCGGCGTCGTCCGGGTCGGTCCTGAGCCGGGTGCGGTCGCCCAGCAGCGCGCCGCCGGTGAAGCGCGACGACGGGTCGACCGCCACCACCCCGACGGTTCGTCCGGCCGCCCGGGCGCGGCGGATCAGCTGGTTGGTGAGCGTCGACTTGCCGACCCCCGGCGGTCCGGTGACGCCGAGCACGCGCCCGCGCGGATCCCCGGCCGCCGCGTCCAGGAGCGCGGCCAGCGCCTCCGTGCCCTCCGCCGTCTCCACGGCTGCCAGCGCGCGGGCGAGCGCCGGCTTGCCGCCGTCGCGGATCTCGGCCAGGGAGGGTAGGCGGGCAGGCAAGGTCGGGCTCCGCAGGATGCGTCGATACTCCGGATTCCTGGCCGGCTCGCGGCCTGGCCGCCATGCGGCACGTTCGCCGGGGGAGCGGGGCCGGAGCCCCGCCCGTCAGGCTTCGCTGACCGCCGCCTTGCCGTGCTCGATCGCCGCCTGCGCGGCCGCCAGCCGTGCGATGGGAACCCGGAACGGCGAGCAGGACACGTAGTCGAGCGCCACCGTCTCGCAGAAGCGGATCGACGCCGGGTCGCCGCCGTGCTCCCCGCAGATGCCGAGCTTGATGTCGGGTCTCACCGACCGGCCGCGCTCGGCGGCGATCTTGACGAGTTCGCCGACGCCGACCTGGTCGAGGGTGACGAACGGATCCTGCTCCAGGATGCCCCGCTGCAGGTAGGGCCCGAGGAACTGGGCGGCGTCGTCGCGCGACAGGCCGTAGGTGGTCTGCGTCAGGTCGTTGGTGCCGAAGGAGAAGAACTCCGCCGTCCGGGCGATGTCGGCGGCCTGCAGGCAGGCACGCGGCAGCTCGATCATGGTGCCGACATGGTACTTGATCTCGACGCCCTTCTCCTTGGAGACCGCCGCCGCCATCGCGTCGATGCGCGCCTTCACGAGGTCGAACTCCTGCCGGATCGCGACGAGCGGAACCATCACCTCCGGCACGACCGGCTCGCCGGTCGCCTTGCCGGCCTCCACGGCCGCCTCGAAGATGGCGCGGGCCTGCATCTCGGCGATCTCCGGGTAGCTGATCGCCAGCCGACAGCCGCGGAATCCGAGCATGGGGTTGAACTCATGCAACTCCTCGGCGCGCTCCCGGAGTTTCTGCGGATGCACCCCGAGCCCCTTGGCGACCTCGGCGATCTCCTCCTCGGTCTTCGGCAGGAACTCGTGCAGCGGCGGGTCGAGCAGCCGGATCGTCACCGGCTTACCCTTCATGATCTCGAACAGCTCGACGAAGTCGGCCCGCTGCATCGGCAGGAGCTTGGCGAGCGCCTGCCGGCGCCCCTTCTCGTCGTCGGCCAGGATCATCTCCCGGACCGCCACTATCCGCCCTTCGTCGAAGAACATGTGCTCGGTGCGGCTGAGCCCGATGCCTTCCGCGCCGAACTGCACCGCCGCGCGGGCGTCCGCCGGGGTCTCCGCATTGGTGCGCACGCCCATGCGCCGCGCCGCGTCGGCCCATACCATCAGGGTCGCGAAATCGCCCGAGAGCTCGGGCTGCAGCATCGGCACGCGGCCGGCCAGCACCTGCCCGGAGCCGCCGTCGATGGTGACCATGTCCCCCTTGCGCAGCGTCTTGCCGCCCGCCGTCAGCGTCTCGGCCGTATAGTCGACCCGGATCGACCCCGCGCCCGAGACGCAGGGCTTGCCCATGCCGCGCGCCACCACCGCCGCGTGGCTGGTCATGCCGCCGCGCGTGGTCAGGATGCCTTCCGCGGCGTGCATGCCGTGGATGTCCTCCGGGCTCGTCTCGATGCGGACCAGGATGACCTTGCGACCCGCCTGCTTGGCCGCCACCGCGTCTTCCGAGTTGAAGACGATCTCGCCCGAGGCCGCTCCCGGCGAGGCCGGCAGGCCCTTGGCGAGCACCGTGCGCTCGGCGGAGGGGTCGATGGTCGGGTGCAGCAGCTGGTCTAGGCCGGCCGGGTCGATGCGCAGGATCGCCTCGTCGCGGCTGATCAGCCCCTCGCGGCACATGTCGACCGCCACCTTCAGCGCCGCCTTCGTGGTGCGCTTGCCGGCGCGCGTCTGCAGCATCCAGAGCTTGCCACGCTCGATGGTGAACTCGACGTCCTGCATGTCTCGGTAGTGCAGTTCGAGCGTCTGGCAAATCCCGCTGAACTCCGCGTAGGCCTCGGGCATCAGGACCTCGAGGGACGGCCGCTCCGAGCCCGACTCGAGGCGCGCCGCCTCGGTGATGTCCTGCGGCGTCCGGATGCCGGCGACCACGTCCTCGCCCTGCGCGTTGACCAGGAACTCGCCGTAGAGTCGCTTGTCGCCCGTCGACGGGTTACGCGTGAAGGCGACGCCCGTGGCCGAGGTCTCCCCCATGTTGCCGAACACCATGGCCTGCACGTTGACGGCCGTGCCCCAGCTCTCCGGAATGTCGTGCAGCCTGCGGTAGGTGATTGCCCGCGCGTTCATCCAAGAGCCGAACACCGCCCCGATCGCGCCCCAAAGCTGCTCGTGCGGATCCTGCGGGAACGGCTTTCCGAGCTCGGTCTCGACGAGCTTCTTGTAGGCGACGATGATCTCCTTCCAGTCGTCGGCGCCGAGGTCCGTGTCGAGCGAATAGCCGTTGTCGTCCTTGTAGGTCTGCAGGATCTCCTCGAAGTGATGGTGGTCGAGGCCGAGCACCACGTTGGAATACATGGTGATGAAGCGCCGGTAGCTGTCGTAGGCGAAGCGCGCGTCGCCGGCCGCCGCCACCGCCTGGACGGTCAGGTCCGAGAGGCCGAGGTTCAGGACCGTGTCCATCATCCCCGGCATCGAGGCGCGCGCCCCGGACCGGACGGAGACGAGCAGCGGGTCCTCGACGTCGCCGAAACGGCGGCCGGCCAGCTGCCCGACATGGTCGAGCGCGGCGGAGACCTGGTCGCGCAGCTCCGCCGGGTACTGCCGGTCGTGGGCGTAGAAATAGGTGCAGACCTCGGTCGTGATGGTGAAGCCCGGCGGCACCGGGAGCCCGAGGTTGGACATTTCGGCGATGTTGGCGCCCTTGCCGCCGAGCAGGGCCTTCATCTCCGCCGCGCCCTCGGCCTTGCCGTCGCCGAACGTGTAGACCCACTTGGCCATGTCTCTCTCCGTCACGCGCGGGCCGCGAAGGCGCCCCTGGCCGCTGCAATGCAACGCAACGGTTTCGCTTGCAAGGGGTTCCGGGATGACCCGGACGCCGGTCCGCAGCCCGCTCCGCCGCGACTTTAAATTATCGAACTTCACAAGCCGACCCAAAACCGCCATCCTGCGGCGCGAAACGACCTGGGACCGATCCCACGTCCGGAGCACCGCTTTGATGATGCCGACAGTGAAGAACCGCCGCCGTGCCGGGCGGGCCGCGGGCGCCGCGCTCGTCTACGCCCTCTGCGCGCTGGCCGGGGCCGGGCCCCTCCGGGCCGAGACCAAGCCGAACCAGGATCAGGTCCCCTCCTTCGGCTACGCCACGTCGCTGTCGGGCAACTACCTCGCCGGCCGGCTCGCCGGCTCGCTGAAAGACATCGAGAGCGCCGCCTCCTATTTCCGCGAGGCCCTGTCGAGCGATCCCGGCAATCAGGTCCTGATCGAGCGCGCCTTCCCGCTGCTGCTCGCCGACGGGCGAATCCGCGAGGCGCTCCCGCTCGCCACTCGCATCGTCAATCGCGACAAGGGCAACCAGCTCGCCCGCATGACGCTCGGCGTCGACGCGCTGAAGCGCGGCCAGTTCGACCGGGCCCGCTCGCAATTCTCCCAGATGGCGACCCGTCCGCTCACGGACCTGACCGCCGCCATCCTGACCGGCTGGACCTTCACGGCCCAGGGCGACGTGGACCAGGCCCTGAAGACCGTCGACCGCCTGAGCGGTCCGGAATGGTACGGTGTCTTCAAGAACTTCCACAGCGGCCTGATGGCCGAACTCGGCAACCGCAAGGCCGAATCGGTCAAGCGCCTCGCCGCCGCCTACAAGGCCGACCCCAACGCGCTCCGGGTCACCGACGCCCAGGCCCGTTCGCTCGTCCGCCAGGGCAAGATGATCGAGGCGGCCGGCGTCCTCGACAGCTTCGAGAAGGTGATCCCCGACCACCCGCTCGTCGCCGAGCTGCGCGAGGAGATCACCGCCGGGCGTCAGCCGGGCCTCCTGATCTCCAACGCCCAGTCCGGCGCCGCCGAGCTGCTCTACGGTCTCGGCGCCGCCATCGGCCAGGAGGGCGGCGAGGAGATGGCCGCCGTCTACCTGCAGCTCGCCCTCTACCTGGAGCCCAAGACCGAACTGCCGCTGGTCACGCTCGCCTCCCTGCAGGGCCGGCTGAAGCAGTACGACAAGGCCATAGAGATCCTGGAGCGGGTCACGCCCGCCTCGCGCATCCGGCCCATGGTCGATATCCAGATCGGCCGCTACTACAATCTGCTCAGCAAGTTCGACGAGGCCCGCAAGCACCTGGAGGCCTCGCTCGCCCGCAATCCGAAGGACGTCGACGCCACCATGGCGCTCGGCGACGTGCTGCGCGGCAACAAGAAGTTCGCCGAGGCCGCCGAGGTCTACTCCAAGGCCATCGAGCTGATCGGCCCGCCCCAGAAGAGTGACTGGTCGCTCTTCTACTTCCGCGGCATCTGCTACGAGCGTACCAAGCAGTGGCCCAAGGCGGAGGCCGACTTCAACAAGGCCCTGGAGCTCAACCCGAACGAGGCCAACGTCCTCAACTACCTCGGGTACTCCTGGATCGACATGGGGCTGAACCTCGACAAGGGGCTCGATCTGGTCAGGCAGGCGGTGGAGCTGAAGCCCGACGACGGCTACATCGTCGACAGCCTGGGCTGGGCCTACTACCGCCTCGGCCGCTACGAGGATGCCGTGCGCGAACTGGAGCGGGCGGTCCTGCTGCGCCCCGAGGATCCGGTCATCAACGACCACCTCGGCGATGCCTACTGGCAGGTCGGCCGCCAGCTCGAGGCGACCTTCCAGTGGCGCCACTCGGTCGACCTGAAGCCGGAGCCCGAGGACCTGGCGCGGGTCCAGAAGAAGCTCAGGGAGGGCCTGCGCGAGCAGCCGGCCCCGGCGTCCGCCCAGAACGAAGGCGCCTCGAAGTCCCAGTGAGGGTCCCCCGCCTCAGGCGGCCCTGACCTGAGCCACGAAGCGATCGATCGTCGACGTCAGCCGGTTCGACTGCTCCTCCAGGTCGTTGGCCGCGCTTCTGAGCGCCTCCGCCTCCGACGCCGTGCCGTTGGAGGCGTCCGAGACGGCCCCGATATTCTCCATGATGGTGTGCGCGCCGCGCGCCGCCTCCGCGATGCTGTCAACGATCTGCGCAGTGGCGGACTGCTGGTCGCGGGTGGCCGCGCTGATTTCGGCCGAGATGGCGTCAATCTCGCGGATCGACCGGGCCACGGTCTCGATCGAGCCGACCACGTCGTGGGTGGCCGCCTGGACGGAGGCGATCTGGGCCGCGATGTCCTCGGTGGCCTGGGAGGTCTGCTGGGCCAGCGCCTTCACCTCGGTCGCCACGACGGCGAAGCCGCGTCCCGCCTCGCCAGCCCGCGCCGCCTCGATGGTCGCGTTGAGGGCGAGGAGATTGGTCTGCGCCGCCACGGCCCGGATCAGGGTCACCACGTCGCTGATCTTCTGCGTGGCGTCCCCGAGCGTCTCCGCCAGCCCGGCCACGTGCCCGACCTCCGCGACCGCGCGACTCGACATGTCGGAGGAGCGGCTGGTGAAGCCCGAGATCTCGTCGACCGACTGGCGCAGGTGCTCGGCCGCGCTGGAGACGGCCGCGGTGTTCTTCGACGCCGCCCCGGCCGCCCGGTCGGCGAGGCCGGCCTGATCGGCCGTGCGTCGGGCGATGTCGGACATGGTGCGCGCGTTCGCCTGGACCCGCCCGGCGGTGCCGCGCAGCGCCGCCGCCACGCTCGAAACGGTCTGCTCCAGCGATTCGGCGAGCCCCGTCGTCAGCCGTCGCCGGTCTTCCGCCTGCGCCATCTCGGCGGCGATCCGCCGGGCCTCCGTCTCCCGGCCCACCGCGATGGCATCCCGGAACACGCCGAGCGCGTCCGCCATGGTGCCGATCTCGTCGGACCGGTCGCGATAGGGGATCGGGGCGGCGATGTCGCCCTGCGCCATCGCCGTCATGGCGTCCGTGATCCGGGCGATCGGCCGCACGACCCTGAGCCGAAGCAGGACCACGAACCCGGCCAGCAGGCCGACGGAGGCGATGGAGGCGAACAGATTGACGAGGCCGCCGCTGTCGATCGCCGCGTGGATGCCGTCCATGCGCTCCCCGATGACCGTGTCGGAAGCCCGCATGTGCTCCTGGGCCTTGGCGGCGAAGCCGGCGAGGTCGAACCGGAAGGCCTCGGTCAGCGCCTTGAAGGGGGCCATCATCTCGTTGCCGGCCTCGCGGCCGGATACCGCATAGGCCCGCACCATCTCGAGGCCCTGATCCATATAGGCCTCGAAGCTCTGCTCGATGTCCGTCGCGATTCGCGTGAGTTCCGGGGCCTTCAGGTCCGCCGTCATGGCCTTGGCCTTCGTGATCCTGCCGCGGACCGCCTCGGCCAGGTCTCCGACGCGCCGCCGGCCGGCTTCCGCGTCGCCCGGTTGTCCGATCGCGACGTCCGTGAAGGCCTCCTGGATCTCCATGATGGTGAGTTGCAGGTCCCCGGCGAGGAGCGCGAAGGGCATCTCGGTCTGGCGGAGGCGCCCGTAGCGCGCCTCGATGTCGCCCGCCTGCCGGCCGAGGTCGCCGATCAGGGTCCAGGTGAAGAGCGCCAGCCCGATCACGCAGGTAACGACGAGGCCCGACAGCAGCGCCACCAGGAACCGAAGGGATCTCAGCGTCGATCTTATGGTCATTCTTGCACCCGTCACCCTGTCTGCAGGATCCGGATGAAGCTTTAAGAACGCGTATACTCGGATACGAACCGTAAATACACGTAGAAACCTATCAGAATTCCGAATTCAGCCGCGCGTGCCGAGCCGCAGGCCGGGTGCCGGGCGCTCCTGCAGAACGTCGCGGCGGAACCGGAAGAGCTGCGCCGGCCGGCCGCCCGTCTCGTTGCTGGTCTCGCCGGTGGGCTCGACCAGGGCCCCTTGCTCGACCAGCCGCCGAAAGTTCTGCTTGTGCAGATGGCGGCCCGAGATGGCCTCCACCGTCCTCTGCAGGTCGGTGAGGGTGAAGGCCTCCGGCATCAGCTCGAAGACGACGGGGCGATACTTGAGCTTCGCCCGGAGCCGCGAGATGGCGGTCGCCAGGATGCGGCGATGGTCGAACCGCATGGTCAGCCCGAGCGGGGCGGCAACCGGGCCGACCGGCTGCCGCCCGTCGCGCAGCGCCTCCTCGACGAGCGCGGCTTCGTACAGGAGCTCGTAGCGCTCCAGCACCTTTTCCTCGTCCCAGGGCGACCCGCCGTCCCCGAAGAAGAGGCGGAGCCGCTCTCGCCGGCCGAGCGCGCCCGTGCCGCTGTGAATCTCCCGGACCTCGGTCTCGGTCAGGTGTGTCGCGTCGAGCGGCGGGCGGGAACGGGCCGAGCCCGGGTCGGGCCCCGCCGCCGCCCAGGCCCGGAGCGCCGGCAGGATCACCGCGTCGATGAGCGCGGGTCGGCCCCCGCGCCAGTCCTCCCAGGGGAAGTAGCCGTACCAGGGCCGGAACGCCGCTCCGCTCGCCGCCAGCGCAGGCGCCGCGGCGGGGGTCGGCCGGGTGAGCGCGAGGTACCCGACCGAGACGACATGAGGTCCCGAATCCCCGGCCCGGGCTAGCCGGCCGCGGTCGCCGAAGGTGTAGAGCTGCTCGACATAGCCGATCGTCAGGGTGGTCTGGGCGCTGACCCAGGAGCGCAGGCCGATCTCCAGCGTCCGGTGCCGGATCGGATCGAACGGTCCGAACGGCAGGGCGTCTCCTTCGGAGCCGTCGCGCCCGGTGGCCAGCACGAGCGGGTCGTCGCCCTCGACGGCGACGATGGCCGCGTTGAGGCCGATCTCGATACCTCCGCCGGTCATGCCTCGATCTTCAGCGCCAGCGAGAAGGGATCGCCCTCGAAGGCGTCGCGCCCGCGCCCGATCGCCTCGATGGCCTCCACCATGCGCCCGCCGCGGCCGAGAATCGGGTCCGCCAGCCGGACCAGCCTCAGGTTCGGGGTCGCGGAGGGCGAGCGTGCCCGGATCTCGCGCGCCAGCGCCTCCTCGTCCGCATCCGGCATCAGTGTGCAGGCGGCAATGAAGGCCCCGGCGGTCGACCGGCTGATCCCCGCCCAGCAATGGATCACCATCGGATCCGACCGGTCCCAGTCGCGCACGAAGCGGATCAGCCGGCGCACGTGCTCTTCGCCGGGCGGGATCAGCCCTTCGGTCGGCTCCGTGATGTCGTTGAAGCCGAGGAAGAGGTGGTTGTCGGCCGGGATGCGCGCCGGGCGCGCGACCGGCGTGCCCGCGTTGATGAGCGTGGCGAGGTGGCTGGCACCGGTCTCCTCGACCGTCAGCGCGACCCGGGCGAGAGAGCAGACATGAATGGCGGACATCGGAGGCTCCGGAGGCGGAGCAGGAAACATAGCGGATCCCGCGCCCGTTTCATCCCCGTCCGCAGGCCGCTTCGAGCGCGGCGAAACGCTCCAGGAAGCGCGCCTCC
Organism: Prosthecomicrobium sp. N25; assembly: GCF_037203705.1. Classification (NCBI taxonomy): domain Bacteria; kingdom Pseudomonadati; phylum Pseudomonadota; class Alphaproteobacteria; order Hyphomicrobiales; family Kaistiaceae; genus Prosthecomicrobium; species Prosthecomicrobium sp. N25. The sequence goes on from NZ_JBBCAT010000001.1 coordinate 1,345,655, forward strand.
GCGGCGGCCGTCGGCCAGGGCTCCAGCGCCAGCCGCTCGCCGAAGCCGCGCGGCCGCCCGAAGATCCGGTCCGCCTCCGCGGCCTTGAAGCCGGCGAGCTCGACGGCCTCGAAATAGGCGGCGACCCGGTCGGCCCGCTTGGCGAGCTTCACGACCGGTTCCGGCAGCGTGGCGGGCAGGCCGAAGCGGATGTGGATGGCCGCCTGCAGGCGCGCCTCGACCAGCTTGTAGGCGCCGCCGATCACGGCCTTGAAGGGCGAGATCATGTCGCCGATCACGTATTCCGGGGCGTCGTGGAGGAGGATGGCCAGCCGCGAGCCGGCCGGCAGCCCCGGCTCGTAGCGCAGCGCGATGTCGTCGACGAGGATCGAATGCTGCGCGACCGAGAAGGCGTGGTCGCCGGCGGTCTGGCCGTTCCACCGCGCCACGCGGGCCAGTCCGTGGGCGATGTCGGCGATCTCCACGTCGAGGGGCGACGGATCGAGGAGATCGAGGCGGCGCCCCGACAGCATGCGCTGCCAGGCGCGCGGGGGATGTCCGGGTCGGTCGGCCATGGAGCGTGGGGGTTGGAGGGCGTCTCCAGCCTACATAGGCGAGTCGCCGCTCCCCGTAACCCCGCCCCGCCACCGGAGTTCGGGGCGGGGGCTGCCGGCCGCCGGGGGCGGCGGCCGGCCCGTCGTCACGCGGCCCTGACCGCGTCCAGGAAGGTGGCCACCTCGCGCTTCAGCCGGTCGGCCTGGCGTGCCAGCTCGCCCGAGGCGCCGAGCACCTGACCCGCTCCGGCGCTGGTCTCCTCCGCGGCACGGGTGACGCCCGAGATGTTGAGGCTCACCTCGCTGGTGCCGACCGAGGCCTGCTGGACGTTGCGGGCGATTTCCTGGGTGGTGGTCGCCTGCCGGTCGACGGAGGCCGCGATCCCGCCCGCGATCTCGTTCATCTGCTGGATGGTCGCCGACACGCTGCCGATCGCCGTCTCGGCCCGGCTGGTCGAACCCTGGATCTCGGCGATCTGCTGGGCGATCTGCGCCGAGGCCTTGGCGGTCTGGTCGGCGAGGCCCTTGACCTCGGCCGCCACCACCGCGAAGCCGCGTCCCGCCTCGCCGGCCCGCGCCGCCTCGATAGTGGCGTTGAGGGCGAGCAGGTTGGTCTGGCCCGCGACGTTGCCGATCAGGTCGACGATCTCGCCGATCTTCTGGGCGCCCGCGGAGAGCTGCCGCATGAGGTCGACGGTCCCCTGCGCCTCCGCCACGGCCGTGGCGGCGATGCGGGTGGAGTGGGAGACCTGCCGGCTGATGTCTTCGACCGATCCGGCCAGGGCCTCGGCGGCCGCCGCGACTGTCCGCACGTTGGAGGACGCCTCCTCGGACGCCGCCGACACGGCGGTCGACTGGTTGGAGGTCTCCTCCGCGCCGGCCGTGAGGCTCTGCGCCGAGGCCTCGAGTTCCGTGGCCGCCGACGAGACCGCGCCCACGATCGCCCCCATGGCCTTGTCGAAGTCGCGGACCAGCCGGTCCACCGCCGCCGCGCGCCGGTCGCTCAGCGCCCGCTCCTCGGCCTGTTCGCGCTCGAGCCGCTCCCGGGCGAGCCCGTTCTCCTTGAACACCGCCACGGCGGCGGCCATGCGGCCGATCTCGTTGGTCTCCTTCGCGCCCGGGATCTCCACGGCGAGGTTGCCGCGGGAAAGCTGCGCCATGCTTTCGGTCATCGCCTCGATCGGCCCGATCACGCCCTTGAGCACGACCCGGAACCCGAACACCGCCGCGACCGCGCCGGCAAGCGCGAGGGCGGCGAGAAGCGCCAGCATGGTGCGATAGGTTCCCTGCGTCTCCTCGTAGGACTTCTGCGCCTCCTCGACCTGCAGGTCGACGAGGCGGCCGACCGCCTCGGTGACCGGGTCGATCGTCGGGTAGAGCCGGTCCGTCACGAATCGGGCGAGGCCGGCGGAGTCCTTGGCGGCGATCAGCCCCTGAAGCTCCGCGATCGGCCCCCGCGCCGCCGTCATGGCGGCCACGGCCTGCCCGGCAAGTGCCTTCTCGCGCCCATCCATGTAGGTCTGCATGTAGCCGGCCCAGAGCCGCTCGGCGGTGCCGAGGGCATCCGCCATCACCTTGGCGCCCGTCTCGAACGGCACGGTCCCGGCCCGCATCTTGTGGGCATTGTCGACGAGGGCCACCGCGTAGGCGTCGCTGACTTGCTTCAGGTCCCGCAGGGGAACCACCCGGTCGGCATAGACCTGGGCAAGGCCGCGCTCGCCCACCCGGGCCTCGGACCAGGCCATGAAGGACATCGCCAGGAAGCCGCCCGCCAGGATGGACAGCACAGCGATCAATTTGAATTTTAGACTGCTCATGGTTGGCCTCAGATCGCACTTTATGATCATTTTCAGCCAATCTGAGGCATTCGTCTTAACAGTCTCTTGTAGGAATCGACCATGGAACCATAACGGACATTAATGCTTCCGATAAGTAAATCACCGGATATGCCCTGCCGGCGGCATTCCTCGTCTTCGAAACGTTTCGGGCCCGGGAGGCGCCACTCAGTCCTCCGCCGGAGCCGGCCAGCCGAACTTTACGTAAGCCGGCAGTTCCAGAACGACGTCCACGTCGCCGGCGCGTAGCGACGCCCCGGCCGCCAGCGCGGCGGCGACCCGGTCGGTGCGGACGAGGGCGAGCCCGCGACCGCCGTCCGTCGACCCGATCTGCCCGACGGGCTTGCCCGCAGCCACGATCTCGCTCCCCGTCGGGGGCAGGGGGGACGCGTCCGCGCTTCGGGCGGCGACGACGCGCCGTCGGGCCGTGCCCCGGTGCTTCATGCGGCTGACCACCTCCTGTCCGACATAGCAGCCCTTGCCGAAGTCCACGCCGGCCAGGTCGTCCATGTCGGCGTCGTGCGGAAAGGCATCGCCGTAGGCGAAGTCGGTCCCGCCCTCCGGCACGCCGAGGGCGATCCGGTGCCGGTGCCATGAGGCCTCGTCGGCGTGCGAGCCGGGATCTGACGCGGCCAGCACCGCGTCGCGCTCCGCCGCGGTGACGATCGTCCGCCGCCCCAGCGCCGGCAGGCGCGGATCCTCGAACCCGAATCCCGGCAGGTCGACCGGACCGTCGCCCCAGGCGGCGAGCACCCGCAGGTCGCCGGAGCGGTCGGCGATCTCCACCTTGGCGCGAAGACGGTAGAAGCGGAGCCGCTTGGCGAAGTCCGCCGCCAGCCGCGCCGGCACGTCGATCAGGAAGCCGTCCGGGGTCCGGACCGCGAGGAAGTCGAACAGGATCTTGCCCTGCGGGGTCAGGAGCGCCCCGTACCGGGCGGCCCCGGGCGCCAGGCCCTCCACGTCCGCGGTGACGAGCCCTTGCAGGAACGGCTCCGCCTCCGGCCCCGTGACCGAGACCACCCCGCGGCCGGTGAGTTCGGCGATGTTCGTCGTCATACTGCCCCTCCGATGTCCGGGAAGGTAGGTCCCGCTGACGTCGGCGGCAACGAGGCGCCTGCGAAATGGGCTTGTGGCTCCGGCGGCCTGCGGGCTATCCACACCCGGAAGCAAGCGCTGCGCCAGCGATCGGGAGCCGACCATGACGGAGACCTTCGACCTCGTCCTGAAGAACGGCACGGTCGCCAACCACGACGGGGTCGGCGCCCGCGACGTCGGCATCCGCGATGGCCGCATCGCCGCCCTCGGCACGATCGACCCGAGCCGCGCTGGAACCGTGATCGACTGCAAGGGCCTCCACCTGCTGCCCGGCGTCATCGACACCCAGGTGCATTTCCGCGAGCCCGGCGGCGAGCACAAGGAGGACCTGGAGACCGGGTCGCGCGCCGCCGTCCTCGGCGGCGTCACGGCCGTCTTCGAGATGCCCAACACCAATCCTCTGACGGTCACCGCCGAGACCCTGGCTGACAAGGTGGCGCGCGGGCGGCACCGGATGCATTGCGACTTCGCCTTCTGGGTCGGCGGCACCCACGACAACGTGGCCGACATCCCCGCGCTCGAGCGGCTGCCCGGCGCCGCCGGCATCAAGGTCTTCATGGGCGCCTCGACCGGCGACCTCCTGGTCAAGGACGACGCCGGCGTCTCCGCCATTCTCGGCGCCACCCGCCGGCGCGCCGCCTTCCACAGCGAGGACGAGTACCGGCTCGAGGAGCGCAAGGGGCTGCGCGTCCCCGGCGACCCCGCCTCCCATCCGGTCTGGCGCGACGCCGAAGCCGCCATGCGCTCGACCGAGAGGCTCGTCCGCATCGCCCGCGCCACGGGCGCGCGCATCCATGTCCTGCACGTGTCGACCGCCGAGGAGATGCGATACCTGGCGGCCCATAAGGACATCGCCTCCGTCGAGGTGACGCCCCATCACCTGACCCTCTCCTCCGACGACTACGCCCGCCTCGGCACCCTTCTGCAGATGAACCCGCCCGTCCGCGACGCCGTCCACCGCGAGGGCTGCTGGTGGGGGGTCGCGCAGGGCATCGCCGACATCCTCGGCTCGGATCACGCGCCCCATACCCTCGAGGAGAAGGCCAAGGCCTATCCGGCCTCGCCGTCCGGCATGCCGGGCGTCCAGACCCTGGTGCCCGTCATGCTCGACCACGTGGCCCGGGGCCGCATGACCCTCGAGCGCTTCGTCGACATGACCAGCCACGGCCCGCAGCGCCTCTTCGGCCTCGCCGGCAAGGGCCGGCTCGCGGTCGGCTACGACGCCGACGTCACGGTCGTCGACCTGAAGCGCCGCGAGACGATCACCAACGCCTGGTCCGCCTCCCGCTCCGCCTGGACCCCCTACGACGGCCTCCAGGTGACGGGCTGGCCCGTCGGCACCCTCGTGCGCGGCCGCCGGGTGATGTGGGAGGGCGAGATCGTGACGCCCTCGACCGGCGAGTCCTGCCGCTTCGGCGAGGCGCTGGCGCGCGGCTGACCCCCGCGGACCGGCCCGATGCCCGGCTGACCGGAACCATGCGGTTTCCGTGCTGGCCGTTGTAGAATGTTAGTATTGATAAAATCAGGAATATCGCACGGCGAAATTTGCGAGGAAGCGCCTAAAATTTTATTCGAAAAGGCAAGACCTCGGTGGCGGTTCGGGCCGACCCTGGACGCGCGAAACGGACAGGCAAGCCTGCACGGGCCGCGCCCGGCCGGCGGGGGTCCACCCACTCCTTCCGGCCGGGTCAATCCATCAGCTTGAAGTAGTGCCAGGTGCCGTCGGGACCGATCCCGACCGCATAGAAGACATACTTGCCGGCGGCTTTCATCTCCTCGTAGTCGGACGACGTAACGATCTTGTAGAGCTCGACCCGCTCCGCCGGCGTGAGGTCGCCGACCGGCCTCGCCGCGAAGGACGGCCAGACGTACATCTCCTGCGGCGAGCCCGCCTTCGTGCGCGCCCAGCCCGCCTCCAGGATGTCGGTCAGGATCGCCAGGACCTCGAGCCCTTCGCCGTCGCCGGACTGGCTCTTTAGGTACTCGACCGCGTCGCCGACCTCGTTGACCGAGACGACCGGCGGCGTCTCGTTGCGCTGCATGACCGCCCTGAGGGCGGCGAGGTCGCCCGAATAGGCCGCCTCCAGGATTGCCTTGCGGGTCTTGGCGACGAGTGCCGGCAGGCCGTCCTCCCCGTGGCCGAGCTCCGGTCCGCCCGCCGCGCTCTTGCCGGCCGGGGGATCGACCTTGTCGGACGGGACCGTGATCGTCTGCGTCTCGACCTTCTTGGCCGCCGCCGCCTGCGCGGCCGGCATGCCGGCGAGGACCAGAATCAGGGCGACGAGCGTCGGTCGGACCATGTGGAAGCCCCCATCGGGATCGGGATCGCCACTCTAGCGAAGAGCGTCCGTCCCGGCCACCCCGGCGGCACCGGCCGCGGGACCGCACCGTGAGGTTAGGTTTTCGGCAGTTGCAGCAAGAGTTGAGTGAAGGCGGCGAGACTTCCTTTAACTCTTCTCCGCATCCTCCGGGGATCGTCCGATGGAGTTCCCCATGGTTCTGCGTGCCCGTTGCCAGCTGCTCGCCTTCGTGTTCGTGGCCGGCGCCCTCCTGGCCCCCGCATCGGCCGGGGCCGCCGACGGCCTCCTGCAGCCCGCCCGCGGCGAGGCCGGCGTCACCCGGTCGAAGTCGATCGTGCCCAACGCGCGCCGCCACCGCATCGTCGAGGTCGACGCGAGCGCCCTGGCGGCCACGGTCGCCCCGCTCGGCATGGACAACGACCCGCGGCGCGCCGAGAAGGTGCCGCCCGCGAGCGCCACCGTGGCGATCGAGCTCTTCCCCGACCTGGCCGTCACCCTGGAGCGGGAAGCCGTCGAGGCGGCCCCGACCGGCGGCTTCGCCTGGACCGGCCGCGCCAAGGGCAGGCGGACCGCCTTCGCGAGCCTGGTCGTCAAGGACGGCCGCATCACCGGCGTGGTGGAGACGGACGGCCGCATCTTCCGCATCGATCCCGTGCCGAACTCGGCCAACCATCAGGTGACTGAGCTCGATCCGGCGTCCTACAAGCGCGACCTGCACCGGGACCTGCCCGGCTCCGCCGACGACATGGGTCGGAAGAAGAAGAAGCCGAAGCCGGCCAAGCCCGGCACGACGACGCCGCCGACCACGACCCCCCCGACCACGTCCACCAACACCGACATCAAGGTCCTGATCGCCTATACGCCCCAGGCCGCCGCCAAGGTGTCCGATATCCAGGCGCAGGCGCAGCTCGCCATCACGCTCGCCAACGCGGCCTTCCAGCGCAGCGGCGTCAAGATCACCTACACCCTCGTCGGTACCGTGGCGGCCTCGAGCTACAACGAGACGGCCGGCAGCTACGGCGACGTCCTCGACGACCTCACCGGCGGCGCCAGCGGTCTCGCCAACGTCGCGACCCAGCGCAATGCCCTGCAGGCCGACCTGGTCTCCCTCCTCGTCGCCCGCAACGAATATTGCGGCGTGGCCTGGGTGGTGCCGGACCCGGATTCCGGCAGCGCCGCCTGGGGAACCTCGGTGGTCAGCGTCGACTGCGTGTCGAACAACACCTTCTCGCACGAGACCGGCCACAACATGGGGCTCTATCACGACCGCTACGTCGAGAGCTCGGCCCCCAATTCCGTCTACAACTTCGGCTACGTCGACGTCACGGCCCGCTTCCGGGACATCATGTCCTATCCGGACAAGTGCAGCGCGAGCCGGGTGACCTGCACCCGGATCCCGTACTTCTCGACACCGCTCGTGAACTACAACGGCGTGCCGGTCGGAATCCCGCAGGGCTCGGCCGGCGCCGCCGACGGTGTGCGCAAGCTCAACGAGAACGCCACCGGGATCGCCGGCTACCGCTGAACGGCGCGGAAGCGGCAGTCCGTCCCGGGGCGGGCTCCGCGCGATGGAATCTTGGTCAGCCCATTTTGCGGGCGCCAAGGAACGGTTGCCGCCCGTGACGCCTTGTTCTAACTCTACCCGACGGCAGGGGGAACGAGGCGGACGGTGCTCGACATCTGGCTGTTTCTGAAGGGCATCGGCATCGGCATCCTGTTCTCCGCGCCGGTCGGGCCAGTGAACATCATGTGCATCCAGCTGGCGTTCCGGCGCGGGTTCCTCGCCGGCTTCGCGGCCGGGGTCGGCGCGGTGATGGCGGACGGCCTCTTTGCCGCCATGGCGGCCTACGGCGTCACCGCCTTCGCGGACTTTGTGGTCGGCTGGTCCACCGTCTTCCAGGTCGTCGGCGGCGTCGTCCTGATCCTGTTCGGGATCGGCATCATCCGCAGTCATCCCCACCTGGACGACGGGCCCGTCAAGGCCGGCAATCCGGTCTCCACCGCGCTCGCCGCCTTCGGGATGACGATCACCAACCCGGCCACGATCCTGGGCTTCATCGCGGTGTTCGGGTCGCTCGGGGAGTTCGCGCCGGACCCGGGCGACTATCTCGGCGCCAGTGCGCTGGTCGCCGGCGTGCTGGCCGGCGGCGCCGCCTGGTGGTTCCTGGTGGCCAGCCTGGTTTCCCTGGTGAGGACCCGGATGACGGACCGCGCGCTGGAGACGGTCAACCACGGCGCGGGCGCGCTGCTGGTCCTGTTCGGCACGGTCCTGATCGGCCGCATCGCGCTCCTGCACGTGGCCTGAGGAGCGTCTCCGGCCCGGGCGGGCCTCCGCCTCACTGCCAGTGGCGCGGGATCGAGTATTCGCCGCCCATGATGCGGTCGGGCAGCCGCTTGGCGAGGTCCGCGACGGCGGCCTCGCCGTAGGCGGAGACGAGCTCGGTGAACACCGCGAAGAGCGCCGCCTGAGTCACGATCTCGTATTCGATGCCCTCGGCCGCCGCTTCCGCCATGGCGTCGCTGACGATGTCGAAGGCGGCTCGCTTCTTGTCTGCAATCGAGTCCGCCGCGTCGTCCAGCATCGGGTCACCTGGTCCTCTCGCGGGGTGTCTGGCCCGCTCCTTGGGTGGCGAATCCTTAGCACGCCCATCCGTGTCAGACTTGGTTTACCGACGGACAACGTTAAATTTCCCTAACCTTTGTATAGGAATGGTTAACGCGATCGCACACGGGCCGGTGTGTCCCGCGTGCAAGGCCGCGGGGCCGCTGCGGCAGCCCGGTTCCGGGTCTCCGACGATGTGGGTTAACGGCGCGCGCGAGCCCGCGTCAGGGCCGGCCGTAGCGCACCACGATCTCGCGCGAGATGCGGGACCCTTCGGCAAGATAGCGGTCGATGATCTCGCTCGCGGCCGGCGTGCAGGTCCGGTAGATCTCGGAGAGAGACCGATAGCTCTGGTTGAAGCGGTCGACGATTCGCCGCCGCTCCTCCGGGCCGGGATCCTCCGCGGCCAGGAGGGCGCTCATCTTTTGCCGCCAGACCTGGGGCTCGTTCGCGCCGCACAGCGGCCGCAGGTGGTGCAGCGCGCCCATGATCTCCGCCAGGCGAAGGATCTGGTCGACATAGGGCGGCTCGCCCGGCGCCGCCCCCGCAGCCGGCGTGGCGGCGAGCTCGGCCAGCCCGAGCGCCAGCAGCCCGGCCGTCCAGCCCCTGAAGCGCCTCGCCGCCCCTATGCGACGGTCGATCGCCATCCGTCTCTCTCCCGGGCCCGCCGAACCTGTCCCGCGCCGTGAATAGCCGATTTTCACGGCTGCGCGCCACCGGTCAGTCGCCGCGTCCCGAGAATATACGGGACCACGCCCGCCACCAGCGGCCTGTCCTCCAGACGGTCCGCCGCCACCCACGCGACCGCGTCGGCGTCGTCGCCCGCCCGCGCCTCCCCGGCGAGCCAGCGCGCTCCGAAGACGGCGAGGACCACGTGGCCGCGGACGCCGCCCGCTCCGTCCGGCATGATCAGTTCGCGCAGCGTGCTGAAGCCCAGGATCTCGCAGTCGACCCCGGTCTCCTCGGCGACCTCCCGCCGCGCCGCCGCCTCGAGGCTCTCGCCGAACTCCACCTTGCCGCCGACCGGGCTCCACAGTCCCTTCGACGGCTCCCGCCCGCGCCGGACGAGCAGGACCTCGTCGCCGCGCCACACCGACACGCTGACCCCGAGCACGGGCCTGCCGGCGGCCATCGCCGCGACGGTGGATTGGGATGAGGTCATGGGCGTGCCGCAGGCTCGACGTTCAGTGGAAGAGTTCGTCGATCGTATCCTGGGCATCCGCCTCGATGAAGATGTCGTCGGCTTCCGACGGGCCGGCACCGTTCACGATGCCGCTGGCCTTGGAGATGAGAGGCTTCAGCCGCAGGGAGACGAGGACGTGCAGCGCCTCGACGGTCCGCGGATCGGCGGCGTCGCCCTCCGCCAGGAGCCTCTGGGCGTCGCCCATCGCGGCATCGAGCTCGCCGACGACCGCGTCGAAGTCCTCCCGCACCCCCTCGGGCGCGGCGTGGTAGGCCGCGACGGCGAGTTCACGCTCGCGGAAATGCGCCTGCGCGAAGTAGGCGGGGTACGACAACGGCGCCCAGGCGGCGATCTCCTCGGCGCATTCCGGCATGTCCGGGATCATGTCCAGGAGCATCACGATCGTGTTGAAGTGGTTGAGATAGTCGGTGGCGAGCCGGGTCACCGGATTGATGTTGGCGGCCGCCAGCACCGCCGGCGCGAGGCGATCGGCCGGGATCCCGTCCCGCTGCGGCGCCGCCCCCCGTGCCATCGATCGCCCCCTTGCCATCCCGGTCCGACTCTCCACGATATCGGTTTCGATTTCGCTTACGTTGCGGACGGCTCCGGCGGTTTGTGACGGGGCCGGCGGCAACCTATATCGGGGATCGAGACGGGAGAGCCATCATGTGCGGCCGCTATGTCCTGACCGCCACGCCCGAGGAGATCCGGCGGCTCTTCCGCTACGCGGAGCAGCCGAACTTCCCGCCGCGCTACAACATCGCGCCGACCCAGCCGATCGCGATCGTCGCCGGCGAGGGCGGGACGCCGCACTTCCTCCTCGCCCGCTGGGGCTTCGTCCCGTCCTGGGTCGAGGACCCGAAGTCCTTCTCGCTGATCATCAACGCCCGCGCCGAGACGGCCCCGGAGAAGCCCTCCTTCCGGGCCGCCATGCGCCACCGGCGCTGCCTCGTGCCCGCCTCCGGCTTCTACGAGTGGCGGCGCACGCCGGCCGGCAAGCAGCCCTTCTTCATCCGCCCCCGCCACGGCGGCGCGGTCGCCTTCGCGGGGCTGTGGGAGACCTGGTCGGGCAAGGACGGGTCCGAGATCGACACCGCCGCCGTCCTGACCGTGCCCGCCAACCGCCTGGTCGGCCGCATCCATGACCGCATGCCCGCCGTCGTGCTGCCGGAGAATTTCGACCGCTGGCTCGATTGCCGCGGCGTCGACGTGCGCGAGGCCATGACCCTGATCGAGCCGGTTCCGGACGACTTCTTCGAATGCGTGCCGGTGTCCGAGCGGGTCAACAAGGTCGCCAACGACGACCTGCGCTGCATCGAAGGCCTCGCCGAGCCGCTGTCGCCGGACGAGCCGCAGACCGCCGAGGCGGTCGTCGAGGCGGCCGCGGAGCCCGCCCCCCGCCCCGCGCGTCCGCGCCGCGCGAAGGCCTCCAGCGGACAGATGGACCTCTTCTGACCGGCGGAGCCCCGCTCAGATGACCCGGCCCGGGTTCAGGATGCCGGCCGGGTCGAGCGTCGCCTTCAGCCGGCGCATCAGGGCGATCTCGACCGGGCTGCGCACCCCGGGCAGCAGGTCCCGCTTCAGCCGCCCGACCCCGTGCTCCGCCGCGATCGACCCGCCCATCCGGGTCGCGATGCCGTGCACGACGGCGTTCATCTCGTCCCAGCGCGCCAGGAACGCCGCCTTGTCGCCGCCGACGGGCTGGCTGACGTTGAAGTGGATGTTGCCGTCGCCGAGATGGCCGAAGGGCACCGGCCGGCAGCCCGGCACCAGCGCGCCGACCGCCGCCTCCGCCTCCGCGATGAAGGCCGGAACCGCGGCGAGCGGCACGGAGACGTCGTGCTTGATCGACCCGCCCTCGTATTTCTGCACCTCCGACAGCCCGTGCCGCAGCCGCCAGAAGTCGCGCGCCTGCGCCAGCGAGCCCGCGATCGTGGCGTCGAGCACCAGCCCGGCCGTGAGCCCGTCCTCCAGGATCGTCTCCATCAGGGCGCGCGCCTCCGCGTCCGTCGTCCCCACCGAGACCTCCACGAGGAGGTACCAGGGCGGCGCGGAGGGGAGGGGGTCGCGAGTGCCCGGCAGGTGCCTGAGGGCGAAGTCGACCAGCATCCGCGGCATGGCCTCGAAGGCGGTCAGTTGCGTCCCGGCCCGGCCCTTGGCGAGCGCCAGGAGGCTCAGCGCCGCCTCCGGCGCCTCGACCCCGACGACGGCCACCTCCTGCGCCTTCGGCTTGGCGAAGAGCTTCAGCACTGCCGCCGTGATGACGCCGAGCGTGCCCTCCGTGCCGAGGAACAGCCCCTTCATGTCGTAGCCGGCATTGTCCTTGCGCAGCGCCCGGAGCCCGTCCAGCACCTCCCCGGTCGGCAGCACGACCTCCAGCCCGAGCACGAGATCCTTGGCGTTGCCGTAGGCGAGCACGCCCGTGCCCCCCGCGTTGGTCGAGAGATTGCCGCCGATCGTGCAGCTTCCCTGGCTCCCGAGGCTCAGCGGGAACAGGCGGTCCGCCGCCTCGGCGGCGGCCTGCACGCGCTCCAGCACGACGCCGGCTTCCGCCACCAGCGTGTCGCTCGCCGGATCGACGGCCCGGATCCGGTCGAGACGGCCGAGCGACAGCACGATCTCGGCGCCGGACCGGTCCGGCACCTGCGCCCCGACCAGCCCCGTGTTCCCGCCCTGCGGCACCACCGCCGTCCCGGTCTCGCTGGCGAGCGCCAGGATGGCGGCCACCTCGGCGGTCGAGCCCGGCCGCAGCACCATGGGGGAGACGCCCTCGTAGAGGTCGCGCCACTCCACGAGATACGGCCTCATGGCGTCGGGCTCGGTCACCACGTGGCGAGGCCCGACGATCGCGGCGAAGCGCTCCAGGAGGGCGGGGGAGGGCGGGGTGCGGGTGGACTCGGTCATGGTCGGATCTTAGGAGGCCGGACCCGCCTCGTCGATGCCCGCACGGACTGCAAGATTTCGGTTACAAGACGTGATCCCGCCCTCGCCTTGCGAGGGAGCGCGGCCCTATGTCATAGGAACCCCTCGATCGGCGGCGTTGGAACGGGAACGGGGATCTGAATCGATGGCGGACGCGAAGGGTCTGATGGCGGGCAAGCGTGGCCTCGTGATGGGGGTCGCGAACAACCGTTCGATCGCCTGGGGCATCGCCAAGGCCGTCGCCAACGCGGGCGCCGAAGTGGCGCTGACCTACCAGGGGGATGCGCTCAGGAAGCGCGTCGAGCCGCTCGCCGACGAGATCGGCGCCATCGTGGTCGGCCATTGCGACGTCACGGATCCCGCGACGGTCGACGCCGTCTTCGCCGAGGTCGAGCGCCGCTGGGGCAAGCTCGACTTCGTGGTCCACGCCATCGCGTTCTCCGACAAGGACCAGCTGACCGGCCGCTACGTCGACACCACCGAGGACAACTTCGCCAAGACGATGCTGATCTCGGTCTACAGCTTCACGGCCGTCGCCCAGCGCGCCGAGCGGCTGATGACGGACGGCGGCTCGCTCCTGACGCTGACCTACTACGGCGCCGAGAAGGTCATGCCGCACTACAACGTGATGGGCGTCGCCAAGGCCGCGCTCGAGGCGTCCGTGCGCTACCTCGCGGTCGACCTCGGCAGCCGCAACATCCGCGTCAACGCCATCTCGGCCGGGCCGATCAAGACGCTCGCCGCCTCCGGCATCGGCGACTTCCGCTACATCCTGAAGTGGAACGAATACAACGCGCCGCTGAAGCGCACCGTGACCATCGAGGAGGTCGGCGACACCGGCCTCTACCTCCTCTCCGACCTCTCGCGCGGCATGACCGGCGAGATCTCCCATGTCGACGCCGGCTACCACGTGGTCGGCATGAAGGCGGTCGACGCCCCCGACATCTCGGTCGTCAAGGATTGACGGCCGCTCTCAGGCCGTCCCGCCGCCCTTGCGCGCGCTGGCGATCCGGAGCACGGGCGACTCCAGGCTGACCGCGTCCGCCCAGTCGATCTCGTCCGGCTGCACGATCTGGTCCGGCTGCAGCCCCGCGAAGGCGACCCGGTTGCGCCCCTCGCGCTTCGCCCGGTAGAGCGCCCGGTCGGCCCGCCCGTAGAGGCAGCGGAACGTCGTCTCGCCCGCCCGCGCCGTGGCGACCCCGGCGCTGACCGTGATCCGCAAGTCCGGGAAGGCCTCGAAGGCGAGGTCGGCCGCCGCCGCCCGGATCCGTTCGGCGAGATAGTCGGCAGCCACCGCGTTCGTCTCCGGCACGAAGACGAGGAACTCCTCCCCGCCGTACCGCCCCGCGATCACGCCCGCCTCCGCCAGGGCGGCGAGCATCTGCCCGACCGCCGCCAGGGCCGCGTCCCCGGCGAGGTGACCGTAGCCGTCGTTCACGCGCTTGAAGTGGTCGATGTCGACCACGATCAGCGCGATGTCGCTCTCCGGAGGACACCGCTCGAGCGTCCGCTCCAACGCCTCGTCGAAACCGCGGCGGTTGCGCAAGCCCGTCAGCGGATCGAGAATCGCCGCCTCCTCCTGGCGGATCAGCAGCCCCTCGACCGTGCGGGTCAGGGCGTCCACCGACCGGAGCAGCCGCCCCGCCTCGTCCCCGAAGCCGAGGGGGAGGGACGTCAACTCCCGCCCCGATTCGTAGGCCGCCAGGGCCTCGGTGGCCGCCGACACGGGCTTCAGGACCGCGCGGATGCCGGCGATGGTCAGGATGGTCGCGACCGCGGTGGCGGCGAGGACGACCGCCCCGAGGGTGGCGGGCGACGGGGTACCCTCGGTGTGGCCGAGGGTGGAGGCGAGCAGGGCGATGAAGGGCAGGTGCACGCCCACGAAGGCGACAGCGAAGAGCTTCAGCTTGAAGCTGCCGGGGAAGAACCGGTCCAAAAGCCCGTAGAACGTGAAATCCGCCATGTCGGCCCCGTGTCCCTGACCGCGCGATGAAACACGAAACGATTTGGAGAATCGTCAAGCGGCCGTCTAAAATTTTAGATGGCTGCCATGGGCCGGTGCCCCGACGAAATCGCGGGTGCGGGCGACGAAAGGCCGTCTGGCGGGGCGGCGCGCGTCCTGGCATACAAGGCCGATCGTCATTCGAGAAAGCCCGATGGCCGACCGCCACTTCGTTCATATCCGCCACGGCCAGACCGACTGGAACGCCGCCGGTCGCCTCCAGGGCTCCCAGGACATCCCGCTGAACGACCTCGGCCGCAGCCAGGCCGCCCGCAACGGCCGCACGCTCGCCGCCCACCTCGTCGAGATCGGCCGCGCCCCGGGGGACTACCGCTATGTGGCGAGCCCGCTCGGCCGGGCGCGCGCCACCATGGAGATCGTCCGCGCCGAACTCGGCCTCGATCCGGCCGGCTACGAGACCGACCCGCGCCTGAGCGAAGTCTCCTTCGGCAGCTACGAGGGCTACACCTACGACGACATCGCCGCCGAGGCGCCGGAGACCTACCGGTCGCTGCGCGCCGACAAGTGGCACTTCCTGCCGCCCGGCGGCGAGAGCTACGCCATGCTGCGCGTGCGGGTGGGCCGCTTCTTCGAGAGCCTCGACGGCGACGTCGTGGTGGTCTCGCACGGCGGGGTCTACCGGGCCCTGAAGTCGCTGCTCCTCGCCGTGCAGGACCCGGCGCTCGCGGAGGCCTTCGTGCCCCAGGACAGGATCTCGGTCTGGCGCAACGGCGCGGAGACCTGGATGTGAGCCGGGTACGATCCGCGGGCCTGTCAGGCATCCTTGCCCCTTGGCGCACCTGCGGCAAGGGCGATATGGTCGATCGGGGAAGAGGTCGGGAAGCGACCCGGAACGCGAAAAGGCGCGACTGAGATGTGCACCTTGGACGGATGCGGCAGCCACCGGCACATGCCGCCGATCATGGTACCCGACGATCTCCGCCGGGCGTTCCTGCGCGGCGTCGCGAGCCTGCCGCTCGCCGCCGTGCTGGCCGACCGCGCCCTCGCCCAGGCGGCCGCCCAGACTCTCGCGCCCATCTCGATTCCCGTCGCGCCGGGCAAGGCCCTCAACGGCGCCCTCGGCATCCCGGCGCAGCCGAAGGCGCCCGCCGTGATTCTGATCCACGAATGGTGGGGCCTGAACGACCAGATCAAGGCCGTGGCCGCCGAACTCACCGCCAAGGGCTACCTGACCTTCGCGGTCGATCTCCTGGGCAAGGTGGCCACCGACGCCGAGACCGCGCGCGCCCTCGTCCAGGCGATGGACCCGCAGGCTGCCACCGCCGGCCTCGCCGCCGCCGTCTCCTGGCTGCGCGGCCACGACCGCTCCAACGGCAAGGTCGCCGCCATGGGCTGGTGCTTCGGCGGCGGCTGGGCCCTCAACGCCGCCCTCGCCACCCCGGTCGATGCCACCGTGATCTACTACGGCAACGTCAAGAAGACCCCGGACCAGCTGAAGGCGCTTAAGGGGCCGGTGCTCGGCCACTTCGGCACGCTCGACAAATCCATCAACGGCGACATGGTCATGGGCTTCGAGAAGGCCATGAAGGACGCCGGCAAGGCCGACCTCCTGTCGGTCTACTGGTACGAGGCCGACCACGCCTTCGCCAATCCGACCGGCGCCCGCTACGATGCCGACGACGCCGCCCTCGCGTGGGAGCGTACCCTGTTCTTCCTGAAGAAGCATGTCGGCTGACGGGGCCGGGCCCAGGGCACGATCTTCGCGCTGACGCGTTTTCCTCTTCGTCCGGCATCCGGTGCGGCGCTCCGGTCCCGTGTCCGTCTCCCCGCTTCCGACCAGCGAATCCGGTCCCCCGCATGAGCACCGTCGACACCATCGCCGCTGAAGCCCTGGACATCCTCGGGTCCGGCCGCCAGGTCCCGCCCTTCACCGCCTCGATCGCCCCCGGGCTCGATCTCGACGCGGCCTATCGGGTCACCGCCGCCGTGAGAGCCCTCAGGGAGGCGCGCGGCGAGCGCGTGGTCGGCCGCAAGATCGGCTTCACCAACCGCACGATCTGGGCCGAGTACGGCGTCTATGCCCCGATCTGGGGCTATGTCTGGGACACCACCGTCACCGATCTCGCCGACACGCCAGTCCTGCCGCTCGCCGGCCTCGCCGAGCCGCGCTTCGAGCCGGAGATCATGTTCGGCATCGGCCGCGCCCCGCGCGTCGGCATGGACGAGGAGCAGCTGATCGGCTGCCTCGACTGGGTCGCGCACGGCTTCGAGATCGTCCAGTCGATCTTCCCCAACTGGAAGTTCGCCGCCGCCGACACGGTCGCCGCCTACGGCCTTCACGGCCGCCTCGTGGTCGGCCCGCGCGTGCCCCTGGCGCCCGGCACCGACTGGCTGCGCGCCCTTTCGGGCTTCCGCGTGGAGCTCTACCGCGACGGCGTACTCCAGGACACCGGCCACGCCCGCAACGTCCTCGACGGCCCCGTCTCCGCGCTGCGCCATCTGGTCGGCCTCCTGGCCCAGGACCCGCACAACCCTCCCCTGGCCGCCGGCGAGATCGTCTCGACCGGCACGCTCACCCGCGCCCTGCCGGTGGCGCCGGGCGAGGAATGGTCGACGCGGCTGGACGGCGTGCCCCTCGAGGGCGTCAAGGTCCGGTTCGCCTGAGCGGCGCGCGCGCCGGGACCGGGGCCCCTGGACCGAACATGTCCCTTGGACGCGCCGTCCAGACAGCTCCACGTATCCTGGAAGTCGGATCGGCAGTTACCGAACCAGCCGTCCGTGCCGTTGAGCAGCAGACCTGTTGTCTTGTTCGGATATTCAACTTCGGATAATTTCGGATGATTTAGCGTAACGCAAGCATCGATATTCATACTGACTGGATTGAATGTGATTGGGTGTGATCTTGTCCCGGGGATGAACTCGGGAGGTGACTTTCATGGCCCGCTTTTCAATTATTTCAATCACTGCTTCGTTGGTGCTATCGGTTGTCTCCGCGTTGCCCGCCGCGGCGCAGGATGTGGTGACGGTCAAGTCTGGCAAGGAAGAAGTCATCTTCAATGTCTATGTGTATGGCGAGGACTGCGCCTCGAGCGGCGGCGAGCGCATCACCATCCGCACCCCGCCGGCGAACGGCGTCGCCAGGGTGGCCCGGATCCCCATAAGGATCCCGCCCGGCAGAGCTTGTGCAGGCCAGACCGTCAAGATCGGCGTCGTCCTTTACCGGTCGCGTCCCGGCTTCCGCGGCACCGACCGCGTCGGCGTCGACGCCTACATGGACACCTACACGAACGGGATCGGCGAGACCTTCATTGGCGGAACGGTGACCGTGCAGGTGCAGTGAGGCTTTGACGGCCGCGTGGCGCTCGAGCGTAAGGGCGTCCGTCCGGGACGGTGGCCACGACGGGCTTGGCGCGGTGCGCCCGGCGTCGGCGACCCTGTCGGGGCAATCCATGGCCCGGCGAACTGGTAGTTGCTCCCGACCTGTGCTCTAGTTCGGATCGGGAGTTCCGGAGGGCGCTGGCGATGACCAGATCCGCGATCCTTGAGAAGTCTGCTTGGCTGGTCCTTGCAAGTATTTTCGCGATGCCCGCCGCGGCGCAGGATGTCTCGACCGTCAAGTCGGGCGTCGAAGGGGTCGTCTACAGCTTTTATGTGTACGGGGACGGCTGCGCCTCCAGCGGCGGTCAGCGCATGTCCATCCGCACCCCGCCGGCGAACGGCGTCGCCAAGGTCGCCCGGATCCCCGTGAAGATCCCGCCCGGCAAGCCTTGTGCGGGCCAGACGATCAAGGTCGGCGTCGTGACCTACAAGTCGCGTCCCGGCTTCCGGGGCACCGACCAGGTCGGCATCGACACCTACATGAATACCTACAGCAACGGGGTCGCCGAGACCTACTTCGGCAAGACCGTCACCGTGCAGGTGCAGTGAGGCTTTGACGGCGCCGCCGCTTTGGCCTAGGACCCGGATCCCGAACACGCCTCGACGGGCCGGCCCTCCATGTCCCACAACACCTTCGGCCATCTCTTCCGCGTCACCACCTGGGGCGAGAGCCACGGGCCGGCGCTCGGCTGCGTGGTCGACGGCTGCCCGCCGGGGCTGCCCCTGACCGCGGCGGACCTGCAGGTCTGGCTCGATCGCCGCAAGCCCGGCCAGTCCCGCTTCGTCACCCAGCGCAGGGAGCCCGACGAGGTCGAGATCCTGTCCGGCGTCTTCGAGGACGAGCGCACCGGCGGCCCGCGCACGACCGGCACGCCGATTTCACTGATGATCCGCAACGTCGATCAGCGCTCGAAGGACTACAACGACATCCGGGACAAATTCCGCCCAGGCCATGCCGACTACACCTACGACGCCAAGTACGGCATCCGCGACTACCGCGGCGGCGGCCGGTCCTCCGCGCGCGAGACGGCGGCGCGCGTCGCCGCCGGCGGGGTCGCCCGCAAGGTGCTGGACGCCGCCGTCCCAGGCGGGGTCGTAGTCCGCGGCGCTCTCGTCCAGATGGGCCCCCACAAGGTCGACCGGGCGCGCTGGGACTGGGCCGAGGTCGACCGCAATCCCTTCTTCTGCCCCGACGCCGAGGCCGCGGCGCTCTGGGAGGACTACCTGGACGGCATCCGCAAGGCCGGCTCTTCGATCGGTGCCGTCATCGAGGTGGTCGCCGAGAACGTGCCCGCCGGCTGGGGCGCGCCCATCTACGGCAAACTCGATCAGGACATCGCCGCCGCGCTCATGTCCATCAACGCCGTGAAGGGCGTCGAGATCGGTGCCGGCTTCGCCGCTGCGGAACTCTCCGGCGAGGAGAATGCCGACGAGATCTACCGGCGCCAGGACGGCACGCCCGAGTTCCGCTCCAACCACGCCGGCGGGATCCTGGGCGGCATCTCCTCCGGCCAGCCGGTCGTCGCCCGCTTCGCCGTCAAGCCGACCTCCTCGATCCTCACCCCGCGCCGCACCATCGACCGGGCCGGCAATCCGGCCGAGATCCTGACCAAGGGCCGCCACGACCCTTGCGTCGGCATTCGCGCCGTGCCGGTCGGCGAGGCCATGCTGGCGATCGTGCTCGCCGATCATTACCTTCGCCACCGCGGTCAGGTCGGCTGAGGTCTGCGCGGCGCGGATTTCAGTATTGCTGAAACGCAAGTGCTCCATTCATTGCGGCTGAATTTGCCCTGGGGTAGCCTCCGGGAATGCGTCTCGACGATTTCCTCAGCCGGACGAACGAGACCCGCTCGGCCTTCGCCCGCCGCGCCGGCCTGTCACCCGCGTCCGTGACGGCCCTCTGCAACGATCCGGACGTCTGGATCTCCCGCGAGATGGCCGCCCGGATCGCCGAGGCGACCGGCGGCGCCGTGACCCCCAACGACTTTCTCGGGCTCTCCCGGCGGGATGCCCAGACGGAGTTCTCCATGTTCCAGTCCCGTGTCGCCGAAGCCCTGCGTGCCTTCGAGAGGGGCGAGATCGTCGTGGTCACCGACGACGACGACCGCGAGAACGAGGGAGACCTGATCCTCGCCGCCGTCCACGCCACCCCGGAGAAGATGGCCTTCGTCATTCGCCACACTTCGGGCATCGTCTGCACGCCGATCACCCGCGACGAGGCGCGGCGGCTGCACCTGGAACCGATGGTGGCCGTCAACGACGCGCCCCATTCGACCGCATTCACGGTGTCGATCGACTATCGCCACGGCACGACCACCGGCATCTCGGCCGAGGAGCGCACCGCCACCGTGCGGGCGCTCGCCAACCCGAACGTCGGGGCCGGCGACTTCGTCCGCCCCGGCCACATCTTCCCCCTGGTCGCCAAGGACGGCGGCGTCCTCATGCGCTCCGGCCACACCGAGGCCGCCGTCGACCTCTGTCGCCTCGCCGGCCTGCCGCAGGTCGGCGTCATCTCCGAGCTCGTCAACGACGACGGCACGGTGAAGCGCGGCCCCCAGGTCGCCGAGTTCGCCCGCGCGCATGGCCTGAAGACCGTCTCGGTCGCCGACCTGATCGCCTACCGGCAGCGCAACGAACGCCTCGTCGAGCGCGTCGAGACCTTCGAGATCGACACCCCGGCTGGCCGCGCCCAGGCGGTCACCTTCCGCACGCCCTACGACCCCATGCACCACCTCGCCGTCGTCTTCGGCGACATCCGCGACGGCCGCGGCGTGCCGGTGCGCCTGCATCTCGAATCCGTGGTCGCCGACGTCTTCGGACCCGACCGGCGCCTGGAGGGCCTGATGCGCCGCTTCGCCGAGGGCGGCCGCGGCGTGGTCGTCTACCTGCGCGAGGGCGCCGTCGGCGTCGCCGCGAGCCCGAGCCGTCCGCGCGACGGCCTCAAGGGCGAGGGCGCCACACTCAGCCCGGAGGACCCGGAGCGCCACGGCTCCGCCGCCGCCCGGGCCGAGGAGTGGCGCGAGGTCGGCCTGGGCGCCCAGATCCTCAAGGCCCTCGGCGTCTCCTCCATCCACCTGCTCTCGTCGAAGCCGCGCCGCTACATCGGCCTGGAAGGCTTCGGCATCGAGATCGAGGGCACCGAGATGGCCTGAGCCCCGCGGGGCGGTCCGGGCGCGGCGCGGCCCTCGGCGAGCCTGGTCTCGGGGGCCCGCCGCCCGCCCGCCCACCAGTAATTCAAATTTCAGAATGTGATGGCAGTTTTGCCGGAGCTTCGTCGCGGACGGGCCCGGCGCGTTCGGCTGCGCCGGGGGATCGCCCGTTCGACGATCCCGTCCCGGAGACCGGATGTCCGCCGCCCCGTCCCGCGTCGCCTACCTGGACGGCCTGCGGGGCCTCGCCGCGCTGGGAGTAGCCCTCGGCTACCATGTCCACTACCTCTCGGCCGGCCACGGTCCCGGGTGGCTGCCGATGGCCTCCGTGCCCCTCCACGGCACCTGGATCGGCACGGCCCTCTACGAAAAGGGCTGGGCGCTCGTCGACGTCTTCTTCGTGCTCTCCGGCGTCGTCTTCTCGATCACCTACCGCGAGCGGATCGCCCGCCGGGAGATCTGCGCGGCGCGCTTCGCCGCCCTGCGCTTCAGCCGCCTCTACCCCGTGCATGCCGCCGCCTGGCTCCTGGTCCTGGCGCTCGCCTGCCTTCCCGGCACCGCGCCGGTCTATCCCGCGGGCTCGCCCCTCGACGCGCTCGCCGGCCTCCTCCTCTTGGTGCCCGTCGAGACGCTGAACTACCCGGCCTGGTCGATCACCGTGGAGGCCGTGATGTACGGCCTCTTCTTCGTCGCCGTCCGCTGGCCGCGGCGCCTGCCGACCGCCCTCCTCGCCGCGCTCGGCCTCGGCCTCATCGTGCTCGGCCCGCTGGGTGCGCTCGGCGCGGCGGGCACCCACCCCTACGTCCCCTTGATCGGTCGCGGGCTCCTGGGCTTCTTCGCCGCCGCGGCCTTCTGGCCCGCCTGGCAGGCCGGTGGCGAAGCCCGCCGCCGCGCCCTCGCGGTCCTCGCCGCCGCCGCGGTCGCCTCGCTGCCGCTCGCCCGGGCCGGGCTGATCTACCCGGCGGTCGCGGCCTGGACCCTGGCGCTGCTCGCCCTCCTCGACGCCGTGCCGCGCCTGCGCGCGCCCCTGGAGAGCCGGCCGCTCCTCCATCTCGGCCGCATCAGCCTGTCGCTCTACCTGATGCAGTTGGTCGTCTACACCCTGGCGCGCACCGCCTTCGCCGGCGCCGGGGCGACCCCTCCGATCGACGAGCCGTGGTTCCTGCTCGCGCTCGGGCTCGCCCTGGTCCTCGCCGGAGACCTTACCCACCGCCTTGTCGAGGAGCCCGCCCGCGCCTGGTTGCGCGGCCGTGACCGGCCCCCGGCGGTCACACCGGCAGCGACGTCGTCCGCTTGACAGTCCTGAGCGACATGGTCGACTGCACCCGGACGACACCGGGCAGCCGGGTCAGCACCTCCGAATGCAGGCGCTCCAGGTCCGCCATGTCGCGGAACACGACGCGCAGCAGATAGTCGGACTGGCCGGCCAGCAGGTAGCATTCCTGGATCTCGGCCACGTGCCGGACCTTCCCCTCGAAGGCGTCGAGCTTCTCCCGCTCCTGGCCGTCGAGCGTGATGGAGACATAGGCCGTGCCCTCGAACCCGGCCGTCTTCTGGTCGAGCACGAGGTGCGTTCCGGCGACGAGCCCGCTCTCCATCAGGAGCTGCACGCGCCTGAGGCAGGCCGAGGGTGACAGGTGCACCCGCTCGGCCAGCTCCGCGTTGGAGAGCCGGCCGTCCGCCTGGAGCTCCTTGAGGATCTTGCGATCCCGGTCGTCGACGTCGAGCTGTCGCATAGAATTCGAAGTTTACCCTTGGTCATCGAATTTTCAAGCACGACTAATCGTTTGAATCCCTCCGAAAGGCGGGAAATTGCGCTGATTTTGCCGGATACTTCGCACATCGTTCGAACGGGGCCGGGCCCCGAACCCGAGGAGGTTCCCATGCGCGTCGGTGTGCCGAAGGAGATCAAGGACCACGAGGATCGCGTCGGGCTGATCCCGTCGTCCGTGCGCGAGCTGGTGGCCCACGGCCACGAGGTCTGGGTCGAGAAAGGCGCCGGCAAGGGCGCCGGCATCGCCGACCGCGACTATGTCGCCGCGGGCGCGAAGATCGTCGCCGAGACGGACGCGATCTGGGCCGGCACCGACATGATCGTCAAGGTCAAGGAGCCGCTCGCGATCGAGCGCAAGAAGCTCCGCGCCGACCAGATCCTCTTCACCTATCTGCACCTCGCGCCCGATCCGGACCAGGCCCGCGACCTCATGGCCTCCGGCGCGACCTGCATCGCCTACGAGACCGTGACCAGCCCGCTGGGCACGCTGCCGCTGCTGACCCCGATGTCCGAGGTCGCCGGCCGCATGTCGGTCCAGGTCGGCGCCCACGCCCTCGAAAATCACTCGAAGGGCCGCGGCATCCTGCTCGGCGGCGTCCCGGGCGTGGCCCCCGCCAAGGTGCTGATCCTCGGCGGCGGCGTCTCCGGCACCCACGCGACCACCATCGCGGTGGGGATGGGCGCCGACGTGACGGTCGTCGACCGCTCCCCCGAGGCGCTGCGCCGCCTCGTCGCCCAGTTCGGCAGCCGCATCAAGACCGTCTTCTCCACCAGGGATTCGGTCGCCGACCTCGTCGCCAAGGCCGACCTCGTGATCGGCACGGTGCTGGTCCCCGGCGCCGCCGCGCCGAAGATGATCACCCGCCCGATGCTGAAGACCATGAAGCGTGGCTCGGTCATCGTCGACGTCTCGATCGACCAGGGCGGCTGCACCGAGACTTCGCGTCCGACCACCCACTCCCGGCCCACCTACGTGGTCGACGGCGTGGTCCACTACTGCGTCGCCAACATGCCCGGCGGCGTCGCCCGCACCTCGACCTTCGCGCTCAACAACGCGACGCTGCCCTTCACGCTCGCCCTCGCCGACAAGGGCTGGCGCAAGGCCCTCGCGGAGGATCCGCACCTCAAGAACGGCCTCAACGTCCACGCCGGCCGCATCACCCATCCGGCGGTCGCCGAGGCCCTCGGCTTCTCGCTGCTCGCCGCCGAGAAGGCGCTCGCCGCCTGACGGGACCGGGTCCGATTCCGGACCAAGCTCGAACGGAACCGGGAGGGCGGGACGGACGTTGTCCTGGCGATGGACGCGGCCGCTCTCCTCCCCGGCCGCAGCGAAATCCCACTGGCCCGGCCCGCGTAAGCGCGGCCGGGCCTTTTTCCGTCCGCCCGGTCCGCGCCGCGCCGCTTCTCAGATCCCCGCCGCCCGGAACGCCACCACGGCGGCGGCCCCCGCCGCCACGGTCGCGAGCAGGGGCAGCCGCGCCGCCGCCACGCAGGTGACGAGCGCCGCCAGCGTCTCGGCCGGGCCCGTCGCGAGGGCGGTCGGGGCGATGACGGCGGTCAGGACCGCGGCCGGGATGGCGTCGAAGGCCGCGCGGGCGCGACCCTCCAGGCGGAGCCGGGCAGCGAGCAGCAGCCCCGCCGTCCGCGTCGCGTAGGTGACGGCCGCCATCGCCAGGATGGCCGCCAGGGCGCCCGGGTCGAGTTTCATGCCCGCTGCCCGGCTTCCTGCGGCTCCGCGGCGAGGAACGCCGCCCCGATCCCCGCGAGCGCCCCCGCCGCCACGTGCCAGGGCGGGCCGACGAGGACATGGACCAGGGCCGCCGCCCCGGCGCTCGCCGCCACGGTGATCAGCGTCGCGCGACCCTTCCAGAAGCCGGCGACCAGGCCGATGAACAGCGCCGTGAAGGCGAAGTCGGCCCCGATCGCCTTCGGGTCGCCGAGGAACGACCCCGCATAGGCCCCGACCGTCGTCACGATCACCCAGTTCGCCCAGAACGGCGCACCCATGCCCGCGTAGTAGGCCCAGGTCAGCGGCCGGACGGCGGCGCGCCGCTCCGACAGCGCCCAGTTCTCGTCCGCCAGCACCGCGAAGCCGAGGAGGCGGCCGAGCCGCCCGAAGGCGCCGGTCTTCGGCCCGAGCGAGGCGCTCATCAGCACATGGCGGGCGTTGATGAGGAGCGTCGAGAAGGCGAGGGCGGCGACCGGCACCGGCCAGGTCCAGACCTCCACGGCCGCGAATTGCGCGCCGCCGGCGAAGACCAGCGCCGACATGAGGAAGACCTCGAGCGGGGAGAGCCCCTTGGCGGCGCAGAGCGCGCCGAAGAGGAGCCCGATCGGCATCGCGGCGATCAGCGGTGGCAGGATGTCGCGTAAGCCGTCGCGGGCCTCCCGCCAGGAACGATCTGTCATGGGGGTCTCTCGTCAGCGCCGGAACGCGGCCCGGAACGCGCCGGGCGTCACGCCGAGGCGGGCCTTGAAGGCGCGGGTGAGGTGGGCCTGGTCGGCGAAACCGACCGCGCCGGCCACGTCGGCCGGGCTCTCCCCACGGCGCAGCCGGTCGCGCGCGGCGCGTACGCGCCGGTCGATCAGGAAGGCGTGCGGGGTCAGTCCCGTCTCGCGCCGGAAGGCGCGGATGAAGTGATGCCGCGACAGCCCGGCCGCCGTCGCGAGGTCCGCGAGCGCGTGGTCCCGCGCCGGATCCCCCTCCATGATCACCCGCGCCCGGGCGACCCCCGCGCTTTCCCGACCGAGCGCGGCCGGCGGGATCGCGGCATGCCGGACGAGGCACCGGGCGAGCGCGCGCAGGTAGAGCTCCTCGGCGGCGAGCCGGTCGGCCCCGGCCTGCAGCGCCCGGTGCGCCGCGTCGAAGAGGGCCGCGCCTTCGGGGTCGCGCGCGGCCGGGGCGGGGAAGCAGGGCGTTCCCCGGGCCCGTCCGTCCGAGACCTCCTCGGCGATGGCCCGCACCGTCGCGACGCTCGGATAGGTCATGCGGTAGCTGTAGCCCTCGCCGAGCGGCGCGCCATCATGCACCACCTCCGGATCGTTGAAGGCGAAGTCCCCCGGCCCCGCATAGTGGCGCGCGCCTCGGGCGACCCAGGTTTCGCACCCCGCCGAGATGGTGCCGATGACGTAGGTCTCGTGCCGATGCGGCGGATAGGCGTGGGTCGTGAAGGTCGCGGTCAGGCATTCGAGCGCGTCGAAGCGGGGCGCGACGAAGAAGCGGGCGCGCTCGCCCTGGCCGAGGGGCATGTCGATGTCGCTCTGCGGGATCGCGTCCATGGCTGGTCTCTTGCCGATGCGCCGATCCAGGATTCTACCGATCCGGGTGGCTCCGTCTTGAAGAAAAATGCGATCCCGACCATCTCGGGGCCTTCACTAAGCGCGACAGGCCGGGCGCGACCCGGTAGGAGAGGTCCGGCGGGGGCCGGCGAGGGGACGTGTGGTGCAGGACGCGGCGATCGAGACGGTGACGGTCGGGACGATCGGGCACAAGGGCGACGGCGTCGCGGAGACGCCGGGGGGCAAGGTCTTCGTGCCGCTTTCGCTGCCCGGCGAGACTCTCAGCGTCGCCCGCGAGGGCGACCGCGCGCGCATCGTCGAGATCCTCGCGCCGAGCCCGGATCGCGTACCGGCGCCCTGTCCGCATTTCGGCCGCTGCGGCGGTTGCAGCCTGCAACACTGGGACCGCGCCGCCTACCTGGAGTTCAAGCGCCGTGCCGTCGCCGAGGCGCTCGCCGACCGCGGCCTCGCCGTCGAGGTCCTGCCCGCCCGCGCCCTCGAGCCCGGCACGCGCCGGCGGGCCGTGATCGCGGTCCAGCGCAGGGCCGACGGCAGCCTGGTGGCGGGCTTTCGCGAGCGGCTGTCCCACACGGTCGCGGATGCGACCGGCTGCCTGGTCGTCACCCCCGCGATCCGCGAAGCCATGCCCCGGCTGGTCCGCCTCGCCGACCTCCTGACCTTCGACCGCAAGGGCGCCGTCTTCACGATCATCGACACCGAGACCGGTCTGGACGTGTCGGTCCAGGACGGCAAGCTGCCGGACGCGCGCCGGCAGGACGCCATCGCCACGGCCCTGAAGCTCGGCTTCGGCCGCGTCTCGATCGGCGCCGAGACGCTGGTCGAGGCCCGCGCCCCGATCGTCCGTTTCGGCGGCGTGCCGGTCACGCTGCCGTCCGGCGGCTTCCTGCAGGCTGCCGCCGCCGCGGAGGCGACCCTGACGGATCTGGTCACGACGGCGGTCGCCGGGGCGAAGCGGATCGCCGACCTCTTCTCCGGTGCCGGCACCTTCACGCTGCCCATGGCCCGCTTCGCCCATGTCCACGCGGTCGAGGGAGAGGCGCGGGCGCTCGACGCGCTGACCCGCGCGGCCCGCCAGGCCAAGGGCCTGAAGCCCGTCTCGGTCGAGGTCCGCGATCTCAACCGTCGCCCGCTGATGGCGAAGGAACTGGCGCGCTTCGACGCCGTGGTGTTCGACCCGCCGCGGGAGGGCGCGGCCCCGCAGGCCAAGGAGCTCGCCAAATCGGCCGTGCCGCTGATCGTGGCCGTCTCGTGCAACCCCGCGACGCTCGCCCGCGACGCCCGCTATCTGGTCGATGCCGGCTGGCGCCTGGATCCCGTGACCCCCGTCGACCAGTTCCTGTGGTCCCATCACGTCGAGGCGGTGGCCGTCTTCCGCAGGCGCTGACCCGCGGCCGGGTCCTTGCCGGCGCGCGCCGGCCGGTGACAGATGGTGCCGACGACCGCCCTCCCGATTCTCCGGACCGCCCATGACCTTCGCCGCCCTTCTCGCCTCCGCGCTCGCGGGCGCCCTCTACATCCTCTCGCCCGGCCCGGCCGTGCTGGCCCTGATCGGCATCGGCGCCGCGGGCGGCCGCATGCCGGCCGCGAAATTCGTCATCGGCCATCTCGCCGGCGACACGCTCTGGTGCGGGCTCGCCATCTTCGCCCTGGTCGGCGCGCAGGTCATCGACCAGCGCGTCTTCGACGCCGTGGCGCTCGTCTGCGCCGGCTATCTCGGCTGGCTGGGACTGAAGGGCGTGACCGCCACCTCCGCCCGCGCCGCCGACGACGTGATCAGCACCCGCCCCTTGCGGCGTGGCGTCCTCTTCGGCCTCACCAACCCGAAGAGCTACCCGGTGGCGCTCGCCATGTTCACGGCGCTCTTCGCCGGCCAGGCCGGGTCGCTCTCCTTCGAGGCCCTGCCGGCCCTGCTCGCGGCAGCCTTCGCGGGGTTCCTCATCGCCGACGTGATCCTGGTCTGGATCGTCGGCACCAGGCTGCTGCGCGCGCTCTATCTGCGCCACGCGGTCTGGATCGTCCGCGCCACGGGGGCGCTGTTCCTGCTCTTCTCCGTGAGGACCGCCTGGGAGGCGCTGCCGCGTCTGGTCCGGCGCTGAGGGGCGGCCGCCGGCTCAGGCGCCCTTGCGGGCCGCCAGTAGGAATTCCCGGTTGCCGTCGCCCCCGAGCAGGGGAGACTCGGTGCGCCCGAGCACCGTCCAGCCGCTCGTCGCCAGCAGGGCCTCGATCCCCGCGACGGCCGCCTCGGCCGCCTCCGGGTCGCGGACGAGCCCGCCCTTGCCGAGCCCTTCGCGCCCGACCTCGAACTGCGGCTTGACCAGCAGCACGGCCTCGGCCCCAGGCGCCGCGAGCCGCAGGGCCGGCGGCAGGGCGAGCCTGAGCGAGATGAAGCTCACGTCGGCGGTGACGAACTCCGGCGCGACGGAGAGGTCGGCGACCGTCAGATCGCGGGCATTGAGCCCCTCCACGGCGCGTACGCGCGGGTCCGCCGCGAGCCGCGGATGCAACTGGCCGTGACCGACGTCGATCGCCTCGACGACCCGCGCGCCGCGCTCCAGGAGAACCTGCGTGAACCCGCCCGTGGACGCGCCGATGTCGAGGCACGCCTTGCCGGCCGGCGAGAGCCCAAAGGCGTCGAGCGCCGCCGCCAGCTTCAGGGCCGCGCGCGAGACGTAGCGGGCCGCCGGATCCGAGGAGGCCAGGGCCGCGTCCTCGGCGACGAGCGCCCCCGGCTTGGTCTCGACGCGGCCTTCCACCCGCACCTCGCCGCGACCGATCGCGTCGCGCGCCCGCGCCCGGGTCGGGTGCAGGCCGCGGGCGACGAGGAGCTGGTCGAGACGAACGCGCTGCGCCATGGAGGGGGGGAGGACGGGAACTCAGAGGCAGTTGGCGATCGCAGAGACCGCCGCATCGAAGTAGACGCCGAGCCCGAACTTCGCCCAGAGCCACAGGGAGGCGGCGAGGAGGGCGAGAGTCACGGGCGCGGCGACCGCGATCGCCTTCAGGGTCGATGCATCCTGCATAATCTTATTATAGCGACGGCCCGGGCCCGCCGGAAGGGCGGCTCAGCCATTGCCGATCAACTGGCGGAGCTTGGCGAGCGCCTTGTCGGTCGGCTCCTGGTAGTTGATCGTCCCGACGAAGCGCTGGTCGGCGTTCATGAGATAGACCGCGGCGGTATGGTCCATCACGTAGCTCGACCCGCTCTGCACCTTGCGGGCATAGACCCGGTAGGCCTTGATCACCCGGTCGACCGCCTCCTGGGAGCCGGTCAGCCCCCGGATCCGCTCGTCGAAGGCCGAAAGATACTGCTTCAGCGCCTCCGGCGTGTCGCGCTCCGGATCGACGCTGACGAACACGAACTGCAACTTTCCGGCGTCCGGCCCGAGCGCGGCGAGCCACTGCCCGGCCTCGGCGAGCGTCGTCGGACAGACGTCCGGGCAATGGGTGAAGCCGAAGAACATCGCCGCCGGCCGGCCCTTCAGGGCCTCGCGCGTAACCGGCTTGCCGTCCTGGTCGACGAGCGCGAAGTCGCCGCCGATCGCGTCGGACGGCGCCAGAAGGTCGCCGAGGGCGGCCACCTGCGGGCCGCGCAGGGTCGTCCAGGCAAAGAGGCCGCCGACCGCCACGACGGCGAGGCCGACGAGCGCCCAGAGCACGAGGCGGATGGTACTGATCGACATGAAGTCCCCGTTCAGGCCCGTAAGCCCGCAGCCACCGCCGCCTCGCTGCGGCCGAGCGCCTCGAACACCTTGCGGACGATCCCGGCCGCGTCGAGGCCGGCCGAGGCATAGAGCTTCTCCGGGCTGCCCTGGTCGATGAAGACGTCGGGCAGGCAGAGCGGCCGCACCTTCAGGCCCCGGTCGAGCAGCCCGTCCTCGGCGAGCGCGTGCAGGACATGACTCGCGAAGCCGCCGACGGAGCCCTCCTCGACGGTCACCAGCACCTCGTGTTCCCGGGCGAGCCGGCGGATGAGGTCGCGGTCGAGGGGCTTCATAAAGCGCGCGTCCGCCACCGTGGCGGAGAGGCCGTAGCCGTCGAGCGTCTCGGCCGCCTCCAGCGCCGCGGCGAGCCGGGTGCCGAGCGACAGGATCGCGATGGTGGTGCCTTCGCGCAGCACGCGCCCGCGCCCGATTTCCAGCGGCGTGCCGCGGACCGGCATCTCCACGCCGACGCCCTCGCCGCGCGGATACCGGAACGCCGAGGGGGCGTCGTCGATCGTCACCGAGGTCGCGATCATGTGGCGGAGCTCGGCCTCGTCGGCCGGCGCCATGATGACGAAATGCGGCAGGCAGCCGAGATAGGCGAGGTCGAAGCTGCCCGCATGGGTCGGGCCGTCGGCGCCAACGAGGCCCGCGCGGTCGATCGGGAAGCGAACCGGAAGCCGCTGGATCGCCACGTCGTGGACGACCTGGTCGTAGCCGCGCTGCAGGAAGGTCGAGTAGAGCGCGCAATAGGGCCGGAAGCCCTCGGCGGCGAGCCCCGCCGCGAAGGTGACCGCGTGCTGCTCGGCGATGCCGACGTCGAACATCCGCGTCGGATAGGCCTCGCCGAAGAGGTCGAGTCCCGTGCCCGACGGCATCGCGGCCGTGACGCCGACAATCCGCTCGTCCCGGCTCGCCTCGTCCACCAGCGTGTCGGCGAAGACGCGCGTGTAGCTCGGCGCGTTCGCCTTCGGCTTCGCCTGCTTGCCGGTGATGACGTCGAACTTGTTGACGCCGTGGTACTTGTCGGCCGACTGCTCGGCCGGCCCGTAGCCCTTGCCCTTCTGGGTCACCACGTGGATCAGGATCGGGCCCTGCCCGGCGTCGCGGACGTTCTTCAGGACCGGCAGCAGGTGGTCGAGATTGTGCCCGTCGATCGGGCCGACATAGTAGAAGCCGAGTTCCTCGAAGAGCGTGCCGCCCATCGCGAAGCCGCGGGCGAACTCCTCGGCCCGCTTGGCGCCGACCTCGACGAAGCGCGGCAGGTGCCGGACGATGCCCTTGCCGATGTCGCGCAGCGTCATGAACGTGCGGCTGGAGACGAGGCGGGCCAGATAGGCGCTCATCGCCCCGGTCGGCGGCGCGATCGACATGTCGTTATCGTTGAGGATGACGATCAGCCGCGAGCCGAGCGCCCCGGCGTTGTTCATCGCCTCGTAGGCCATGCCGGCCGACATCGAGCCGTCGCCGATCACCGCCACCACGTTATTGTCCGCGCCCTTCAGGTCGCGCCCGACCGCGAAGCCGAGCGCGGCCGAGATGGACGTGGAGGAGTGGGCCGCCCCGAAGGGATCGTAGGGGCTCTCCTCGCGCTTGGTGAAGCCCGAAAGCCCGCCCGCCTGCCGGAGCGTGCGAATGCGGTCGCGCCGGCCGGTCAGGATCTTGTGCGGATAGGCCTGGTGGCCGACGTCCCAGATCAGGATGTCGCGCGGCGTCTCGAACACGTGATGCAGCGCGACCGTCAGCTCGACCACGCCGAGGCCGGCGCCGAGATGGCCGCCCGTCACCGAGACCGCGTCGATCGTCTCGGTGCGGAGCTCGTCCGCCACCTGCCGGAGGCTCGTCTCCGGCAGCCGACGGAGATCCTCCGGGTTGCGGATCGTGTCGAGGAGCGGCGTTTTCGAGGTCAACTTGCGCGAGCCTGTCTGTCCGGCGGGAGCCGCCTGCGGTCTCCATATAGGTCGCCGGCGGCCAGTTTCGAACGGGAAGCCTTACAGGACCACCCCCGCCCGCGCAAATCTGCTTCGCCCGGGCGAGACCGTCGGCGGACGCGCCTCAGTCCACGTCCAGCGGCTCGGTCCCGGCCGGCTGGCCGTCCGCCCCGAGCCTGATCTTCTCCACCCGCGCCTCGGCCGCCGAGAGCAGCCGGCTGCAATGGGCCTTGAGGGCCTCCCCGCGCTCGTAGGCCGCGATCGACTCCTCGAGCGGCACGTCGCCGCGCTCGAGCTTGGTGACGATCTGCTCCAGTTCCGCGAGCGCCTTCTCGAAGGTGAGGCTCTTCACGTCGGCATGGGGGCTGGCGGGCTGGTCGGTCACGGGCGGTCCTCCTTCGGGGCCGAGAGGGAAGCGCGGGCCGGCGGGGGTGTCAACCTTGGCGATCGTGCGTTGGCCACGACCTCTGCTACACTGGAAACCACGAGCTGGATGGAGCTATTATGTCAGCATACGCGAAGCAGCTCGAGTTCCCGATGCTCATCGACGAGTTCGTCGAATGGATGAAGACCTGGACGGACACCGAGAAGTACGAGCTTCTCGACGGTGAACCTGTCGCCATGGCGGGCGGGACAGTCGACAATGAAATCGTGACCGCGAACATCGCCGGATTTCTGTACGCCCGCATGCGCGATCGTGGTTGCCGGCCTTACCGCGACCTCCTCCTGTGCAGCCCGGTCTCAGACCGCTTCGGCGTCTTCCCGGACGTCTACGTCCGCTGCGGGCCGCCCGGAGACGGCCGCCGGACCTGGGTCGACGACGCGGTGGCCGTCTTCGAGGTGCTCTCGCCGTCGACCATCGCGATCGATCGCGGCTACAAGCAGGAGCAGTACCTGCGCATGCCGACCCTGCAGCATTATGTGCTGGTCCACCCCCGCGAGTTCCGGGTGGAGGTCTGGTCGCGCGACGCCGAGGGCGGCTGGAGCGAGTTCCCGGCGTCGGCGAACCGCCTCGACGAGACGGTCGCCCTGCCGGCCCTCGACCTCACGATCCCGATGACGGACATCTACGCCGACACCGAGCTCGTCCGCGCCGCCTCCTGAGCCCTGCGCCCGGCGGGGCGCTCAGGCCTTCATGAGCGTCATCACATGGGCGGCGACCGACTTGGCGAGACCCTCCAGGTCGTAGCCGCCCTCGAGCACCGACACGACCCGGCCGTTGGCGCTCCGGTCCGCGATGTCCATCAGCTTGGCGGTCACCCAGGCATAGTCCGCCTCGACCAGGTTGATCTGCCCGAGCGGGTCGCGGTGATGCGCGTCGAAGCCGGCCGAGATGATGACGAGGTCCGGCCGGAAATCCTCGATGCGCGGCAGGATGGCGACCTCCATGGCTTCGCGGAACTCCGCCCCGCCGTCGCCGGCCCGCAGCGGCGCGTTGACGATGGTGTTGCCGGCCCCGGTCTCGTTGACGGCGCCCGTGCCGGGATAGAGCGGCATCTGGTGCGTCGACGTGTACATCACCGAGGTGTCGGACCAGAAGATGTCCTGCGTGCCGTTCCCGTGGTGGACGTCGAAGTCCATGATGGCGACGCGCTCGACGCCGTGCTGCTTCTTCGCCCAGCGCGCCGCGACGGCCACGTTGTTGAAGAGGCAGAAGCCCATCGCCCGGTCCTTCTCGGCATGGTGCCCGGGCGGCCGGATCGCGCAGAAGGCGTTCTTGACCTTGCCGGCCATCACCTCGTCGACAGCCTGGCAGACCCCGCCGACCCCGCGCATGGCCGCCTTCCAGGACCCGGGCGAGATCACCGTGTCGGCGTCGATGCGGGTCAGCCCCGTCTCCGGCACGGCGTCCTTGATCTCCTGCACGAAGGCCTCCGGATGGGCCAGCGCGGCCTGCTCGATCGTGCCGACCGGCGCCTGCTCGCGCTCCAGGGCCTGGAAGCGCTCGTGCTCGAGGATCCGGTCGATCGCCCGGATCCGGTCGGGGCGCTCCGGATGCCCGATCGGCGTGACGTGCTCCAGGAAGCTCGGGTGATGGATCAGCAGCGTCGACATGCGGCACGTCCTCCCATGGGCGACCGGCGCCCGGCGGAGGCCGCCGGCGCGGCTCTCCGCAGTGTTCTGATCCGCCCGCGGCCGGGCGGGACGGCGTTGCCGGCCATAGGACGGCTCCGACCGCACCCCTGTCAATCCCGACGTGGCATTACGCATGCCAACGCGGCGGTTATCGGAATTGTGAACCGATGGCCCGCGACCGCCGTGACGGAAATCAAAATGCGACTCAGCCCTTTGGCTAGGTCGCCGGCCGCGGCGCCGCCGCCCGCGCCAGCCGGTCCCGAATGGCCTCGCCCAGGCCCTCCGCCGGGATCGGGACGACCGCGATCCCGGCCGCTCCCGCGGCGTCGAGCTCGCGCAGGTGCCGGAACAGGTTGGCGGCCGCCTCCGCGAGGTCGCCCGACGGGCTGAGATTGCGCATCGCCACGGGCTCGCCCGGAGGCGGCGCCGGCCCGAACGCGAGGAGCGCCTCCCCGGGCTCGACCCCGGTCGCGTCGAGCCGCACCCTTGCGTGCGGGGCGTAGTGGGACGCCAGCAGCCCCGGCGCCAAGGGACGCTCCGGATCCGCTCCGGCGCTCCCCGACAAGAGCGGCATCCCGGCGACCCGCTCCAGGTCGGCCCGCGCCACGCCCCCGGGCCGGAGCAGCTGCAGGTCGTCCCCCAGGCAGGCCACGATGGCGGATTCCACCCCGACCGGCGTCGGCCCGTCGTCGAGCACCACGTCGACCCGCTCGCCGAGCTCGGCCACCACGTCCTCCGCCGAGGTCGGGCTGATGCGTCCGGATCGGTTGGCGCTCGGAGCCGCGACCGGCCGGCCGAAGCGGGCGAGGAGCGCCCGCGCGACCTGGTTCCCCGGCACCCGCAACCCCACCGTATCGAGCCCCGCGGTCGCCAGGTCCGCGATCGGCGAGCCCGGGCGCCGCGGCACCACCAGCGTCAGAGGCCCGGGCCAGAAGGCCTCCGCCAGCCGACGCGCCGCAGGGCCGAAGACGCCGTGCCGTTCGGCGGCCTCCAGGCTCTCCACATGCGAGATCAGCGGATTGAAGCTCGGCCGCCCCTTGGCGTCGTAAATCCGCGCCACCGCCCGCCCGCTGGTCGCGTCGGCGGCGAGGCCGTAGACCGTCTCGGTCGGCAGCCCGACGAGCCCGCCGGCGGCCAGCGCCGCCACGGCGGCTTCGATCCCCGCCTCCCGCTCGGCCGGCTCCCTCATCCGAAAGACGCGTGTCGCCATGCCGTCTCGGACCCTTCGGGCCATTGACCTGCCGGGGCCGACGCCTATCGTGCGGCCCGGGTCGGGGCGAGGCCTAGGGTTCCGGCCGCCCCGCGTCAAGCCGCAGCCCCGAGGAAGCCATGCCCTATCGCGCGCCGGTCGCCGACATCGCCTTCACGCTCCGCCATGTCGCGGGTCTCGGAACCGCCATCGGGGCGGGCCTCTTCGGCGACCTGACCCCCGATCTCGTCCAGCAGATCCTGGAGGAGGCGGGCCGCTTCGCCACGGAACGCGTCGCGCCGCTCTTGGCGGTCGGTGATCGCGAGGGAGCGAAGCTGGCGGATGGCGCCGTGACCATGCCGCCGGGCTGGCGCGACACCTACCGGGCCTGGTGCGAGGCGGGCTGGAACGGCTTGACCGGCCCGGCCGAATACGGCGGGCAGGCGCTGCCGACGATGCTCTCGGTCGCCACCCAGGAGATGTGGAACGGCGGGTCCATGGCCTTCGGCATCGGGCCGACCCTGACCATCGGCGCCATCGAGGCGATCTCGACCCATGGCTCGGACGACCTCAAGGCCCGCTACCTTGAAAAGCTCGTCACCGGCGAGTGGACCGGCACCATGAACCTGACCGAGCCCCAGGCCGGCTCGGACCTGAACGCCCTCAAGGCCCGGGCGGAGCGCCGGCCGGACGGCACCTACCGCATCTTCGGCCAGAAGATCTTCATCACCTACGGCGACCACGATCTGACCGACAACATCGTCCACCTCGTCCTCGCCCGCCTTCCAGACGCCCCGCCCGGCACCCGCGGCATCTCGCTCTTCCTGGTGCCGAAGATCCTCGTGAACGAAGACGGTACGCTCGGCGCCCGCAACGACGTCCGCTGCGCCGGCGTCGAACACAAGCTCGGCATCCACGCCTCGCCGACCTGCACCATGGTGTACGGCGACGAGGGCGGGGCCGTCGGCTACCTGGTCGGCGAGGAGAACCGCGGGCTGGCCTGCATGTTCACGATGATGAACAACGCCCGCCTGATGGTCGGCATCCAGGGTGTCGCGGTGGCCGAGGCCGCCTTCCAGCACGCGCTCGCCTACGCGCAGGAGCGCCGGCAGGGCAGGGCGCCGGGCTGGCGCGGCGAGGGCATGAGCCCGATCGCGGCCCACCCCGACGTCGCCCGCATGCTCCTGACCCAGAAGGCCCTGACCGCCGCGGCCCGCTCGATCTGCTACGCCTGTGCGGCCGCCATCGACATGGCGCATGTGACAGAGGGGGACGACGGCCGGCGCTGGCAGGAGCGCGCGGGCCTGATCACCCCGCTCGCCAAGGCCTTCTCCACCGACGTGGGCGTCGAGGTCGCCTCGCTGGGCATCCAGGTGCACGGCGGCATGGGCTACGTCGAGGAGACCGGCGCCGCCCGCTTCCTCCGCGACGCCCGCATCGCCCCGATCTACGAAGGCACGAACGGCATCCAGGCGATCGACCTCGTCGCCCGCAAGCTGCCGCTCTCCGGCGGCCGGGCCCTCGCCGACTACCTGGCCGAGCTGAGGGCGGACGCGGTCCGGGCCCGGGACGCGAACCGTCCCGACTTCGGCCGCATGGGCGAGGCCGTGCTGGCCGCCCTCGGCGACGTCGACGCCGCCACGGCCTGGATCGAGGCCAAGCGGGAGGCCGATCCCCAGGCCGTCCTGGCTGCCGCGGCGTCCTATCTCCGCCTTCTCAGCCTCGCCGCCGGCGGGGCCTACCTGGCGCGCGGCGCGGTCGCGGCCGCGGGCGAGGCGGACGGCGACGGCCGGGTCGCACTGGCGCGCTTCTACGCGGAGCACCTCCTCGGCGAGACCTCGTCCCTGCGGGCGCGCGTCGTGAACGGCTCGGAGGTCGTCGGCGCGGCGTCCGCAGCGCTCGCCTCCTGAGGCCGCGCGCGGTCCCTTGACCCGGAATTTACGCTAGGTCCGCATCATGGCCGGGCGTCGCCGGAGATCGTCCTCCCGCGGACGTGCCGACGGTTCTGCCTCGTTCCCGGGTGCGCCCGCGCCCGGCCCGGTTTCGGCGCCAATTCCGCCCGCATCGGCCGCTATCCCGGCCCGCGTCGAACGATCGGATCGCACCCTGCCGATGATCTCCCGCCGTCGCTTCCTCCAGGGCCTCGCCACCTCGACGACCGCCTTCCTGTCCCTCGGCGGCTATGCGGTCGGCTGGGAGCCGCGCCATCGACTCGAGGTCACCCGATACGACCTGCGCCTGCCGCGCTGGCCGGCCGACGCCCCGCCTCTGACCGTCGCCCTGATCGCCGACCTGCACGCCGTCGACCCCTGGATGCCGGTGTCCCGCATCGCCGAGATCGTCCGCGTCACCAACGAGCTGAAGCCCGACCTCATCCTGCTCCTCGGCGACTATGTCGGCACCATGCGCTTCGCCAACCGGGTCCTGGAGCCGCGCGAGTGGGCGGCACCGCTCGCCGCCCTCCGGGCCCCGCTCGGCGCCTACGCGATCCTGGGCAACCACGACTGGTGGTGGCTCGGCAATCCCGAGCCCGTCCGCCGCGCCCTCGAGCACGTGGGCATCCCGGTGCTGGTCAACCGGGCCCTGCGCCTCCGCAAGGGGCCGCACGACCTGTGGGTCTCCGGCACCGACAGCATGATCGCGGAGGTCGGCGCGGGCGGTTTCCTGTCGCGGGCTGATCTGGACAAGGCCCTCTCCGGCATCGACGGCGGCGCCCCCGTCATCCACATGGCGCACGAGCCGGATCTCTTCGTCGGCATACCGGACCGCGTCGCCCTGACGGTGTCGGGCCACACCCACGGCGGCCAGGTGCGGATGCCGGTCGTCGGCCCCCTCGTGGTCCCCTCGTCCTACGGCCGGCGCTTCGCCTACGGGCACGTGCGGGAAGGCGGGCGCCACCTCCTGGTCTCCGGCGGCCTCGGCTGCTCGACCCTTCCGATCCGCTTCCTCGCCCCGCCCGAGGTGGTGCTGGCGCGGCTTTCGTCGGACATAACGCCGCAGACACCGGTCGTTGGTTAACCGGTTGCTAAGATTGTAGGCTTAGCGCTCTTTTCATGGGCAAATTTTTCATGAACATTCCTGCATGCGGCCGACGAAAAAACACGAGAAGGCCCCATTCGGAGACGAACTCTAGGGAACCTGAGGTCAGCTGGCTGTCAGGTTGAGCCCGCCCGAGGAACGAGTTCGGGACCGGATGCGTAGGGAGAGAGGGTCCGCGGCTCGTGGCGGACCCGCGACAGACCGAGGATCATCATGTCTGGCAAGGAAGCACAGAGTCAGGATCGCCAATTCACCCAGGAGGTGCCGTCCCGACGGGAGACCGTCGTGCTCGACAAGCAGTACAAGTCGATCGGCATTTCCGCCGTGAGCGCGGCCGCGGCCTTCAAGGCGCGCAAGCCGAAGCGCCCGGCCTCCGACCAGATGTCCTGACGACGCCCCGGCCGCGCCCCGGCGGGCTTCCCGCCCGCGGGGCCGCGCCGTCCGCGAGGCCGCGTCCGGAGGTCCGCCCCGCGGCGCCTTCGCGCATCGTCGTCCTGCGCGTTTCCGGCTCGACAGCCGCGCCCCCGGCCGGCTACTGACGGGCGCATGCTGACGCTCTACACCGGCCGCGACACCTGCCTCGTCCACACCGAACCCGTCGCCGGGAGCGCATGCGACGGCGTGGTCTGGTTCGACCTCGTCTCCCCGACCGCCGAGGAGGACCGCTTCGTCGAGCGGCAGATGGGCGTCTCGATCCCGACCCGCGACGAGGCCCTGGAGATCGAGACCTCGAGCCGCCTCTACGAGGAGGGCGGCGCCCTCTACATGACCGCCGTCACGCTCTGCCAGGCGGACAGCGAGCGTCCGGGCACCACGACCGTCACCTTCATCCTCGCGGCCAACCGCCTCGCCACCGTCCGCTACGAGGACACCCGGCCCTTCTCCCATTTCGAAGGCCGCGCCCTCAAGCCCGGCTCGGGCGTCCTCGACGGCACCGACGTGCTGCTCGGCCTCACCGATTCGGTCGTCGACCGGGTCGCCGACGTCCTGGAGCGGGTCGGCGCCGAGGTCGACCAGATCTCCTCCCAGATCTTCGCCCACGACATCGGCTCGCGCGACGCCCGCTCGCGCGACTATGGCCGGCTCATCCGCGCCATCGCCCGCCAGGGCCATACGATCGGCAAGACGCAGGAGAGCCTGGTCTCCTTCAGCCGCCTCCTCGGCTTCTTCGCCGAGCAGGGTCCGCAGAGCGGCCTTACCGTCGAGGAGAAGGGCCACATCACGACGCTCCAGCAGGACATCAAGTCGATCAGCGACTACGCCACCGCCCTCGACAACAAGGTGGTGTTCCTGCTCGACGCCACGCTCGGCCTCGTCGGCCTGGAGCAGAACACCATCGTCAAGATCTTCTCGGTGCTCGCCGTCGTGTTCATGCCGCCGACCCTCATCGCCTCGATCTATGGCATGAACTTCCGCCTCATGCCCGAACTCGACTGGACCTTCGGCTACCCGATGGCCCTCGGCATGATGCTCGCCTCGGTGCTCGTCACCTACACGGTCTTCAAGTGGCGCGGCTGGCTCTGAGCCGGTCCCGCCTCACGGGTAGAGCCGGTCCTTCGCCCAGGCCTCGCCGGGAGCCGCCCGGCGGAACGTGATCCGGTCGTGCAGCCGGAACGGCCCGTCCTGCCAGAACTCGAAGGCCACCGGCACGATCCGGAACCCGGACCAGTAGGGCGGCCGCGGCACCTCCCCGATCGCGTATTTCAGGCCAAATTCGGCGACCGCCTTTTCCAGCGCGAAGCGGCTCTCCAGGGGGCGGGACTGCTTGGACGCCCAGGCGCCGATCCGGCTCGTCCGCGCCCGACTGGCGAAATAGGCATCCGCCTCCGCTTCCCCGACGAGCTCGACCGGTCCGCGCACCCGGACCTGCCGGCGCAGGCTCTTCCAGTGGAATAGCAGCGCCGCCTTCCGGCTCGCCAGGATCTCCCGTCCCTTCTGGCTCTCGTAGTTGGTGTAGAACACGAAGCCCTGCTCGTCGGCGCCCTTCAGCAGGACCATCCTCACGTTCGGCAGGCCGGTCTCGTCCACGGTCGCGAGCGCCATGGCGTTGGGATCGTTCGGCTCCTTCTCGGAGGCCTCCCGCATCCACTCGGCGAACAGCCGGAACGGCTCCTCGGCGCTCGTGAAGTCACCGGTCGTTAACGCAGGTCGGACATTGTCGGGGATATCGGTCATCGCGTGGAGGGTTCCGTGGCCGGGCTGGTCCGAAGTTTGTATCGCGTCGAGGGCCAGGTCCGCCAGCGGCACCCTGCATGGCCGGTCTTCTGGATGCTGGTCGCCTCCGCGAGCCTCGGCGCCTGCAGCAGCCTCGGCACCGTGGAGACCACCGGCTCCGTCCAGACCGCCGTTCCCGCCCCCGAGCCCGAGCCGAAATCGGCCGACGCGCAGGGTGCGGAGAGCGACTGGGCGACCGTCGGCAAGACGCTCGCCAGGGCGGCGCCGGTCCGCGAGACCCGGGTCGAGTGGTCGAACCGCGAGACCGGCAACTCCGGCACCATCTCGGACGTGATCGCCGCGGCCCCGCGCGCCGGCACGCCCTGCCGCTCCTTCGCCACCACCTTCGCGTCGCTCGACGGCGTCCGCCTCTACCACGGCGAGGCCTGCCGCTCCGGCCCCGACGCCTGGGAGGTTGTCACGGTCCGCCCCGCCGAAGCCAAGGGGCAGGCCGGCGGACGCACCTGACGGCCCCAAGTCCGGCTGCTTTTCGCGTCCCGCCCGCCGCCACCCCTGGCATCGTTCCCCTGCGCTCCCCACATCACGCCCGTGTTACAGTCCGGACGGCGGCCCGAATCGCGTCCGGGCAGGGGGTATGACCGACCATGCGTGATCCTTACGATGTGCTCGGCGTGGCGCGGGGCGCGAGCGAGGACGAGATCAAGAAGGCCTTCCGCAAGGCCGCCAAGAAGCATCATCCCGACCAGAACCGCGAGAACCCGAAGGCCAAGGACGCCTTCTCGGAGATCAACGCCGCCTACGAGATCCTGGGCGACAAGGAGAAGCGCGCCCAGTTCGACCGCGGCGAGATCGACGCGGAGGGCAAGCCCCGCTTCCAGGGCTTCGGCGGCCGCGGCTTCGAGGGGTTCGGCCGCGGCGCCGGCCCCGGCGCCGGGGCGCGCGGTGGCGGCCAGGGAATCTTCGACGACTTCCTGACCGACATCCTCGGCCAGGCCATGGGCGGCGGCCGGGGCACCGGCGGCTTCCGGCGCACGAGCTTCGACTTCGGTGGCGCCGGCCCAGGCTCCGAACATGGCACAGAGCGCCACCGGGGCGAGGACGTGGCCGCCACCGTCGAGGTCGCTCTGGAGGACCTGGTCGACGGCGAGAAGGTCCGCGTCACGCTGCCGAGCGGCAAGGTGCTCGACGTCTCGCTCCCCGAGGGCGTCACCAACGGCCACAAGATGCGCCTCAAGGGCCAGGGCCATCCCGGCTCCGGCGGCGCCGCGGCCGGCGACGCGATCCTGACCGTCCTGTTCCAGAAGCATCCGGTCTGGACCGTCGACGGCTTCGACCTGCGCGGCGACGTGCCCGTCGCCCTCGAGGACGCGGCGCTCGGTGGCAAGGTGCGGGTCAACACCCTCGACGGGCCTGTTGAGATGACGATCCCGCCGAAGTCCACGGGCGCCCGGGCGTTGCGCCTGCGCGGCAAGGGCCTCCCCAACAAGTCCGGCGGCCGCGGCGACCTCTACGTCTCGCCCCGCATCGTTCTGCCCGAGGGCGGCGATGCCGAGCTCGAGGGCTTCCTGCGCGCCCGCCGCAGCCGTTGATCCGCAAGGCCGGGCCGCGTCACCACGGTTTCGCCGCCAAGCGCGTCCATTCTGCCCTCGTTCATCTTGGATGCGCTAGACCGGTGCCGTCGGATACGACGAGCGTGATCCGGTCGGGCCGGCAGGCCCGGTCCGGATCTCGCGTTCCCCAGCCGGGGCGGTGGGCCCCGACCCGGGCCCCGACCCGTTCCTGAGCAGGCTCCGAGTGGAATGATGAAGAAGATCCTCGTGATGGCGATGATGTTCGTCGTGACCGGCACCACGCTCGCAGAGGCGCAGTTCCGCCCCCGCCCCTCCGCACCGCGTCCGCCCTGGCAGGACGTCTGCTGCGGCGGGCCCTGCTGTCCGAAGCCCATCCGTCC
This sequence comes from Prosthecomicrobium sp. N25, assembly GCF_037203705.1. Classification (NCBI taxonomy): domain Bacteria; kingdom Pseudomonadati; phylum Pseudomonadota; class Alphaproteobacteria; order Hyphomicrobiales; family Kaistiaceae; genus Prosthecomicrobium; species Prosthecomicrobium sp. N25. The sequence continues at coordinate 1,387,751 of NZ_JBBCAT010000001.1, forward strand.
GGGACGCTGACCGACTCGATGACCTCCAGGCCCGCGGACATCAGCAAGACCGAGCAGCCGCTCCGTCCGGGGCGGGTGGCCGGTCTGAGGCGTCCCGCGGCCGTCCTCGGCCTGACCCTGTTCGCCACCGCCGGCTGGGGCTGGGCGGCCTACGAGCGCTTCGTCGAGGTCCCCCACGCCGCCGCCCGCCAGCGCGTCGCCACCAGCCTCGACCTCCTCGACAAGTGGGCCGACGGCGAGGCCCAGCGCGCCTACGTCAAGCTTTCCGAGGAGCTCAAGCCCTGGTGGACCATGATCCAGGACCAGCAGCGCCGCATCATGGCGGCCCGCTCGGACCAGGAGCGGGATGCCCTGATCGCGAGCCGGGACGATCTCCTTTTGGCCTTTATTCGTGAGCACGATCTCGCCGCCTCGGTCGAACTGCTCGTCGACGCCTTCGACCAGTTCGACCGCTGCATCACCCTCGACGCCTGCGACGAGGAGATCATCCGAAAGTCCATAGCCATCGACGTGAAGCGGATCTACCGCACCTTCAAGCCCTTCATCCAGGCCCGCCGGGATACCGACAACACCGGCGAGCGAGACAAGGATTTCGGCAAGGGTCTCGAGGATCTTTTCTTCCGCTTCCTGAGTTGACTGGTCCCCCTCTGCGCGGCGACCGACTCCCGCGTCGAATCGGCATGACGCTCAATCTGATTGGAACGGAGAACCCCATGGTCAGCACCAACGATAACGTTTCGGTAACTTTACTCAACCGTGAGCGGAGCCTTGTGGCTTACCGTGGCTGAGTGGTACCATCCGGCATCTGTGCGTCCAGCGAGAGTTGCCAGTCGATGAGAGAGCTGGATATGGTTGTGGCGGCCGATGCGTCGGCGGCCGAATCCCTGGCATTCGAGCCGCGGATCCGCTGGTCTCGGGAAGCCCTCATCGGCGGCATCCTGACGATCGACGTCCTCATCATCGCGATCTCGGCGCTCCTGGCCGACCTGTCCTACAAGTCGTTCCTCACGCAATCCGGCCCCGAACTCGGCGAGTCCATCCGGATCGGGCTGTTCGCCACGGCCATCTTCTCCGGGTTCGTGGCCTGGCGCGGCGGATTCGACGTCGAGGCCATCGCGGACGCGCGCCGGCAGAGCCGGCTGGCCGCCCAGGGCTGGATCTTCGTCTTCTTCATGATCGGCTGGGGCGCCTTCCTCACCAAGATGACGGCGAGCTACTCGCGCGGTGCGATCCTCACCTGGTTCGTGTTCGGCGGCCTCGCGCTGCAGGCCTTCCATTATTTCGGCAGCGTCTGGCTGTCGCGCCGCCTGTCCCGCCGCGAGCTCTCGCTCAGTCGCGTCCATGTCGTCGCGGTCGCCGAGGCCGACCGCTACCACGCCATGTCGGGCCGCCTGGCCGAACTCGGCATCGAGCCCGTCGGCGTCACCACCATTCCGACCTCGAAGCTCGGCCGGCCCGACTTCTACCGCGCCTGTGTCACGGCCGCCGACGACGCCCGCCGCTCGCTCGCCCAGTCCGGCGTCGACGCCGTCCATGTTTTCGTGCCCTGGAACAACCGGCGCGCCTTCGACGAGCTGCGCGCGGTCCTGTCGACCCTGCCCGTGCCGGTCCTGCTCTTCGCCGACGACAACGCCCAGCATCTTCTCGCCCATCGCCGCCAGACCTTCGGCGACCTGGACGCCTTCGAGGTGCAGCGCGCGCCGCTCTCCTTCGCGGAGCGCGCCGTCAAGCGTCTGCTCGACATCGCGGTCGCCGGGACGGCCCTCGTCCTCCTATCGCCGCTGATGCTCATGACCGCCCTGGCGATCATGGTCGAGACCGGGCGGCCCATCTTCTTCCTGCAGGATCGCAAGGGCTTCGGCGGCCGTCTCTTCCGCATCCTGAAGTTCCGCACCATGACGGTGCAGGAGAACGGCCCGCAGGTCGAACAGGCCCGCCGCGGCGACCCGCGCATCACCCCGCTTGGCCGCATCCTGCGCCGGACCAGCCTCGACGAGCTGCCCCAGCTCGTGAACGTCCTGCGGGGCGAGATGTCGATCGTCGGCCCGCGGCCGCATGCGGTCGCGCACGACAACCTGTACGACCGCCGGATCGGCACCTACGCGCTCCGCCATCACGTCAAGCCGGGCATCACCGGCTGGGCCCAGGTGCACGGCTTCCGCGGCGAGACCCGCGAGGACTCGCAGATGGAGGCCCGCGTCGAACTTGACCTCTGGTACATCAACAACTGGTCGTTCTGGCTCGACCTGCGCATCATCATGCGCACCGCCGTCATGGTCCTGGTCGACCGCAACGCCTACTGACGGGCGCCCGGCGGCTCACTCTACGGGAGGATACCGGCCGGGCCCGGCGTGGCGCGGGCCGGCCTGCGGCTCCGGACCGGCGATCTCGAGCACCAGCTTGCGCCGGACCGCCTCGGGAAAGCTCGTCGTCTCGTCCACCGTCACGATGAAGGCCCCGGGCCCGCCGATCACGTCACGGCGGAAATGCTCGGTCAGCGGCTCCCCCTGCACCCGCCGCACGACGCCGCCGGGGCGCGAGATCACCAGCCCGTTGATGGTGACTCCCTTCGCCACCGCGTCGTCCCGCGCCGCCGTGATCTCCCGCCCCCCGATGTTCGGCCCGTCGGCCGAGACGTCGATCACCTTCTGGGTGCCCTCGAAGGCGTTGCGCTCGATCAGGCCCACGGAGAAGTCGATCGCGTTGGAGATCGAGTTGTAGCCGTAGGCCGCGCGCGGCCGTGTCACGAGCTTCTCCCCGAAAGCCGCGGCGCTCGCCAGGTCGTGCACCACCGCCCAGTCGACGATCACGTGCTGCGACGTCGGCCCGCCCCACTCGATGTAGGTGAGCGCGATCTTCCCCGTCAGGCCGGACCGGATCGCCCGCTGCACCTCGGGGGAGACGAGCGCGTCCGCGTATCCCTTGCGCTGGAGCGCCAGTTCGTCGGCATCGATCGACCCCGACCCGTCCGCCGCGAGCACCAGCTCCAGGTCGACCTCCTCGGCCACGGCCGGCAGAGCAGGGACGGCGAGACAGGCGAGGACGGCAAGCATGCGGGCGACAGTCATCGAGGCACCTCCGCTCGGCTGCCATACGCCCGGGAGGATAGGGCGGATCTCCCCCGAGGTCTCCCCGTGCCTGCGCCGATCCGCCCTCCGCCGGAGCCGGGGAGAGCGCCCGGCCGGCGAGGCCTTCAGAGGCCGACGGCTGCGCCGTCGCTGCGCGGGTCCGCGGCGCCTTCGATCAGGCCGCCCGGATGGAGCACGATCGCGCCGGCATGCCCCATCATCTCCTCGAACGGCCCGACCACCTGGATCTCGTGGCCGGCCGCGCGCAGCCGCTCCACCAGCGCCGCGTCGAGCCGCGATTCGATCTTGAGGTTCGAGGTCGCCGCGCCCCAGGTCCGGCCGAGGAGCCAGCGCGGCGCGGTCACGGCCGCCTGAAGGTCGGAGCCGAACAGGGCGTAGCGGCTGAAGACCGCCGCCTGCGTCTGCGGCTGGCCCTCGCCGCCCATCGTCCCGTAGACCATCCGCCGCCCGTCGCCGAGCTCCGCGAAGGCGGGCTGGATGGTGTGGAACGGCCGCCGGAACGGCTTCAGCCCGTTGAAGTGCCCGGGCGTGAGCGAGAAGGAGGTGCCCCGGTTCTGCCAGGTGACCCCCGAGCCGGGCAGGACGAGGCCGGAGCCGAACTCCCAATAGACGCTCTGGATGAAGCTCACGGCGCGGCCCTCGCGGTCGATCGCGCCGAGCCAGACCGTGTCGCCCGGCGCCGCCGGCTGCGGCCAGGGCAGGGCGCGCCCGCGGTCGATGCGCGCCGCCGCGGCGTCGAGCACGTCGTCAGCCAGGAATTCGATGGCGGCGCGCGTCATGTAGGCGGGGTCGCAGACGTGCCGGTCGCGCACCAGGAAGGCCTGCTTGGTCGCCTCCACGAGCCCGTGCACATGCTCGATGCCCTCCGCGGTCGTGACGCCCAGCCGTGCGAAGATCCCGAGGATCATCAGCGAGGCGAGGCCCTGGGTGGGCGGCGGCAGGTTATAGGCCCGGTGCGGCCCGACCGCGACCGACAGCGGCTCGACGTCCAGCGCCCGGTGGCGCTCGAGGTCCGCGAGCCGCAGCGGCGAGCCGGCCGCCTCGAGGTCGCCGGCGAGGCTGCGGGCGAGGTCGCCGCGGTAGAAGTCGTCGAGGCCGGCCCGCGCCAGATGCTCCAGCGTATCGGCCACCTTGACCTGACGCAGACGGTCGCCGGCCGCCACGAGCCGCCCCTCCGGCGCGTAGGTCGCCCGGAAGCCCGGCACCGGGTCCAGCTCCGGCGCCTTCTCGGCCGCATTGCGCGCCAGCGTCCGCGTCACCGCGACGCCGTCCCGGGCGAGCCGGATCGCGTCCTCGAAGAGCCGCGCGAGCGGCATCGGCCGGCTCGTCAGGGTGGCGTTGAGGGCAAGCGCCCGCGCCCAGCCCGAGACGGCGCCCGCGACGGTGAGCGCCGCGCGCGCCCCGCGCGCCGGGATGGCGGTCTCGCCGGCATAGAAGTCCGGGCTCGCCAGCCCGGCGGCCGCCCCGCAGGCGTCGATGCCGGCGGGAGCCCGGCCCGGCACGGAGACGATCCAGAAATTGTCGCCGCCGAGCCCGTTCATGTGCGGATACGCCACCGCGATCGCGGCGGCCGCCGCCACCATGGCCTCGATGGCCGTGCCCCCATCCTCGAGCACCCGCGCCCCGGCGCGGGCCGCCAGATCGTGGGGTGCCGTCACCATGCCGCCGTGGCTACGCTTCGTCTCGAGCATGCGATGTCGCCCTCCGCTGCCCCGACCATAAGCCATTGCGCCCCCGCCTCCGCAAGGGATGGCCGCCCCCGCTCCGGCCCGGGAGGGGCCCGGCGGGCGGTTCGCACCGGCCTCCTGTGGCTCTACGGAACAGAAGCTCGTCATTATGCACAGTGACGGACAGATTACACATTCCGTATGGGTAATTTATGCAATAGGTTGCAGATAAAATCAGGTGGGGAGGCTGCGGTGGAGCGAGTGGCACTGGACGAATTCGTGGCCCGGCTGCGCAGCCTCGGCGTGCGTGAAGTCACCATAGAACACCACGATGTGGAGTCGGGCTCCCCGCAAAGCATCGCCTGCAAGTTCCACTTCATGACCGGCACGTTCAATGACAGCGGCGAGTGGGAGATGCAGATCATCGAGCCCGAGGGGTGGGCCGGCTCCGGGGACCCCGACTAGATCGAGATGGGGCGGCAGGATTCGAACCTGCGGATGGCGGAATCAAAATCCGCTGCCTTACCACTTGGCGACGCCCCAGCAATGCCGCTGACGGCGGCGCGGGGCCGCGGTCGGGCCGGGATGCTATAGCGGCTTCGCGGCGGGGTCGCAACCGACCGGAGGACCGGGGACGGCACGGTCCGGAGCCCCGGTGCAAACCGAAATTCACCGCTTGCGGTGCCGGATCGCGGTCGCTATAAGACCGGCCTGCGACGGCGGAGTGTAGCGCAGCCTGGTAGCGCACCTCGTTCGGGACGAGGGGGTCGTGTGTTCGAATCACACCACTCCGACCAATCGCATCAAGGACTTGGCGTCCCGGGCCAGGTCGACGGAAAGATGGACCCCGGCCGCGAGGCGGGGTTTTTTCATGTCCGTTCGACGCGCCGGCGGATGACCCCATGAGCCTCGGACCGCCCCGCTTCGACCGCGCCTTCGACCCCCGCCACGGCGAGGCCGTGCGCCTGTCACCGCTCGTCCGCCGCGTGACCGTCCGCAACCCCGGCCCCTTCACGTTCCACGGCACCAACACCTATCTGGTCGGCGACCGCGACCTCGCCGTAATCGACCCCGGGCCGGACTATCCCGCCCACCGGGAGGCCCTCCTCGACGCGATCGGGCCCGCCCGCGTCGCCGCGATCCTGGTCACCCATACCCACCGGGACCACTCCCCCGGCGCCCGCGCGCTCGCCGCCCTGACCGGCGCGCCGGTCTACGGGGAGGGGCCGCACCGGCCCGCCCGGCCGCTGAACCTCGGCGAGATCAACCCGCTCGACGCCTCCGGCGACAAGGACTTCGTGCCCGACCGCAAGCTCTCCGACGGCCAGTCCGTCGCCGGGCAGGGCTGGACGCTGACGGCTCTGGCCACGCCCGGCCACTGCGCCACCCACCTCGCCTTCGCATTCCCCGAGGAGGAGGCCCTCTTCTCCGGCGACCATGTAATGGCTTGGTCGACCTCCATTGTCGCCCCGCCGGACGGCGCCATGCGCGACTACATGGCCTCGCTGGAACGCCTCGTCGGCCGGTCCGAGACGGTCTACTGGCCGGGCCACGGCGGGCCGGTCCGCGACCCGCAGGACTTCGTCGCCGCGCTGAAGGCCCACCGGCTGGGCCGCGAGAAGGCCGTGCTCGACCGGGTGGCCGCCGGCGACGACACGATCCCCGCCATGGTCTCGGTCATCTATGCCGACGTCGACCGCGCCCTGCACGGCGCCGCCGCCCTGTCCGTGCTCGCCCATGTGGAGGACCTGGCCGAGCGCGGGCTGATCCGCGCCGACGGACCGGTCTCGCTCCAAGCCACCTACCGGCTCGCCCGCGACTGACCTCAGCCGAAACTCTCCGCCACCAGCGCATCGAGGTCGGAGAGGAAGCCGCGGATGCGCCGCACGTTGGCGCCGAAGTCGTGCTCGCCCCAGCGCGAGGAGGAGCGGATGTCGATCTTCGAGCCGCCGTTCCCCTCGGCGTAGATGCGGATGACCACGTCGTCCTCGAAGCCGAACACCAGGGTCCGGGCGACCGCCTCGATGCGCGCCCGGTCGCCCTCCTCGCGCGCCGGCAGATCCTCGGTGACCCGCCACCCGGCCTTCTCAACCACCCGCCGCGCCGCCGCGTAGAGCTGCTCGGAGCCGATGTCGAAGTGGCGCGTCTCGATGTCGGGAAACAGGATGCGCTGGCGCTCCAGCTCGGCCGGGGCCGGCGGCCGGGTCGGGTTCATGGCGCCGATCCGCGCGAAGGCGGCCGCCTTGTAGAGCGGCGGGTCGGCGGTGTCGGTCGAGACGTCGTTGATCCGCGGGTAGCTGTAGATGCCCCAGGCCGCATAGCCCGCCGGAACGAGCGCGATGAAGCCGTAGATCAGCCCCCGCGCGGCCTGGCTCGCGCCCAGGAAGCCCTTGTCCCAGATGATCTTGGCGCCCGCCGCCGAGAGCACCACGGCGATCCAGCCGAGGATCGTCGCCACACTCGTGATGCCGACCGCGTGGTCGGCGCGCAGGCCGAAGAAGCGGTGCCCGGCGACCGCGATGATCAGCACGGGGAGCGCCAGCGCGCCGAACCGGCGGCCCCACTCGGCGGCACGGGATCGACGCTGGATCGGACGGTAGAGCATGCGGATCGGGCGCTCGGCTCGGGGACCTCCCCTTCGCGATACCACAGCCCGCCCGATCCCGACAGCGATTCTCGGGCTGCCGCCGGGCCCCTCAGCTGCAGATCGCCCGGAGGCTCGCCCAGCCGGCCGCGTCGAGCAGGGCGGGGCCCTTCGCCCGGCCGGCGCCCGCCTTGCGCAAGGCCTCCGCGCGTGCCGCCGTGTCCGGATGGGTGGACAGCCAGGAGAGCGCGCCGTCGAGCTTCGGCCCGTCCGCGGTGATCCGCTCCAGTGCGGTGCCGAGCGCGCCGCCGTCGCGGCCGACCCGCCCCATGAGGTCGACCGCGAAGTCGTCCGCCATGGTCTCCGCGCCGCGCGAATAGCTCGCGTCGATCAGCGTCCGCCCGACCGCCACCGCGATGGTCGAGCCCGTGAAGTCGCCGACCACGACGCCGACCAGGATCGACAATCCGGCCGACTTCAGCACCCCGCGCATCGCGTCCCGGTGCACCACGTGGCCGAACTCGTGGGCCAGCACGCCGGCGAGCTCGTCCGGACCCTGCATCCGGTCGATCAGCCCGCGCATGACCAGGACATGGCCGCCCGGCAGCGCGAAGGCGTTCGGGACCGGCACGTCGACCACCTCGATCGTGATCGGCATCGGTGCGCGCGCCGCCGCGACGAGCGGCGCGGTCAGGCGCTCGAGCGCCGCCTTGCCGGCCGGCGCGGCGCAGAGGCGCGGGGCTTGGCCCCGGTTCAGCGCGGCGAGGATCTGCGGCTTGACGCTGCCGCCGAGCTTCTGCTCGACCGGCACCGGCACCAGCGGCGCAAGCTTGTCGGCCGCCGCCGGGATGCCGATCCACACCAGCCCCACCAGGGAAGCGACCGCCGCCGCGAACCAGGCCCCGACCTTCGCGACCCCGGCCCAGGAGGTGCCGTCCCGGTCAGGGAGGGCCCGGAGCGCGGGGCCGACGTCGCGGAGCGCATCGGCGTCGGAGATCTCCAGGCGGGCATCCTCCGCCGCCGTGCTGGCGAGCCGGAGCAGGCCTGGCCCCGAGTCCGCCCTCCGCACGCTGCCGAGCGGCCAGGCGGCGATCGCGCCACCCTCGGCCGACAGGATGGTGACGCCGGCGAGGTCGAGGACGAAGCGGACGGCGGAGCCGCGGGAGCTCCGTCCGTCGTAGTAGAGCGCGGGGCCCTCGATGCGCATCAGATTGCCCCGAAGTCGTAGGAGCTGGCGAAGTCGTCGCCGACGCCCGAGGCCTGGTCGCGCCGCGCCCCGATCCCCGACAGATGCTCGATACCGTCGACCACCACCGACGTCACCACCTTGCCCCACAGCGCGGCGGTGACCAGCCGGGTCTTGAGCGTGCCGATGAGCCAGACCGCGACGAGGTAGACCCCCGCGAAGGCCACGATGCCGGCGGGCGACATGTCGTCGAAGCCGCCGACCGCCGCGAGCACGCCCGCCGTGACGGCCGCCAGGCCCGCGAAGGTGAGGGCCGCGACCAGCATGAAGAGGAGATAGCTGCCGTAGATCGACAGTGCCGAGAAGTCGGAGCGGAACGTGGTGCCGCCGAGGGAGGTGCGGCCCATGAAGCTGCGGATCTCACGGGCGCGGTAGACCGGCCAGAGCAGGATGGGCGCCACAAAGAGCCACACGGCGGCCCCGATCGCCACGCCGATCGCCGCGGTGAGCGCCGCCGGGGCATTCGGGCCTAGCGTGAGCTTCGGCATGCCGTCCGCGCCGGCGGTCGTCTGGATGTAGCCCGCGAGCGTGTCGATCGGGGCGATCGAGAGGACGTGGACGACCGCGAAGACGAGCGGCAGCACGGCGGCGGCGATGAAGAGGATCCAGGGCAGCAGCATCGCGAGGCCGCTCGCCCGGCATTCGAACTTGCGGTCGCCATACCAGGTGTTGTTGACGCGATAGCGCTCCTGGCTCGCCCGGTAGAACGGGAAGGCGAGCGTCGCGGTCAGCATGGTGAGGAAGCCCCACCCCATGGCGCGCAGCGCATAGGCCGCGGCCGAGCCGGTCTGCCCGAAGCGGACGCCGCGCCACAGCGTGCGGGTCAGCCGGTAGCGGCGCGCCCGGAACATGGCGAAGCCGATGAAGAAGAAGAGGCCGAAGATGAAGACCAGGTTGGCGATCGTGCCGAACACGCCGCCGACGTCGAGCTGCGCCAGGAAGGACAGGAGGTAGAGCGGCGCCAGGATGGCGAGCATGATCAGGAAGCCGATGAAGATCTCCTTCGCGGTCCCCGTGTACTCGAAGTTCGACCCGCCGAGGGCGGAGCGGCGCCAGAGCTGGCGGCGCAGGTCGGTGATGTACCAGAAGCGGTAGATCCCGAGCGTCAGGATGGAGAAGAGCCCGCCCAGGAAGGCGAGGCGCATGATCCCCGGCGAGGTGGCGTCGTAGTAGGCGCGCACGGCGCCCGTGCCGAGGCGCGGCGTCTCGGCGCGCGGCGCGGCCGGTGCGGCGGCGGCGAAGCGGTCGTCGAAGGGGATGTCGGTCATGGGCTGGGCTCCCGTCGGCCCGGCGGGTCCGTCCCGCCGGCTTTGTGGCCCAATCAAGGCAGACCGAAGGTGAGCCCCCCGTGAACGGCGCGTCAAGCCGGCTGTCAGGAACGCGGCTTGTGTACCGGGACGCTCGCTGGATCGGCCGGCCGGCCGGCGCGGTCGTTGCTGGTGACCACTGGCTCTGCAGGCTTGCCATGATGGAGGAAGATGAGACGTAGAGTCAACAAATGAGCCACAAGGCTTGACGAAAGGTAATGTACTGCTAGTTTCTAGGTGTGGGATGATTCCGGAGGCTTCCATAATGAACCCCGATGCGTTATTCGAATATCAAGTGGATTTCCGAAACTACGTCGAGGCGGCCAGGGTACCATATAATATTCTTGCATCTAACGTTAAGGAGCATCTGGGCGGCTTCGGGGGGAAGCTAATTCTCGATCTAGGCGTTGGCTTCCAGCTAACGCACGGCGGCCTCACTCTCGCACTTGCTCTGCTGGATGGCGCGCGACAATGCTATGGCATCGACATCGCCCATCCCGACCTTCACGCGGCAGACCCGAACAAGGTCGCATTCTGGAAACAAGCAAGGGACTTGCTCGGGATCGAAGTACAAGGCCTCGAAGGGGGGCGAGTTGTATTTGCATCGACCGACATTTTACACTTTGACGATTTCTATTCGAAGATTACATTGCTACAGATGTCCGCATCAGAAATTTATTTTAAGGACAACATGTTTGATATAGTGATTTCCAATGCTGTGTTTGAGCATGTCCAAAATCCTAAGAGGGTGCTCACTGAACTTTATCGCGTGCTGAAGCCGGGTGGTGGAGCAGCGATCAATTGGAACCCCTACGCGGGCTTCCGGATGGGCGGGCACGATATCGGAATGCCATATCACTATCCTTGGGCGCACTTGCGGCTACCGGAAGACCGGCACGTAGAGATGCTAGGCCAAGTCTTCAGCAACCCTGCTCTCTATTCGACAGCCTTTCCGCCGCAGCACACTCCCACCCCTGAGAGGGCTGCAATCTATGCAAAAGATCCAGCCTTGTTCCGAAAGCAGATTTCATACGATCTGAACAAGATGCGAATCCCAGAGTTCTTGGACTACGCGCACTCGGCAGGTTTCGAGCTCCTTAGCTCCGTCCCCCATATCCCAGATGAGGATAGGAGATTCCTGACTCCGGAGATACTCGCGGAGCTTAGTCAGTACGGGGAGGATGAACTCCTTCAGCTCTTCCACACGGCGGTGTTGCGCAAGCCTGCTGGGTGACTATGCATTTCGAGCATACCAAGAATCAGACTGACCGGTTCCTCCGCTTGACGACGTCTGCGGCATACAGAGTCTGTGGGATGCCGGGCCTTCTTTCAGCGGCCCGTGCAAAGGAACCGGACGGACCAACTCCAGCGTGCCGGTATGAGGGAACGGCGACGGCCGCAGGGTCGTAACTCTGCGACCTTGCCTGCAATTCTTGTCGAAAGCCTCAGTAGGCCTCCTCGCCCGTCCCCACCAGGTTGCCCTCCGCGTCGAGGCCCATCTCGCAGACGAGCGCCACGAGTGCGACGGCCGAGGCGGTCGGCACGGGGGCGTCGGGACGGCCGGCCGCCGTGCCGGGCCGCTCCAGGAGGGCGCGCGGGTAGGTCTCGCCGCCGAAGCGCGAGGCGTAGCGCAGGAGGTCGTAGGCATGCGCGTAATAGGCGCGGCGGCGGTCGAGATACTCGAAGAGGATGACCGAGCGCGTCTCGATGAGGCACATGTGGATGATCTCGATCGCCTTCATCTCCTCGCGGCTGAGGCTCTCGAAGTCCGGCCACGGGTGGCTCTGGCTCGGGATGCCGTCGCTGCGCACCACCGCGACCGCATAGGGCATCAGGAAATTGAGCCCGCGCTCGGGCCCGCCGAGCGGGGCGCGCTCGTCGGGGCGGAACCAGCCGGGACGATAGAGGGCGTCGCTCCTCAGGTCGGCGAGGCCCAGGTCGTAGGCGGTCCGGATCAGGTCACGTTCGGCAGTCATCGTGGTTCTCCGTTCATGATACCGGCCCCCCGGTGGTGATGGCGTCCTCTCTGTCAACTCGTCCCCGGGAAGCGATAGTCCCGGAACTGCTCCCTCAGCGTGGTCTTCTGGATCTTCCCCGTCGCGGTGTGCGGGATCTCGGGCACGACCACGACGTCGTCCGGCATCCACCACCGGGCGATCTTGCCTTCCATGAAGCCGAGGATCGACTCCTTCGACGGCTCCCGGTCCTTGCGCGGCACCACCACCAGGAGCGGCCTTTCGTCCCACTTCGGATGGGCGATCCCGATCACCGCCGCCTCAGCGACGTCCGGATGGCCGACCGCCAGGTTCTCCAGGTCGATCGACGAGATCCACTCGCCGCCCGACTTGATGACGTCCTTCGCCCGGTCGGTGATCTGCATGTAGCCGTAGGGATCGATCGTCGCGACGTCGCCGGTATCGAACCAGTGCTCGGCATCGAAGGACTCCGCGCCCGTCCCCTTGAAGTAGGACTCCGCCACGGCCGGCCCGCGCACCTTCAGCCGCCCGAAGGTCTTGCCGTCGTGCGGCAGCGGGCGGTCCTCGTCGTCCGTGATCTTCATCTCCACGCCGAAGGGCGGCGACCCCTGCTTCACCTGCAGGTCGAGCCAGGCTTCGTCGTCCGCCGGCCGGGTCTCCGGCTTGGGCGTGCAGATGGTGCCGAGCGGGCTCATCTCCGTCATGCCCCACGCGTGCCGGACCTCCACCCCGTAGCGCTTCAGGAACTTCTCCGTGATGGCGCGCGGGCAGGCCGATCCCCCGATCACGACGCGCTTGAGGCTGGTCAGGTTCCCGCCGGTCGCCTCCAGGTGCTGCAGCAGCATCAGCCAGACGGTCGGCACCGCAGCCGTGAAGGTCACGCCGTAGGCCTCGAGCATCTCGTGCACGGCGGCGCCGTCGAGCCGCCCCCCGGGCAGCACCAGGCCGGCCCCGGTCAGCGGCGCCGTGAAGGCGAGGGACCAGCAGTTGGCGTGGAACATCGGAACCACGGGCATGACCACGTCGGCCGCCCCGATCCCCATCATGTCGGGCGTCGCGGCCATCCAGGCGTGCAGCACGTTGGAACGGTGCGAGTAGACGACGCCCTTGGGGTGGCCGGTCGTGCCGGAGGTGTAGCACATGCCCGCCGCGGTGTTCTCGTCGAACGCACGCCACGCGAAATCGCCGTCCGCCTCGGCCAGCCAGTCCTCGTACGCCACTGCGTTGGCAAGCGAGGTCGCCGGCATGTGGGCGGCGTCGGTCAGCACGACGATCCGCTCCACCGTCGGGAGGGCGGCGGCGATCTTCTCCACGATCGGCAAGAAGGTGAGGTCGACGAAGAGGAGCCGGTCGGCCGCGTCGTTGATGATCCAGGCGATCTGGTCGGGGAAGAGCCGCGGGTTGACCGTATGGTAGACGGCCCCGATCCCCAGGAGCCCGTACCAGACCTCCAGGTGCCGCCAGGTGTTCCAGGCCAGCGTCGCGCAGCGGTCGCCGAGGCGGATCCCGTGCCGGTCGAGGCGCTGGGCAGCCCGCAACGCGCGGGCCCGCAGGTCGGCGTAGGTCGTGTGGTGGATCGGCCCCTCGCAGGATCGGCTGACGATCGGCCTGCCCCCGTGCTGGAGCGCCGCGTGGTCCAGGATCTTGGTGCACAGGAGCGGCCAGTGCTGCATCGTGCCGAGCATTGGAGCGTTTCTCCGGTCGTTTCTTGGTTCGGGGTCCGGCCTTCGGGTGAGGATCGCGGGTCGAGGCCGCGCTGTCCAGTCGGCACCTTACGGGACGGCCGGCTCCCGGACGGCAGGCTCGGCCGAAGGACCCCGCGGGTCGGGGGCCGGGCGGGCCAGCGGCCCGCCAGGGCGATGAACGATCTCGGCAAGGGCCCCCGGGCCGCTCCCGCCGGCCGCGCCGCCTGCTGGCACGACCGTCCGGAGGCGAACCCGTATTGTTCCGAAACGGAACAACCGTACTCCATCCGCACAGCATACACCGGCGGCGCATGTCCGGTTGCGGGCCTGCGTTCCTTAACGAAAGATTGATGAGTACCCCCTCCCGCGGGCCGCCGTTTACGTCTGATCGGAAAACGCCTTTCCGATCAGAGCGGCGCGGTCTGGCACGGCGGGGGCGGGGGGCGCTGGCACGCGGGTTGCGATGGGAAGGCCAGACCGCCTTCCGAGGACCGACCCCATGACCCGCAGCCTCTTCCCCGCCCTCACCGACTTCGCCCGCGACGAGCGCGGCTCGATCGCGGCGACCTTCGGCGGCGCGCTCCTCGGCATCATGGTGACCACCGGAGTCGCCGTCGACTACAGCCGCGCCGCGGCGGTCCGCAGCGAAATGCAGGGCGCCGCGGACGCCGCCTCGCTCGCCACCGCCCGGGCGATCGCCGCCGGCGAGAGCGACACCAAGAAGCTCCAGGCCGTCGCCCGCTCCATCTTCGACGCCAACATGCGGGCCGACATCGCCGAGACCGTGAAGTCGGCGGACTTCAAGGTCGTCACCGACCTGAAGACCAAGACCGCGAGCGTCAAGGCGACCGCGCACATGAAGACGGTCCTCATCGGCATTGCCGGCGTCGACGTGGTCGACCTCGGCGTGTCCTCCGACTCGACCGTCGACGGCACGAAGTTCGAGATCGCCATGATGGTCGACATGACCGGCTCGATGGCGTCCAAGCCGAAGGCCGGCGGCCCGACCAAGATCGCCTCCCTGAAGTCCGCCTCGACGGACTTCATCAACACGCTCCTGCCGGCGAACGGCGCCAACAAGGAGGTGGTGCGGATCGGCGTCGTCCCCTTCGCGGCCTCCGTCAACGCCGGCGCCTACGCGGCCGCGGTGAGCGGCGGCAAGAGCACCGCCTGCGTCACCGAGCGCTACCTGTCCGGCGTCATCGACAGCTCGGACGCGAGCGGCAAGGTCTCCCCCGTCGGCGTGTCCGCCGCCGCCGACTGCCCGGCCAACAAGGTCCGTCCGCTCACCAACGACCGCACCGCCCTGCTCGCCGACGTCTCCGCCTTCACGGCGAGCGGCACCACCGCCGGCCACCTCGGCACGATCTGGGCCCGCTACGTCCTCTCCGCCAAGTGGAGCGACGTCTGGACCGGCGCGGCCGCCTCCGCCACCGGCGCCAAGGGCGTCCGGAAGGTGGCGATCCTCATGACCGACGGCCTCTACAACACCTCCTACGGCACGACCGGCAAGCAGACCGTCGTGGAGCCCAACCCGGCCTCCATGGACGCCGCGCTCGCCGCCTGCGGGGCCATGAACAAGGAAGGCATCACGGTCTACACCATCGGCTTCGACTTGACCGGCGCCTCCGGCACCTGGGCCAAGAAGATGCTCGAGGATTGCGCCTCGACCATCACGGACCAGAACGGCGTCAAGCGGAAGGCCTTCTACGACGCCGCCGACGGCGCCGCCCTCAAGGCCGCCTACGACGAGATCGCCGCCCAGATTCTCAAGATCCGCCTCTCCTCCTGATCGCGGCGGAGACGGAATTTAAGCAGACCTTTTCACCAGTGGTTCTTGCAGGAAAACCAGGGGAGCTCCCGATCAGGGGCTCCCCTTTTTCACGAGGACGGCCCGCCCGGCATGCCCGACGGGCATGACCGTCGTGCGGCCCCGCACCTGACGGGCGGCTCCGCCTCGGCTATGGTCCGCGCTTCCGCCGCGCACGGCGCGCCGCCTTCGTGAGAGACGACCATGACCCAGCTCACCAACATGCAGGTCCGCGACATCGAGGCCCTGGTGCATCCCTACACGCCGCAGCATCGGCTGCGCGAGATCGGGCCCCTGGTCCTGGAGCGCGGCCATGGTGTCTTCGTCGTCGACACGCAGGGCAAGGAATACATCGAGGGCATGTCCGGCCTCTGGTGCGCCGGGCTCGGCTTCTCGGACGAGGAGATGATCGAGGCGGGGACGGAGCAGCTGAAGAAGCTGCCCTACTACCACCTCTTCGGCGCCAAGGGCTACGAGGTCGCCATCGAGCTGGCCGAGAAGCTCAAGGAGATCGCGCCGGTGCCGATCTCCAAGGTGCTGTTCTCCTCCTCCGGCTCGGAGGCGAACGACACGCAGATCAAGCTGGCCTGGTACTACAACAACGCCCTCGGCCGCCCCGACAAGAAGAAGATCATCAGTCGCATCAAGGCCTACCACGGCGTCACCGTGATGACCGCCTCGCTCACCGGCCTGCCCAACAACCACATCGACTTCGACCTGCCGGTCGCGCGCGTCGTCCACGCCGACTGCCCGCAATACTACCGCTTCGCCCAGGAGGGCGAGACCGAGGCCGAGTTCGTCGCCCGCCTCGCCGCCAGCCTCGAGGCGCTCATCCTGCGCGAGGGTCCCGAGACCGTGGCGGCCTTCATCGCCGAGCCGATCATGGGGGCCGGCGGCGTGGTCGTGCCCCCCGACAGCTACTTCCCGGCCATCCAGCCGATCCTGGCGAAATACGACATCCTCTGCATCTCCGACGAGGTGATCTGCGGATTCGGTCGCACCGGAAACTGGTTCGGCTGCGAGACCATGGACTTCGTGCCGCACACGATCTCGGTGGCCAAGCAGCTCACCGCCTCCTACGCACCGCTCTCGGCCGTCCTCCTGCCCCAGTTCATGATCGACGCGCTGGAGAGCCAGTCCGCCAAGATCGGCACCTTCGGGCACGGCTTCACCTATGGCGGCCACCCGCTCGGCTGCGCCCTCGGCATCAAGGCGATCGAGATCTACAAGAAGCGCGACATCCTCGGCCGCGTGCGCGGGCTCGCGCCCCGCTTCGCCGAGCGCATCAAGCGCCTGGAGGACCATCCGCTCGTCGGCAACGGCCGCTCCAAGGGCCTCGTCGGCGGCGTCGAGCTCGTCGCCGACAAGGCGACCCGCCGGCCCTTCGACCCCAAGAAGGGCGTCGCGGCCCAGTGCGTCGCCTTCCTGCAGGCACGCGGCGCGATCCTGCGCGCGATCGGCGACACCATCGCGATCTGCCCGCCGATGATCATCGCCGAGGCCGAACTCGACGAGCTCTTCGACCGGCTCGAAAAGGCGCTCGACGACGGCGAGGCCTGGGTCCGCAAGGAGGGCCTGCGCGGCTGAGGGCAGGGGCCCCGGCGGGATCGCGGCAACCCCATGTGCCGCGGTCCCGGGTCACGGGCTCTTGCGTCTGCGGTGAATATGTCTATACATTATCCGGGTGCTTCCCGCTCCCGGATGATGCGTCATGGCGCCTTCACTCGAGCCCGCCCGCCTCTATACAGACTGCCGCCTCGCCACCATGCGCCCGGACCGCCCCGGGCTCGGGGTGGTCGAGGCCGCCGCCCTCCTGACGCGCGGCGGGCGCATCGTCTATGCCGGCCCGGCCGCCGACCTGCCGGCCGCCGAGGCCCGCGATGCCGAACGCGTCGTCTGCGACGGCCGCTGGATCACCCCCGGCCTGATCGACTGCCACACCCACCTGGTCCATGCCGGCGACCGCGCCCACGAGTTCGAACTGCGCCTGCAGGGCGCCAGCTACGAGGAGATTGCCCGCGCTGGTGGCGGCATCGTGTCGACCGTCCGGGCGACCCGAGCGGCGAGCGAGGACGACCTCGTCCGCCAGACCCTGCCGCGCCTCGACGCCCTGATCGCCGAAGGCGTCACGACCGTCGAGGTGAAATCGGGCTACGGCCTCGACCGCGAGACCGAGCTCCGGCAGCTCCGCGCCGCCCGCCGCCTCGGCCGCGAACGGGATGTCGACATCGTCACCACCTTCCTGGGCGCTCACGCGCTGCCGCCCGAGGCGCAGGGCGACAAGGCCGCCTACATCGCGCGCGTCGTCGACGACATGCTGCCGGCCGTCGCCGCCGAAGGCCTCGCCGATGCGGTCGATGGCTTCTGCGAGGGGATCGCCTTCTCGTCCGACGAGATCGCCCGCGTCTTCGAGGCCGCCCGCCGGCTGGGCCTGCCCGTCAAGCTCCACGCCGACCAGCTCTCGAACCTCGGCGGGGCCGCCCTGGCGGCGCGATACGGCGCTCTCTCGGCCGACCACCTCGAGCACACCGACGAGGCCGGCGCCGCCGCCATGGCGGCGGCCGGCACCGTCGCGGTGATCCTGCCCGGCGCCTTCTATTTCATCCGCGAGACGAAGCGCCCGCCGATCGACCTCTTCCGCGCCGCCGGGGTTCGGATGGCGGTCGCCACCGACTGCAACCCGGGCACCTCGCCGATGACGTCGCTGCTCCTCGCCTTGAACATGGCCGCGACGCTCTTCCGCATGACGGTCGACGAGTGCCTGCTGGGCGTCACCCGCGAGGCCGCCCGCGCCCTCGGCCGGCTGTCCGACGTGGGCACGCTGGAGCCCGGCAAGGCCGCCGACCTCGCGGTCTGGACCGTCGAGCGCCCGGCCGAACTCGTCTACCGTCTCGGCTTCAACCCGCTTCACGCCCGCATCCGGAGGGGTCGATGATCACGCTTGCGCCCGGCGACGTCCGCCTCGCCGACTGGCGCGCCGTCTGGCGCGGCGCCCCGGCCTCCCTCGACCCCGCCTGCCGCCCGCAGGTCGCCGCCGCCGCCGCCGCGGTCGCCCGCATCCTGGCGGCCGGCGAGCCGGTCTACGGCATCAACACCGGCTTCGGGAAGCTCGCCAGCGTCCGCATCGACACCGCCGACCTGGAGACCCTCCAGCGCAACATCGTCCTCTCCCATGCCGCCGGGGTCGGCGAGCCGATGCCGAAGCCGGTCGCCCGGCTGATGATGGCGCTGAAGCTCGCCAGCCTCGCGCAAGGGGCCTCGGGCGTGCGGCTGGAGACCCTCGACCTGCTCGAGGCCATGCTGGAGCGCGATCTCGTGCCCGTGGTGCCGGCGCAGGGCTCGGTCGGCGCCTCCGGCGACCTCGCCCCGCTCGCCCACATGACCGCCGCGATGATCGGGGTCGGCGAGATCCTCGTGCCGGAGGGCCGCGTCCCGGCCGCCGACGCCCTGGCGCGCGCCGGGCTGAAGCCGGTGGTCCTCGGCGCCAAGGAGGGCCTTGCGCTCCTGAACGGCACCCAGTTCTCGACCGCCCATGCGCTCGCCGGGCTCTTCGAGGCCGAGACGGTCTTCTGGGCGGCGCTGGTCGCCGGCGCCCTGTCGACCGACGCCGCGCGCGGCTCCGACACGCCGTTCGACCCGCGCATCCACCGCCTGCGCCGCCACCGCGGCCAGATCGAGACCGCCGACGCGCTCCGCGCCCTGATGGCCGGCAGCCCGATCCGCGCGTCCCACCGTACCGGCGACCCGCGCGTGCAGGATCCCTACTGCCTGCGCTGCCAGCCGCAGGTCATGGGCGCCGTGCTCGACCTCCTGCGCCAGGCCGCCGCCACGCTAGCCGCCGAGGCGAACGGCGTCTCCGACAATCCGCTGATCTTCCCCGAGGCGGACGAGGCCCTTTCGGGCGGCAACTTCCACGCCGAGCCGGTCGCCTTCGCGGCCGACATGATCGCGCTGGCGATCTGCGAGATCGGCTCGCTGGCCGAGCGCCGAATCGCCATGCTGGTCGACCCGGCGCTGTCCGGCCTGCCCGCGTTCCTGACCCCGAAGCCCGGCCTCAACTCCGGCTTCATGATCCCCCAGGTCACCGCCGCCGCGCTCGTCTCGGAGAACAAGCAGCGGGCGCACCCGGCAAGCGTCGATTCCATCCCGACCTCGGCCAACCAGGAGGACCACGTCTCCATGGCGGCCCACGGCGCCCGCCGGCTCCTGCCGATGGCGGCCAACGCCGCCGCCGTGGTTGCCATCGAACTCCTCGCCGCCGCCCAGGGCCTCGATTTCCACGCGCCCCTCGCGTCCAGCGAACCCCTGGAGCGCGCGCGCGCCGTCCTGCGCGGCGCCGTGCCCCATCTCGACGACGACCGCTACATGCACCCGGATATCGAGGCCGCCCTGACGCTGGTCCGATCGGGAGCCCTGGCGGAGGCCCCGGGCATCGCCCTGCCCGGCATCGCCGGGGAGGCGGCGTGATGACCCGCCCCTGCGCGAGCGCTCGCCGCACTGCGGGCAGCGCGGCTCGCCCCTTCCCTGACTGCACGCCTGGCCCGATGGTTCGGCCCTGCTCGGGCCAGTCCCCGGGTGTCATCCCGGCCACCGAGCCGGGACCCATTGGCCGTGCCGCGCTACACGAGTGTGCCCTTGAGAAAGGCCATCCCCATTGCCCCGCCGATAGGCCCCGGCGCGATGGCCGGGGTGACACCCGTGGGGTGGGCCTTGCCGCATCCGCCCCGCCGCCGCGGTGGTCCGGTCATGCTGCGGCCCTCCCTCCCGCACTCCCGGCCGGAGCGCAGCGGAGAGCCGGGATCCAGCGCCGTCCGCCTGCCGCACCGTTGCGGCCCGGGTCCGGCGCTGGCCCCAGGATCTGCGGCGCTCACGCGCCTTGGCCGGGGATGCGGGGCCTCGCCGGCATCCTCCCCCGCGGCGCCTCCGCATGCCCCGCGCCGGGGCCCGATCCCGCCCCCGGAGCCCGCGACCATGCCTGAGACGCCCTCCTGGCTGACGGTCACCCGCGGCGACGCTCCGCTGCTGGTCTCCATCCCGCACACCGGCACCGAGATCCCTGCCGCCGTTGAGGCCGGCCTCGTCTCCCCCTGGCTCGCCCGCAAGGACGCCGACTGGTGGATCGAGCGGCTTTACGATTTCGCCGCCGGCCTCGGGGCGACAGTCGTCCGCACCGCCGTCTCGCGCACCGTGATCGACGTCAACCGCGACCCGTCCGGCGCCTCGCTCTATCCCGGGCAGGCCACCACCGGGCTCTGCCCGACCACCACCTTCGACGGCGAGCCCCTCTACCGCCCCGGCGCCGAGCCCGGCCCCGCCGAGATCGCCGACCGCCGCCGCGCCTTCTTCGAGCCGTACCACGCGGCGCTCGAGGCCGAGATCGCGCGACTCGGCGCCGCCCACCCCCGGATCGTGCTCTACGACTGCCACTCCATCCGATCCGTCGTCCCGCGCCTCTTCGACGGCGTCCTGCCCCACTTCAACCTGGGCACCAATTCGGGCGCGAGCTGCGCCCCCGACCTCGCCGCCCGCATCGAGGCGATCTGCGACGCCACCGGCCTCTCGCGCGTGACCAACGGCCGCTTCAAGGGCGGCTGGATCACCCGCCGCCACGGCCGCCCCCGGGAGGGCGTCCACGCCGTCCAGATGGAGCTCGCCTGCCGCGGCTACATGGCCGACCCCGAGGGGCCGCTCGACGAGACCACCTGGCCGGCGCCCTACGACCCCGACTTCGCGGCCCCGATGCGCGCCGCACTCACCGCCATCCTGGAAGCCTGCAAGAACTTCGCCCTGGAGGGACCCCGCCCATGAACCGCCCCGCCGGCCGCCTCGACAACGCCCGCGTCATCCGCGCCCCGCGCGGACCCGAATTGACCGCCAGGAGCTGGATGACCGAAGCCCCGCTCCGCATGCTGATGAACAACCTCGACCCGGAGGTCGCCGAGAGGCCGGGCGAGCTCGTCGTCTACGGCGGCATCGGCCGGGCCGCGCGCGACTGGGAGAGCTTCGACCGCATCGTCGCCGCGCTGAAGCGGCTCGAGGAGGACCAGACCCTCCTGGTCCAGTCCGGCAAGCCGGTCGGCGTCTTCCGCACCCACGCCGACGCACCGCGCGTGCTTCTCGCCAATTCCAACCTGGTGCCCCACTGGGCGACCTGGGACCATTTCCACGAGCTCGACCGCAAGGGCCTCATGATGTACGGCCAGATGACGGCCGGCTCCTGGATCTACATCGGCAGCCAGGGCATCGTGCAGGGCACCTACGAGACCTTCGTGGAGGTCGGCCGGCGCCACTACGGCGGCAGCCTCGCGGGCCGCTGGATCCTGACCGCCGGCCTCGGCGGCATGGGCGGCGCCCAGCCGCTCGCCGCCACCCTGGCGGGCGCCTCCTGCCTGGCCGTCGAGTGCCAGCCCTCGCGCATCGAGATGCGGCTCAGGACCCGCTACCTCGACGTCCAGGCGAAGGACCTCGACGAGGCCCTGGCGATCATCGAGCGGTCCTGCCGGGAGCGGAAGCCCGTCTCCGTCGGCCTCCTCGGCAACGCCGCCGACATCTTCCCCGAACTCGTCCGCCGCGGCGTCCGCCCGGACGTCGTCACCGACCAGACCTCCGCGCACGATCCGGTCAACGGCTACCTGCCGAAGGGCTGGACGCTGGCCGAGTGGGAGGCGAAGCGCGAGGCCGACCCCAAGGCCGTGGACCGCGCCGCGCGCGCCTCCATGGCGACCCACGTCCGCGCCATGCTGGACTTCCACCATGCCGGCGTGCCGACCCTCGACTACGGCAACAACATCCGCCAGATGGCCAAGGAGGAGGGCGTCGCCGACGCCTTCGACTTCCCCGGCTTCGTCCCGGCCTACATCCGCCCGCTCTTCTGCCGCGGCATCGGCCCCTTCCGCTGGGCCGCTCTCTCCGGGGACCCGGAGGACATCTGGAGGACGGACGAGAAGGTGAAGGAGCTCCTGCCCGACAACCGGCACCTCCATCACTGGCTCGACATGGCGCGGGACCGGATCGCGTTCCAGGGCCTGCCCGCGCGCATCTGCTGGGTCGGCCTCGGCGACCGTCACCGGCTCGGCCTCGCCTTCAACGAGATGGTGGCCCGGGGCGAGCTGAAGGCGCCGGTCGTGATCGGCCGCGACCACCTGGACTCCGGCTCCGTCGCCTCGCCCAACCGCGAGACCGAGGCCATGCGCGACGGCTCGGACGCCGTCTCCGACTGGCCGCTCCTCAACGCGCTGCTCAACTGCGCCTCCGGGGCGACCTGGGTCTCGCTCCACCACGGCGGCGGCGTCGGCATGGGCTTCTCCCAGCACTCCGGCGTCGTGATCTGCTGCGACGGCTCCGAGGCAGCGGCCAGGCGCATCGCCCGCGTGCTCTGGAACGATCCGGCGACCGGCGTCATGCGCCATGCGGACGCGGGCTACGAGATCGCGCTCGACTGCGCCCGCGAGCAGGGCCTCGACCTGCCCGGCATCCTCGGATGATGCGCCTGCTGCGCGCCGCCGACCGGACGCCGCAGCCCTGGAGGAACGGCGGCGGGGTGACCGCCGACGTGTTCGTCTCCCCGGCCGGGGCCGGGCTCGACGCCTTTGCGGTCCGCCTGAGCCTCGCCCGCATCGAGGCCGCCGGGCCCTTCTCGCCCTTCCCGGGCATCGACCGGACGCTGACGGTGGTCGCCGGCGACCTCGAGCTGGCGGTCGGCGGGGCTCCGGCCGTCCTGCTCACGCCCGCTTCGGCGCCGTTCCGCTTCTCTGGCGACGCTCCCGTCGCCGCCCGGCCCACGGGGAGCCCCGTCCTCGCCTTCAACGTGATGACCCGCCGCGGCGAGGCATGCCACCGGGTCGAGCGCATCCGCCTCGCACCGGGCCAGGCGATGGCCCGCGACCTGCGCGGCGCGCTCCTGCTCTGGGTGGAGGGCGACGGGGTCGTCGAGGTCGGGGACGAAACGCTGGCCCCCGGCCCCCTCGACGCGCTCGCCTGCCCGGACCCGTGCCGCCTGACCTTGAGCGCTGGCGGGACCCTGCATCTGGTGCTCGCCGAGTTCGACGGAGCTTGCTGACCATTGCGGGCAGGACATCCTGTTGGCGGCCCGATCGCTCCACTCGTCTTCCTTGGCCTCTGCGTGCCGACACCGTCAGTCTAGCGCGTTGATGTTACGGCGGCGCGGCAGACGATTGACTGGACGCTATCGTCGGGCACCATTACAGTCCTGCGGTCAGTCGACCGATATGGACCGTAATTGAAGTATTTGAATGATTACGAAGCTCGCGATTTCTGGCTACCGATCACTTCGGAACATCACGTTAGGCCTTGGGCCGGTCAACGTCGTCACGGGACCGAACGGTTCCGGTAAGTCGAGTCTCTATCGCGCGCTCCGGCTCTTGGCAGATGTTGCACAGGGGCGGATCATCCAGGCGCTTGCCGCGGAGGGTGGTTTGGACTCGACCCTTTGGGCCGGTCCCGAGACCCTCTCCCGCGCCATGAAACGTGGCGAGCACCCCGTCCAAGGAACGGTTAGGAAGGGGCCGATTTCGCTGAAGCTCGGGTTCGCAGGCGAGGACTATGGCTATGCCATCGACCTCGGGCTGCCGATCCCTCAACATCGGCCGTCCGCCTTCAAAAGCGATCCGGCCATAAAGACGGAAACCATTTGGACCGCCGAAACACTTGGAAGATCGAACGCTTTCGCGATCCGGCAAGGTCCGGGTGTACGCATTCGCGACAGCAGCGGGTCATAGCGGCAGGCGTACGATAGTCTGGCTCCATTCGACAGCATGATGACGCACTGCAGTGATCCGAGAGATGGCCTCGAACTGCTGCTGTTGCGCGAACGTCTGCGCGGCTGGCGCTTCTACGATCACTTCAGGACGGACGTTGAAGCGCCCGCGCGGCGCCCGCAGGTAGGCACTTACACTCCTGTCCTTGCCAGCGATGGAGCCGATCTGGCGGCGGCAATTCAGACGATCAGGGAGATTGGGGACAGCGATGCCCTCGATGAAGCCGTCGCTGACGCCTTCGACGGCGCCCGTGTGGATGTCAGCGGTGACCGGGGCTATTTCGAAATCGAAGTGCGGCAGCATGGTCTGCTGCGACCGTTGAAGGCCGCTGAGTTGTCGGATGGAACACTGCGTTATTTGCTCCTGACTTCTGCTTTGCTATCGCCGCGCCCGCCGACATTGATGATTTTGAACGAGCCCGAGACTAGTCTCCATGCGGATCTGCTTGCCCCACTTGCTCGCCTCATCGCCGCAGTCGCGTCGACATCGCAGATTTTCGTGGTTACCCACTCGAAGCCGCTGGCCGAGGCATTGTTGGCCCAGTCGGACTGTCGCTCGTTCGAACTCGGCAAGGAACTCGGCGAGACCGTGGTCGCCGATAACGATCGGCCAGCCTGGACTTGGCCCTCCCGCTGACAGCACCGGCCGTCGTCGGACCGGCATTGCCGGACGGCACCGAAAGCCCGTCGTCTTCCGACGAAGTCCAGCTACCGTCCAGCCGTCATCGTCGGCGTGAACCGCGCCACGAGGCGCTGGCGGTCGCCCGGGTACCAGAGCTTCACCGCGGTGATCGGCAGGCCGGACTTCCAGGTGTGGCGTTCCACCACGAGGCAGGCCGTGCCGGAGGGCACGTCGAGGAGCGCCGCCGTCCGCGGGTCGGCGGCCGTCGCCCCGATGGCATGCTCGGCCTCGTGCCACGGAACGTGCTCGAGCAGCCAGGTGCCCGGCAGCGCGCGTTCGAAATCCACGGCCTCGGCATGGGGGGCCGCCTCCAGGGAGACCAGTCTCTGCTCCAGAGCATGCGGCCGGCCGTCCCCGAAATGGCGGCATTGCAGCGCGAGGACCGGCGTGCCCGGGGCGACCCCGAGCCAGCCCGCGTCCTCCGGCGTCGCCTTGCGGACCGTGCGCGCGAGGAGCTCGTACCGGTACGGTTCGCCGCGCGCCGTCACCTCCGCCTCGACGTCCGGGATCTCCAGCACGGCGGACAGGGCCGTCGGGCGCCGCACGAAGCTGCCGGCCCGCCGCCGCCGCTCGATCAGCCCCGCCTCGACCAGGGAGGAGAGCACCTTGCTGACCGTCATGCGCGCGCAACCGTACTCGTCCATGAGCTCGTGCTCGAACGGGATCCGGTGCCCGGGCGGCCATTCGCCCGACAGGATCTTGCCCTCGATATCCGATCGGATCCGCTGATTGAGCGAGGGAACGCCGGCCGTCCGGTGGCCGCGCCGCCGCTCGCCCGTCTTGCCGACTGCCAAGCCCGTCACTCCCGTCCAGCATGCGGGGAAGGGGTGGACTCGCCCGCATGCCCGGAATGCATAGCGCAGAACGGGCCGCCGCGCCCGTTCGGAAGGCGGCAGCCGCGCGGGAGGACGTCGGGTCTTCCCGCGGGCGGCCACCTTCCGGATGTAGCTCCCGCAACGGGAGAAGCTCCGATCGAAAAGGCCTGCTCAAATGACGTCGCGACCGCCGCGGCCCAATGGCCGGGCATCGACCCGTCCGGCTGCCCCCCAGGGACTGGAGCAAGGGCCGGCTGCCGTGGCTCCGCAGTGCGGGCGGACCAGGGCTCGACCGGCGAGCAGGCCGGAAATCCCAAAACCGGCGGCTCGCCGACCGGTTGGTTCCGGGCGACGTATCGCAGTCTGCGCATTCACCGTGAGTTCAGCGTGAGGCACGGCAGAATTGCGGCGAAGCGCGTGCGGTTGTATGCATGCAGAGCTGCACCGGAGCCGCACGGACGACCTGCCGCCCTCATGATCGAACCCATCCCCCTGGCCGCCGTTCCCGGAATGCTGGATGGTGCCGCCGTTCGGCTGGCCGCCGTCGCGGGCCACCTGGAGGACCTGTTCCGGATCGTGCCGCCGGCCGCGCCGCAAGCGTGGTTCTTCGGGGCACGGCTCCGGCCCGGGCCCGGGGTCCCCGCATTCGGCGTCGCAGGGCTCGGTACGAGCCCGGCCGAGGCGCTCGCCAAGTGCCTCGGCGAGGCCGTGGAGGTCGCATCCCTGTTCGAGCGGGGCGACGAGGCGCTCTCGGACGAGTTGGCCTCCCGTCTTCCGGACGCGGGGCTGGGAGCCGACGTCGCGCCGCCCGCGCGCCTCTGGGCGGCGGTGCGGCGTGAGCCCGACGGTGCGCCGTTCCGGATTCCGCTCGCGCTTCGGGTGCGCACATGTCCGCCGGACCGGCACGGCGTGCCGAGCGCGCCCCTCGGGCTCGGCACCGGAGCCGGCCCGACCGCCGGGGACGCACTCCGCCACGGCCTCCTGGAACTGATCGAGCGGGACGCCGTCGCCCTCTGGTGGCGGGCGGGGCGGCCCGCCCGCCGCCTGGCCGCCGATGCCGTCGAGGCCACGGCCGCCTTCGCCGAACTGGCGGCCCTGCGCGGCACGATGCCGCACCGGCCCGTCACCGTCGTCGACCTTGCCACCGACCTGCCCGTGACGGCGCTGGCCGTCTTCTCGACGGGGCCGGACGGCCGCGGCTTCGCGTTCGGCGCGGCGGCGCGGCCGACCTTCGCGGAGGCGCTGCGGGCGTCCCTCCTGGAACTCCTGCAGATGGAACTCGCCCAGGATCTCGCCGCCTGGAAGGCCGATACCCTCGGTGACGGCACCCTGACGGATCTCGATCGCCGCCACCTCGCCCGGCGACAAGGCCCCCCGCCCGCCGAGCTTCCCCAGGTCGCCGCCATGCCGCGCGCCGACATCGGCCCGGACGAAGATCTGGCCGGCAAGACGCTCCCGGCATCGGCAACTGAAATTTTAGAAGGTTGTGCAACCATGGGTCACACAATCTACTCGGCCGACTGTACCCGGGCGGACCTGCAGCTGCCTGTAATTCGAGTGTATGGACCAGAAATGCAACCGGAGCCTTGTCGTATCGTCAAATTTCGCATGGTTTCCTGGAGAGCAAGAACCGGGTTCACCTGGGATAGCCCCCTTTTCTAGTCTAGACTGAAACCGGCGGCCGCCTGGCTGCATGCCGTCACGGACCTTGGCCTTTGCAGACGATCGACGAACGCCTGGAGACGAGGCCTGGTAGCCCGGCCGCCCCTGGACAGGGCGGCATGCTGTTCTTCGACCTCGTCGGCGGCTGCCAGATCCACTTCGACGGCCGCCCCGTCGAGTTGCGCGGGCGCAAGGGGCGCGCGCTGCTCGCCTATCTGGCCCTGCACCCCGGGCAGCCGCAGCCCCGGGAGCGGATCGTCGGCCTGCTCTGGAGCGAGACCGAGGAGGAGAAGGCGCGGGCATCGCTGCGCCAGACCCTGAAGGAGGTCCGCCAGGCCTTCCTGGCCGTCGGCTACGACGGCTTCGCGGCCGAGCGCTTCGACGTGGCCCTCGGGACGGGCGGCGTGCGGCACGACCTGGGTGCCGTGGTCGAGGCGCTGGACGAGGGCAGGGTGCCGGCCGCACTGCTCGAACGCCGCCGCCTGGGCGAGGCCGTCCTGGCCGGCTACGAGGAGATCGATCCCGCCTTCCGGGTCTGGCTCCTCGCCTACAGGCAGCAGATCTCCGACCGGCTCACGCGGCTGCTCGAGGCGGGCATGACCGTCGCCGAGCGGCTCGACGACCGCGACCGGCTCAAGCTGCGCGCCGAGGCCCTCATCAACCTCGACCCGACCCATGAGGTGGCCTGCCGCCATCTGATGCGCCTCAAGGCCCAGGCCGGCGACGTTGCCGGTGCCCACAAGCACTACAAGACCCTCTGGGATCTGCTCGACGAGGACTACGGCACCGAGCCGGCCGACGAGACCCAGGCCCTCATGGTCGCCATCAAGATGGGGCAGGTCGGCGAGGCTCCCGCCCCCGCGGCCCGCCTGCCCGCCGCGCCGGAACCGCCCGAGGCGCTGCCGCGCCCGGTGATCGTGGTAGCCCAGCTCCGCGCCATCGAAGTCTCGGCGCTCAACGCCGACAAGCTCCTCTGCTTCCGGCACGAACTGGTCGCGAGCCTCGTCCGCTTCCGCGAATGGCGGGTGGGCGACCAGATCCCGGCCGGCAAGCCGCCCGCCACGGAGGGCAACCACTACCTGGTCGAGATGACAGCCTATGAGGCTGGCGACGAGACCAAGCTCGTCATGACACTCCAGGACCTCAGCGCCTCGGCGTATATCTGGAGCGAGCAGTACACCCTCTCGCCGTCCAACTGGTTCGCCGTCCAGCGCAACATCGTGCGCGCCATCGGCATGGCCCTGCGGGTGCATCTCTCGACGGAGCGCCTGAACCGCCTCGCCGGCCGCGCGCCCGTCTCCATGGCGCTGCACGACCGCTGGCTGCAGGGCCAGGTCTCCATCATCGGATTCCGCTCGGAGGAATGGCGGCAGGCGGAGGCCATCTTCCGCGAGATGACCGGGCTCGACGAGAATTTCTCGCCGGCCTTCTCGAGCCTCGCCCAGCTGCACAACGGCCGCCATCTCGCCTTCCCGGGGCTGACGCGCGACCCCGTCACCGAGGCCGAATCGCTTCGGGTCGCCCGCAGGGCCGTGCAGATCGACCCGATCGACTCGCGCGCCCACCTCTGCCTCGCCTGGTCGCAGGCGCTCGCGGGCCAGTACGCCCTGTCGGCGGAAAGCTTCCGCCTCGCCCATTCCCTGAACGATTCGGATCCCTGGACCTTGATCTCCGCCGCCCACGGCCTCGCCTTCATGGGCGAGATGGCCGAGGCCGCCCGGCTCGAGGCCCAGATGGTGGCCCTCGTCACGACCCCGACGCGCAGCCAGTGGGGCTACCTGGTCGGCACCCGCTTCCTTTGCGGCGACTACGAGGGATCGATTTCCGCAGGGATATCGGCGGTCGACGTCATCTCCAACCTCCCGGGCTGGATGGCCGCCGCCTACCACCATCTCGGCCGCCGACGCGAGGCCGAGGCCGAGATGACGCGCTTCCTCGACCTCGTGCGCGCGCACTGGTCCGGCGCCGATCCGCCGACGGACCTGGCCATCACCCGCTGGTTCCTGCACAATTTCCCGATCCGCCGCCGCGCGGACTGGGAACGGCTGCGCGACGGGGTCCACGGCGCGGGTGCCCCTCACGTGCCCTGGGCCGACCGCAGCCCCTCGCAGGTGGCCAGCGAGTGACCCTCCCGCCCGTGACGGCGCTTCTCTATGCCGCCGCAGCGGCCGCCGAGATCGCGGGGTGCTTCGCGGTCTGGTCGTGGTGGCGTCTCGGCCGGTCGGCCCTGTGGCTCGTCCCCGGCCTCGCGGCCCTGGCGCTCTTCGCCTGGCTGCTCGCCCTGGTGCCGGTCAGCCACGCCGGACGCGCCTTCGCGGCCTATGGCGGGGTCTATATCGCCGCCTCGCTGGTCTGGATGCGGCTCGTCGAGAACAAGGCGCCGGACGCGTTCGACCTCGGCGGCGCCGCGCTCTGCCTGCTGGGCGCCTTGGTGATCCTCATGGGCCCGCGCGGCTGAGCGGCCGCGGGGGCCTGATCGCCCCGCCGGACGTGCCGGGCACCTCCGGGGAGCGCGCGGCTCCCCGAAGCGAACCGCGGTCGGTCAGACGCACTGCGCGATGGTGTAGTCGCCGATCCGTTCCGCGTGGAGCCGCATGGCCTCGCCCGGTCCCTGCTTCGGCTCCTCCGGCGCGCCGTCGAAGAAGTCCGGCGAATAGAAGCCCGGGAGCTTGTAGTAGCCGCCCTCCTCGAGCCACTTCTCGGACTCCTTCAGCATGCGCGCCATGGGCAGCCGCACCACGAGCGTCGACTCGGTCGACTGGACGAAGCGGATCTTCTTCATCTTGCCCTGGAACGAGGCCAGCCACGCGTCGCAGTTGGCCTTCGTGGTCGCCCCGGCCTTCACCAGCATGGCGAGGAACTCCTCGAGCGTCTTCGGCTTCGGCAGGTAGACGCCGCCGTTCTGGACGCGGTCCTGCTTCAGGGCCCAGGTCTTGGTTAGCTTGCCGAGCTGTTCGTAGTTGGTGATCTCGAGTCTCTTCAAAGCCATGGTCGAACTCCAGCCCTTGCGCGGCGATCAAGAGGCCCCGCCGCTTGGCCATTTCGCGAGGACGGTCAGAGGAAGGAGGGTCCCGGGATCCCGCCCTTCACGAGGCGGGGCAGAGCCTGCAACAACTTGGGGACGCTGTCGATCTCATTTGCACCCGTGCCGGTGAGCTCCGGCAGGCACCCCGCCGCCCGGGCCCCGAGCCGCGCCACCAGCGCCGCCCGGATCGAGGTCGCGAGCGGCCCCCCCGCGGTCTCGCTCGGCGGAATCGTGGCGGCGAGGCCGCCGAAGATGGTCTCGGCGACGATCAGCGAGCCGAGGATGCCGAGGTGGCGGCCGTGGTCGCCGCCGCCCTCCGCGGCCCCGGCCATCCCGGCCTCGAAGCGCAGGAAGAAGGGCAGGGGCGGATCGTCCGCGAGCGCGCTGGCGATCGCGGCCGGCACCGGCCGCAGCGAATCGGCCAGGAAGGCGCCCACCAGGCCGGACCGGTAGGCCTTGTCGGCCAGCATCCGGTGGCCCGACACCCAGTCCGGCGCCAGGGCGGAGAGCCGGGCGACGAGCGGTTCGAGCCGCCATAGACGGGCGAGCCCGGCGCTGATCAGGTCCCGGTAGTCGAGCCCGACCGCCCCGGTGCCGTCCGTCGCCGGGAACAGGGAGGCGTCGAAGAGCGGGCCCGTGGAGGTCGGCCCGATGCGCCGCGCGAGGTCGGGCCGCCGCCTCGGGTCGACCTCGAAGAATCGCGACCAGGTCGCCAGCCAGTGAGCGTTGGGCGGGATCCGCACGCCGCCGGCCTCCGAGCTCTGGCTGAGGATGGCGGCGAGCGAGACGCTCTGCCCGGTCCGTGCGGCCGCGTCGCTGAACCCGTATTCGTCGCGCACCAGGCTGTGTCCGGTCCGGAACGCCGCATAGGCGAACTCGAAAACCGGCGGCGCCTCGGGCCGGCAGGAGAGCGGATCGAGAAAGGTCGGCTTGTCGCGGTCGTAGGCGGCGAGGACCGCCGGATGCAGCAGCCGCCCCATGGCGTCCCGGCGCAGGATGCGACGGTACACGAGCGTCACCACCTCGCGCGCCGCATGGTATTGGTCGAGCCGCATCTCGTCGTCCGTGGCGGCGTATTCCGTGCCGAGCCCGAGGCCGTCGAGCCGGTCCACGACCGCGTTGTGGAGGAGCGAGAAGGCGACGACGAGCTGCGAAAGCGTCGCGTTGTCGTCGTTGCGCGCGTCCGCGATCAGGACCTCGGTCGGACGGTTGATCTCGATCGGACCCGGGGCGGCCGGCGGCGCCTCGAACAGGCGCTGGCGCGGAATGTCGCGCGCCGGGGTGGAGCCGTCGTCGAGCAGAGCCGGTCCGATCCGCAGGTAGCGGCGCGGCCGGCCCAGCCGCTCGAACCGGTAGGCGCGGCTCCCCTGCACCGGGCCGTCGCCGTAGAGCGTCTCCAGCACCAGCGGCTGCCGGCGCAGGTTGCCCTGCGAGACCCCGCCGTCCCCGGCCTCCGAGAGCGGGACCGCGGACTGGACGAGATCGTGGGCGACGAACTGCAGGAGATAGGTGTAGCCGGCCGGGAAGCCGGGATTGTCATGCGGGTGCAGGCCGGGCGCGAGCGGCGTCGT
This sequence comes from Prosthecomicrobium sp. N25, assembly GCF_037203705.1. Classification (NCBI taxonomy): domain Bacteria; kingdom Pseudomonadati; phylum Pseudomonadota; class Alphaproteobacteria; order Hyphomicrobiales; family Kaistiaceae; genus Prosthecomicrobium; species Prosthecomicrobium sp. N25. The sequence goes on from NZ_JBBCAT010000001.1 coordinate 1,419,646, forward strand.
GAAGCCGGGATCGGCCAGGAGCCGGTCCGAGAGGGCCTGCATGGCCCGCCGGAAGCGGTCCTCGGTCGGCCGCGACGCCTGCGGGGGCTGGCCGTCGAAAAGGGTCTTCTCGTCCGACCCCGGCTCCCCGAGGAAATGGCGGAACCCCGGGACCGACCCGGCCGCATGCGGGCAGACCGGCTGGACGCCTGCGCCCTTGCGCGAGCCGAATTGGGCGCCCGATCCGGGAATGCCGAGCCCGAGCCCGTTGGCGCCGGTGCCGACCGCGCTTCCGGCCGGCGTCGCCGACCTGCCGCGGCCGATCCTGTGTCCTCCCAAGCGCGCTCCTCCCGCTCCCGCCGGACCGGTCTCGCCACGGCCCGGGTCGCCGAAGGCGGCTCCGGCGCGGGTCGCACGTCGGAACCGAAGGGGGACGCGGTCTCGGCAGGAGCCGATCTTCGAACGGCTCGAGAGTGCCCGAGAAGCGTGAGACTATCGTGAAGCCGAACCCGCCGGAATGCGCCGTCCTGGCGCCCCGAAGGCGACCTGCGCCTCGGTCTTCAGAAGGTCGGCATAGCGGGCGAGGCGGCTCTCCATCATGGCCACAAGCCGGCCATAGACCTCGGCCGTGGTGAGGGCGCGGAACTTTCGGCCCTGCCGCGCGTAGAAGAGCGAGCGGTTCGCCCGCGCGGCGGCGGGGAAGCGGGCGTTCGCGGCCATCGTCGGCTTGTCCGCCTTGAGCTTCAGGAGCCGCTCGGCGCCCGCCGACCCGAGCAGGTGCGAGAAGTAGAATTCGCGCGTCTCCAGCGGACGGCCGAGTTCGGCCTCGAGCGCCGCACGGTCGCGCTTCAGGAGCGCGGCGGCGAGGAGACCGGACACATAGGGATCGCGCCGCAGCCCCAACACCCGCTCGCGCGCGGCCGGGTCCTTCACGGTCCAGCGGTCTCCGTCCCGTTCGACGAGCGCGGCCTCCGCGGCGAGCCCGTAGGCGGGCCCGTCCCGCCGGACGCTGTCCAGCCAGGTCTGGTCGATGAACTGGAAGAGGCCCTCCGCCGAGGAGGTCCGGGCCCGGATCGTCGGATCGAGGCTCGACTCCTTGTCGGCCAGCGCGACCAGGTAGACGGCATCGACCCCCGTCTCCGCCGCGACCCGCTGCAGGATGCGCGTGACCGCCTGCCGTCCCGGGTTCGGCTGGAAGCGCGTCGGAAGCGTGATCAGGTCCGCCGTCTCCTCGCCCTCCTCGGCCCGGCATGTCCGCTCCGGTTCCGCGGGGGGAACGGCTGCGCCGGAGCTTTCGGCCCCCGCAGCCTCCGGCGCCGGCAGCACGCTGCCCGGGATCATTGCTTCGGGCGGCAGGAAGAGCGGATCGACGCCGCCCAACCCTCCGGCCGGCTCCTCCCGGAGCGAAATCTGTTCGAACCTGACGACGGGAACCTCGTCGGTCTGTCCGTTCGCAGCGGGCGCCGTGGCGATCATCGAGCCGAACAGGACCGCCGCGGCGACCGGTGAAGCGCTCCGCGGAGCGCCGAAGACGAGTCGCGAAAAGCCATGAAGAACCGTTTCGCCCTTGGCGAGAATCGTGAGCGCCATCCAGTCCAGTCCGAGGCTATTGCCAAGCTTGTTTCCGCCCGGCAGTTGTCGTTGCCTCGTTCAATGGCCGGATGATGTGACCAAAATGAGCAAGCACGACCGTTGCCGTGCCGAAAAACTGCCAAGAGCCGCAGCATCATCTTTGAATTTCAACGCAGTTCCGGCTCGCGCCACACCTCTTAAAATTCCGTTGCCGCCGTCTTGCGGACGTCGCCGAGCCCCCTCGGAACGGTTCCGGACGACCTTCAGGGCATGACCGGGCCGGCCGTAGCCGGCGCGCTGACGGTCTGCGCCCGCGCCGGCGGTGCGCTGGCGCTCGCCTGGTGGAACGCCCTGTTCTTCTCGTAGCGTTCGCGATCCATGACCATCAGCGTGTAGGAGAGCACCTTCCCGTCCGCCACATCGAGCAGCATCAGCGCCGCGGTCCGCGCGGTGCCCTTCGACAGGAGGTCGATCTTGCCCGAATAGGTCTCGAGCTGGCCGGAGCCCTCCGGCACGCGCCCCCACAGGAGGCGGACCACCTGGCGGCTGCCCTTGCCCTTCTCGGCCGCTGCCGGCAACGCTTGGCGCTTCGTCTCCCGCCCGTACTGGCGCTTCACGGGATCGAGGACGCGCGACAGGGAGGTCGGCGTGGCGAAGCGCGTCCGGATCGTCAGGAGATAGGCCTCCTCGCCGAGCGCGGTGGCGGTGAAGTCCACGTCCGCCGAGCTGCAGATCCGGCCCTTGTCGCTGCAGGCGGTCGGGAACGAGAGTTCCGGGTCGCCGCCGGCGTTGCGGTCGGCCTCGCCGGAGGAGCCGAGACTGTCCAGTCCCACCTGCTCCATGTCGGCGAGCGTCAGGCCGAGCTTGAGGTCACCCAGGGCTTCCGGTCCGAACGCCGCCGCGGGCACGGGCGCGAGGGCGGCGGCGATCATCGCGGCGGCGGCCGCGGTGCGGCGGGTTCTGGTCATGACTCGTCTCCCGGAAGATCCCGCCGGGCTATCGCGGGACTCCACCAAGGACGATCGAGCGGCCGGATCGTTCCCGCCCGGCCGCGCATCCCTGTTCCGCGCCCGTGGAGTCCTCAGGCCTCCGGCACGAAGGTCAGCGCCACGCCGTTGATGCAGTAGCGCAGGTGCGTCGGCGGCGGACCGTCCGGGAAGACGTGGCCGAGATGGCTGCCGCAGCGGCTGCAGTGCACCTCCGTGCGGACCATGCCGTAGCTGCGGTCCTCTGTGGTCTCGATCGACCCGTCGACCGGGTCGTTGAAGCTCGGCCATCCCGTCCCGCTCTCGAACTTGCGCTGGGAGCGGAAGAGCGGCTGGTCGCAGCCCGCGCACACGAACGTGCCGGCCCGCTTTTCATGCAGGAGCGCGCAGCTCCCCGGCCGTTCCGTCCCATGGCCGCGCATGACGGCATACTGTTCGGGCGTCAGCCGCTCGCGCCATTCCTTGTCGGTGCGGGTCACGGGGAAATGGGTGCCGTGCATGGGCGGTCTCCTTCTGGTGCGGCGGCCTCCTATTGTGGGGGCGCGCCCGCCCGCAGGGTAGGGGGCGCGGCGATCACGATGCGGTGGCCGTCTTTGCCGCAAGGCGGGTACCGCTCCGGCGGGCTTGCCCCGGAGCCCTTGCCGGGGCACACGAGGCGTGACCAACGGAGATCCAGTCGTGAGCGCATCCTACGACCCCGCCGCAGACGGCTGGGACAGAATCGATCAAGGCGGCTTCGAGAGCTTCATCGGCCCCTTCTGGCAGAAGCGCGAGCCGGACGGCCGCATCGCCGTGGGGCTCATGACCCGGGCCGACCACATGAACCGCAACGGGGTCGTCCACGGCGGCGTCACCCTCGCCATGGCCGACCAGGCGCTCGGCCTCGCCGCCTACGACGACACCGGCGGCCTGAAGCAGGCGACGATCCAGCTCGACGTCCACTTCACCGCCCCCGTCCGCATCGGCAGCTTCCTGGAATGCCGCGCCGTCGTCACCCGGCGCGCCAAGGGGGTGATGTTCATGGCCGGCACCTTGACGGCCGGCGGTCGCCCGGTCGCCACCGCGCAGGGCATCTGGAAGATCGCCGAAGGCTGACGACGGTCAGAGCCGCTCGATCGGATGGGCCCGGATCACGATCGCCTCCTGGCGGAAGCGCCGCTCCAACTCGGTCCGGTAGCTGCTCCACCAGCCCCGGTCGAGGCTCCCGACCATCACCTCGATCACCACCACGTCCTCCGAGACCGTCGCATGCGCGCCCGCCCAGACCCCCTGGGCCGGCGCCCGCAGATGGGCCGTCACCCCACCATGGCGCGCCACCAGTTCGTCGCGGACACGCGCGAAGGCTTCCGCCGGAAAGGCCTGCCCCTCGTTGTCCGCGGTCGGCAGTAGAATTTCGACCAATTGCATCCCGGTCCGCCCTCCCTGGCGTCTCAACGCGGCGAGCGTGGTTGCAGTTCTGCCGATGTCGGCGACGCCACGTCCCGCCATCTCTTCCTGGGCTGCAAGTTCTTGCCAAGGCCCTGGCGATTAACCCATTTTCCGGACCTTTAACCTTCCTTTCGTCTTGCCGGATCCCCATCTCGGGCGTTAGGAGCGTGTCAGACCGCTTCCCGCCCTACGCCTTTTCAGGAGACCCTTCATGCCGCTCGTGTCCATGCGCCAGCTTCTCGACCACGCCGCCGAGAACGGCTACGGCCTGCCCGCGTTCAACGTGAACAACCTCGAGCAGGTCCGCGCCATCATGGAGGCGGCCGAGAAGACCAAGTCCCCCGTCATCCTGCAGGCTTCCGCGGGCGCCCGGAAGTATGCCGGCGACAACTTCCTGCGCCACATGATCCAGGGCGCCCTCGAGACCCATCCGACCATTCCGATCGTCATGCATCTCGACCACGGCGCCGCCCCGCCGGTCTGCTACTCGGCCATCGAGAACGGCTTCACCTCGGTGATGATGGACGGCTCGCTGCAGGCCGACGGCAAGACCGTGGCCGACTACGAGTACAACGTCGACGTGACCCGGTCCGTCGTCGAAAAGGCCCACGCGCTCGGCGTCTCGGTCGAGGGCGAACTCGGCGTGCTCGGCTCGCTCGAGACCATGAAGGGCGACAAGGAGGACGGTCACGGCGCCGAGGGCACCATGACCCGCGAGCAGCTCCTGACCGACGTCGACCAGGCCGCCGACTTCGTCGCCAAGACCCAGTGCGACGCCCTCGCCATCGCGATCGGCACCTCGCACGGCGCCTACAAGTTCACCCGCAAGCCGACGGGCGAGATCCTCGCCATCTCCCGCATCAAGGAGATCCACGCCCGCATCCCCAACACCCACCTCGTCATGCACGGCTCCTCCTCCGTGCCCCAGGAACTCCTCGCCGAGATCCGCCAGTATGGCGGCGAGCTCAAGGAGACCTACGGCGTGCCCGTGGAGGAGATCCAGGAAGGCATCAAGCACGGCGTCCGCAAGGTCAACATCGATACCGACCTGCGCCTCGCCATGACGGGCGCGATCCGCCGCGTGATGTTCACCAACAAGGGCGAGTTCGATCCCCGCAAGTATCTCGGCGAGGGCGTGAAGGCCATGTCGGCCGTCTGCGCCGCCCGCTTCGAGGCCTTTGGCACGGCCGGCCAGGCCGAGAAGATCAAGCCGCTGCCGCTCTCCGAGATGGCGAAGCGCTATGCGAGCGGCGAGCTGAAGCAGGTCGTCCGCTGACGCTGCGGGCCGCTCGGCACGGATGAGAGGGGGCGGGCTGGCGGGTCCCATGGGTGCAACATCCCCGGGGCGATGGCGTCCCGCCCCGACCTTGCCACGGGTGTCACCCCGGCCATCGAGCCGGGGCCCATTGGCGGTGCGCCGCGGCACGACCGCACGGTGAGGCTCCCGCAGGGCAGGAGGAGAGGCCAGTGGATCCCGGCTCGATGGCCGGGATGACAGTCGTGGAGAGGCCGTGGCGGGACAGCGGCGCCTCGACTGCTTTCCCGCGCCGCGTCGGCCTAGCCCCGACCCCACCGGACCGTTAGAACCGGTCCCGAGCCATCAACGCCTGCGAGTCTCCGCCATGCTCCCCGCCGTCATCGCCCCGTCGATCCTCTCCGCCGACTTCGCACGCCTCGGCGAGGAGGTGAGGGCCGTCATCGACGCCGGCGCGGACTGGATCCATTTCGACGTCATGGACAACCACTACGTCCCGAACCTCACCATCGGCCCGATGATCTGCAAGGCGATCCGCCCCGTGACGCCCGCGCCGATCGACGTCCACCTGATGGTGAAGCCGGTGGACGCCATGATCGAGGCCTTCGCGGATGCAGGGGCCGACTGGATCAGCTTCCACCCGGAAGCCTCCGAGCATGTCGACCGCTCGCTCGACCTGATCCGGCGCCGGGGCTGCAAGGCCGGCCTGGTCCTCAACCCGGCGACCCCGGTCGACTGCCTGGAATGGGTCATGGACCGCCTCGACCTGGTCCTCCTCATGTCGGTCAATCCGGGCTTCGGCGGGCAGGCCTTCATCCCCTCGGCGCTCAGGAAGGCCGAGCGCGTCCGCCGCCTGATCGAGGCCTCCGGACGCGAGATCCGGCTCGAGATCGACGGCGGCGTGAAGACCGACAACATCGCCGCGGTGGCGGCCGCCGGCGTCGACACCTTCGTGGCCGGCAGCGCCATCTACGGGGCGCCCGACTACCGGGCCGTGATCGACGCCATGCGTGCCGAGATCGCCAAGGCGCGCGACGGATTGCCGCGCTGAGCCGTTCCTAAGGACGAGGCACGGCCCACGGCCCCGCCCGCGCCGCCGAACCGGCCGCGCGACGCTATCTCTTAGAAAGAGCTTATCGTTTCGCCCGTGCAAGGTCCGCGAAAGCACGGCAATCTCCCTCCGACTGGAGCCGGTGCAACGGCCCGCCCGGCAGGCCTGTCCTCGCCCCCCGCAGGACGGCCCGCCGGTCTTTTCGCGAAAGGGAGACCGCCTTGAAGCGCTTCGCCGTCCCGTTCCTCGCCGCCGCCCTCGCCCTCGGAGCGGCCGCCCCGGCCTTCGCCGCCGGGGACCTCATGAAGGGCCGCACCCCCCTCGACGAGATCAAGCTCGGCGACGGCCAGCAGAACGACTATGCGGTCACCAATCCGGAGATCACGCTGGAGACCGGCAAGGGCTACCGCCTGCCGATCACCTCCTCGGGCGGCAAGGAGTACAAGTTCGTAGCCCCGAACTTCTTCCGCCACATCTGGGTCGACCAGATCGTCATCAACGACCTCGAGGTCCACATGGCCGGCCCGCCGGCCTGGCTCGAGTTCGACGCCGAGGGGACGATCGAGGTCCACTTCACGCCGGTGAAGACCGGCACCTACGAGTGGTACATCGAGGGCCTCGCCGACAAGGGCATGAAGGGCAAGTTCATCGTCAAGTGACGGGGGGAGGGGACGTCGTGAAACAGGCCATCATCACAGCCCTGGCGCTCGCGCTCTCGGCCGGCGCCGCAGCCGCCGACGACAGGGCCGAGTGCGAGAAGGGCATCGCCTTCATCAAGGCCGAGATCGGCAAGAACCCGGCCGAGCCGGTCATGACCAAGCTCAAGAAGGCGCTCAAGGACGCGAACCGCGAGCTCGGCGAGACCGAGTACGACGAGTGCATGGACGCCGTGAAGGACGCCCAGAAGGCCCTGGGGAAGAAGAGCTAGGCCGCGGGGCCTGACCCCAGGGACGCCTCACTGCCGACCCCGGGGGCAGTCGTCGCCCGACCTCTCCCCGGCAGGCCGCCCTCGCCACCCGCAACGGCCTCCCGCGGCCGATGCCGGGACCCACCCCTCCACCCGCAACCCCGGACAAGGCGCGGCACGCGCCGCCGATCCGGGGGCCAGCGCGGGCGGCGATCCGCAGCGCTGCGGCCGACGGAGGGCGCTGGCCCCCGGCTCTCCGCTTCGCTCCGGCCGGGGATGCGGGGAGGGGGTGACCGGGGCCTCTCTGCTGGGTGCCGTGCGAGGGCGCCGCCTTCCGGCGCCGGCCTTCCCACGGATGTCATCCCGGCCATCGAGCCGGGACCCATTGGCCTTTCCGCCTGCAGAGCGGGTACCTTCCAGCACGCTCGTGCCGCGCCGAGCCGCCAATAGGCCCCGGCTCGATGGCCGGGGTGACACTTGTGGGGGAGGCTTTCCCGCGACGGCACCGTGGCGGCGTTCGGCGCGGGCGGAGCAATGGCATAAGCGTAACGGTGCCGGGTCCCCGCAGCGCTCCGGCCGTGGATGCCGCAAGGGAGGCGCGGGTCTCGCGACGTGGGGCGTTTCCGCTACTGGCCCGGGAGCTTCACGCTCACCTCGATGGACGAGTACCAGGCGGCGAGGTCGGCGATGTCCTGGTCGCTCAGGGCCTTGGCGACCACGGTCATGTTCTCGTCCTTGCGCTCGCCGGCACGGAAGGCTTTCAACTGCTTGTCCAGGTAGAACACGGTCTCGCCCGCCAGGTTGGCCGCGTTGGGGAGCTTGGCGAGACCGTCGATGCCGTGGCACGGCGCGCAGGCCTGGGCCTTCTTGCGGCCGGCGGCGGCGTTGCCGTCCGCGAAGGCGGGGCCGGCGGCCACGGGCAGGACGAGCGATGCGGCAAGGCTCAGGGCGGCACCTCGGCGGAGCCGGGCTCGGAGGGTCATGGGCATGTCCGGGTCGTGTGCGACTGAGGGGAGGAGGGAGGCGGCCCGCCCCACGGGGGGCGGGCCGGTTCGGCAGGCTCAGCGGCCCTCGTACCAGATCCGGTAGAGAGCGCCGGCGAGGTCGTCGGAGACCAGGATCGAGCCGTCCTTGAGCTGGGCGACGTCGACCGGGCGGCCCCAGTACTCGCCGTTTTCCGTCAGCCAACCCGAGGCGAAGACCTCGGTCTTGTCCGCGGAGCCGTCGGGCTTCAGCGAGGTGAACATCACCCGGGCGCCGACCGGGTCGGTCCGGTTCCAGGACCCGTGCTGGGCGGAGAAGATGCCGCCCTGGTATTTCGCCGGGAACATGCGGCCCGAGTAGAAGCTGAGGCCGAGGTCGGCCGCGTGGGCGTCCATCTCGACTTCCGGGAAGACCACGTTGGCGGGCGGCGTGTCCTCCTTGTACTCGACGGTGCGGATCTTGCCGCCGCCGTACCAGGGGAAGCCGAAGTGCTGGCCGGCCTGCGTGGCGCGGTTCAGTTCGCCCGGCGGGATGGTGTCGCCCATGCCGTCGACCTGGTTGTCGGTGAACCAGAGCTGGCCGTTCTTCGGATTGAAGTCGATTCCGACCGAGTTGCGGATGCCGCGCGCGTAGACCTCGCGGCCCTTGCCCTCGCGGTCGACCCGGATGATGCCGCCGATGCCGAGCTTGTCGAACTCCTCGACCTTGTCCTTGGCCTGCACGTTGAAGGGCTGGCCGAGCGCGATATAGAGCTTGTTGTCCGGTCCGACGCGGCAGACGCGGGCGGTATGGTTGTAGCTCTCGTGCTCCTTCGGGATCAGGTCGCCCTTCTTCAGGACGTTGAAGGCGGCGACGTCCGGGCTCTCATAGAAGAACTCGGCCGCCGGGAAGGTCAGGACGCGGTTCTGTTCGGCGATGAACAGGAATCCGTCCTTCGAGAAGCACGGTCCGTTCGGGATCGAGAAGCTGATCGACGGCGCGAACTCCTTCACCTCCTCGGCGAATCCGGCCTTGCCGCGATCGGTGACCGCATAGACCTTGGTCTTGCGGGTGCCCACGAAGGTCACGATGCCCTGCGGCCCGACCGCCATGTGACGGGCGTCGGGGACGAGGGCATAGAGGCTGATCTTGAAGCCGTTCGGCATCTTGATCTTGGACAGGTTACGCTTGATCGCATCGGCCTTCGGGCCGGTCTGCGGCACCATCGGGATTTCCGTCATCCCGGTGGTCTTGAATTCTCCGAGGCGTTCCAGGTTGTCCACGGTGGGCTGCTGGGCCAGGGCGGCCGTCACCGACGCAGCGACCATCGCGGCGGCAGAAGCCGCGGCGAGCATGAGGCGTTTCATTAAATCCCTCCAAATTTATCGTTACTTGGCGTCTTCCCCCGCGCGCTCTCCGGCGCGTCCTCTCCCTCCCCCGAGGGACCGGGGACCGACACCTTTGCCGGAAACCCGCATTCGTTCAATCGATTTATTGAATGCACCGCAAAAGGCCGTCTGTCGCTCGGCCGGCGCCCCTGGATCAGAACTGCGCATCCCCCAAGGCGGCCGCAGCCCTCACGGAGCCGACCGGCCAGCGGTTTCGGTTGAGGAGGGCGGGCTCGACGAAGGGCCGCATCTCGGGGCTCTCCTCGAGGCCGAGCAGCCGTGCCGCGAGCGTGGCGAGAATCACCTCGGCGGCCCGCCCGGCACCGTCGTCGCACTTGACCGCGATGCCCAGGCCCTGCTCGGGCAGGGCCGCGCAGAAGACGCCTTCGGCCCCGGTCTTGGCGTAGAGGCGCCCGGGGAAGGCGGACATGAAGCGCGTGCAGAACCGGTTGGTGCCGGCCACCATGTAGGGCTCGGCCATGCCGGCCTCGAGGATGCGGCGGGCGGCGGCGGCGCGTCCGGGCGTCAGGCCGACCCCGGTGGCGAGCCGGGCAAAGCCGGCGGCGAGCCGCTCCAGCGGGATCGCCCAGGTCGGAATCGAGCAGCCGTCGATGCCCTGGACCTCGGGGCCCAGCGGCGTGCGGAAGACGTTCTCCATCGTGGTCCGGATCTCGCGCTGGACCGGGTGCTCGGGGGCGACGTAGCCGGCCGGGTCGAGGCCGGCGTGGCAGGCGAAGCAGACGAAGCCGGCATGCTTGCCCGAGCAGTTGTTGTGCAAGGCCCCCGGCTTCAGCCCGGCGATGTGCAGCCGGCCGATGTCGTCCTGCCGCTCGGGCCATTGCGGGCCGCATTCGAGGTCGGCCTCGGTGCGCCCGACCCTCGCCAGCATGGCCGCCGCGGTGGCCACGTGCCGGGGCTCGCCGTTGTGGGAGGCGCCCGCCAGCGCCAGTTCGGCCGGACCGAAGCCGAGCGCGTCGGCCGCGCCCGATTCGACCAGCGGGATCGCCTGCACGGCCTTGACGGCCGAGCGGGGGAAGATCGGCCGGGCGACGTCGCCGAGCGCCAGCAGGAGCTTTCCGTCGGCGTCCGAAATCGCCGCCGCGCCCCTGTGCCAGCTCTCGACCAGCGGCCCGCGCGTGACTTCGACCAGGACGGGATTGGCGGACATGGGAGTCTCCGGCGGAATTACGAAGGCGGATTGAGCCGCATCAAGGCGGCCCGGAGGAGAGAGGGAATAGATCCGGTTCTGTCAACAGGAGGCGCTCATGATCTCGAAGGAGGACATCATCGGTCTCTGCGGGCTGGAGCCGGAGGAGGTCGAGGCGATCGCCGAGCACGAGCACATCCCCGATGTGGCCGCGGCCGCGCTCGCCGACTACCTGCTGCACCGCGCGCACGGCACCGACCGGATCCGCGACATGATCGTGGAGGACCTGCGTGCGGCTCTCGGCCGCGGCGAGAGCGAGCACGCCTCCAGGCTCTTCATGGCGCTGAGGCACTTTCTGGCGGAGCACCCGGACGCGGCCTGATCACGGGGGACGTGGGTACCCTTGAAACGGAGGCCTTTTGCCGCCAAACAGGCGGCATCAGGGCAGGCCGCCGCGGACCTGCGCTTCAACCGGGACCCGGCGTTGCTCTCCCTCCTTCGTCGCCTCAGGCGCAACTTGGTGCTGGTCCACCTGCCGAAGACCGGCGGCACCTCCGCCCGGGTCGCCCTGATGAAGCACGAGCGGAAGCGCCAATTCATCCTGGATTACGGGCCTGACCAGAAGGACACGTCGAGCGCGTTCAGGGACATCCTGGCAGATCCCGTCCGGTTCGGGTCCCTCGGCGACCGGCTCGACCGCGAGCGCGGCACCTTCGTGCTCGGCCATTTCCGCGGCATCAAGTACAGGCGCTACTTCGCGCTCGAGGACTTTGCCACCTTCCTGCGCGAGCCCTATGCGAGGCTCCTGTCCGAGTACAACCATCACGTCGTGCGCGGCCGGATCGAATGCAGCTTCGGCGACTTCCTGGCGATGCCCCGCTTCCGCAACACCATGAGCCGCGGCCTGGACGGGCTCGACGTCGAGCGCTTCGGTTTCCTCGGCGTGACCGAATCCTTCGAACGGGACTTCCCGCGCTTCCTCGCCTTCGTCGGGATCGGCGGTGCCGTCGAGCGCGCCAACAGCGGCCGATACGGGCCGGAAATCGCCGCCCTGAGGCGGGATGCGGAGTTCCAGGCGCTGGCGCGCCGCCTGAACGAGGACGATTTCGCGCTGTACGACTTCGTGGCCGGCCGGCTCGCCGGCCGGGACCTCGCCACGCCCTCCTGGCTGGAGGCCGCGCGGGCCGGCATCCGCGGGGAGGCGGCCATCGCGCCGGACGGGACCGTGCACGGCTGGGTCGCGCGCGGGCAGGACGAGCCCCCGCGCCGCCTGCGCCTCGTCGCCGAGGGCCGGGAGATCGGATCGACCGAAGCCGCCATGGAGCGGGACGACATCCGCCGCCATTTCCTTAGCGAGCATCCGGACTGCGGATTCGGCTTCGCGCCAGACCTGCTGCGCGGTCCCGGCGTGGTTCCCTCGCGCGTCTGGGTGGTCGACGTCGAGACCGGGGCAACCATCCCCGGCTGCCCGCTCCACGTCCCGCCTCTCAGTCCGCCCGCGGCATGAAGTTGCCGTTGCCCCGGTCGAAGTGCCGCGAATAGAACGGGTCCGCCTCGAGCGCGGCTCCCCAGGTCCGCGCCATGTGGTCGACCTCCTTGAGGAACCGCGCCTTCTTGTCCGGCGCCATGTCGTCGCCGCGCGACACGGACTCGTGGTGGACCAGTTCGGCGTATGGGGTCCAGACCACGCGGTATCCCGCGCGCCGCAGCCGCAGGCAGAAGTCCACGTCGTTGAAGGCGACTGCCAGGTTCTCGGCGTCGAGGCCGCCGACTTCGGCGTAGACCGCCGACCGGACGGCCAGGCAGGCGGCCGTCACCGCACTGAGGTCCTGGGGGAGGAGCAGCCGATCCTGGTAGCCGCGGGCGTTCCCCGGTTCGCCGAGGTGCAGGTGCCCGGCGACGCCGCGGCGCGAAAGGAGGCCGACGCCCCCGTGCTGCACCGTTCCGCCCGGATAGAGGAGCTTGGCCCCGACCGCGCCGACATCGGGCTGCATGACCCAGCCGGCGAGCTCCCGAAGCCATTCCGGGTCGCGGACCTCGGTGTCGTTGTTCAGGAGGACCAGGATCTCTCCGCGCGCCGCCGCGGCTGCCGCATTGTTGATGGCCGAGAAGTTGAAGGCTCCGGGCCACTCAAGGATGCGGACCCGCGGATCCCTTGCGAGTTCGGCGAAGAGGTCCCGCGTCGCCGGCTCCACGGACCCGTTGTCGACGACGAGGATCTCGTAGGCCGGATAGTCTGTCTTGCCGAGCACCGACCCGATGCAGACGGCGAGGAGATCGGCGCGGTCGCGCGTCGGGACGACAAGCGTGACGAGGGGGACCGGATCGGGCAGCCGCCAACGGACCCGGTTCCCCTGTCGCACCGGATCGTAGGCGACGGTTGCCCGGCCCGACAGCGCCTCGGCGACCGCCGGCGTCCGCGCCGCCGGATCCTCCCAGGCAATCGGTTGCGCCCGCCCGGTCCGATGGACGAGCACGGAATCCACATGCACGATCGCGCCGGGCGTGCCGGCGTGGCGAAGCACCAGCCGCGTCAACGGGGCCGACCCCGGACCGGTCGGGCCGGCGTCCCGCAGGGCGGATGCGCGGACCGCCAGCACGGCGCCGAGATAGTCCCGGGCATGGTAGAGCGCCTCTGACCATGCGGGGCGGAACACCGGATCGCAGCGATGGCCGTCTTCTCCGATCCGATCCTCGTCGCAGTAGGCGAGGACCGCCTCCCGGTGGCCGGCGACGGCGTGCGCGAAGGCCACCAGCGCGTGGCGGGCGAAGCGGGCGTCCGGCGGGGCGAGGAGAACCCAGTCGCCTGCGTCCGCCGGCAGGGATCGCGCGGCGGCCAGCAGGGCGGCAGCCGGTGAGCCCCCCGATCCCGGATCCGCCTCGTGCAGACTCCAGTGAGGGTAGGGCTGGGCCTCCAGGGTCCCGCGCAGCGCCATTGCGGTCGCGGGGCCGCCGCCGGCCGTCGCCGGCAGGACGACGGCGAAGGAGGGCGGAGGACCGGCGATCCCGAGCCTGCCCTCTCGGTAGCCGGCGAGGAGGCGAACGGCCGAGACCTCCTCGATGCCCGCCCAGCGCCGGTAGCGTTCCTGGACCGTCAAGGGCGGGGGAGGGGCGCTGCCGCCCTCGTCGAAGCTGTCGAAATCCCTCTTCGCCAGAGTCCCGGCGGCCCCCGCCAGGAACCGGAGCAGCCCGGAGGGTCCCTTGCGGAGGCTCGCGCGCCCAGCCCGCAGGCCGGCGAGCGCCAGCTCGAGCGCGGATAGCCGCCGGAGCCGGCAGTTTTCGACCTGGAGCTCGAGGCGGACGCGGGAAAGCTGGAGCCGCAAGGCCAGCGCGGGACGCGGCAGGCGGAAGAAGGCCGAATAGGACCCGCGCGCGCCGGCCTTTAGGTTGAAGGCGTAGCGCTCCTCGAAACGTCCGTCGAGGTCGACATACAGGCGCGGCTTCACCGGGATCGGGGCCCTGATGCGCAGGTCCAGCGCATACCATCCCGGCGCCAGCCCCCGCTCCGACGCGAAGTCCAGGGCGGCGGCATCCTCGAGAAGCACGAGCCGCTCGTCCTCGGCGATCACCGCATCGGCGGCGCTGAGGCGCGCCGGCAGGTCCCAGCCGGCCACCAGCGCCGCCACGGCCGCCGGCACCGGCCCGGCACCCCCTGGCACCGGGGCAGCGCCCGGCGCCGGATGCGTGTCTTCCCGCAGTGCCATGGCCGAGCCCACCCCCTGTCGTCCCGACCTATACGATCGCTCCGGCCCGGGCAACCGGCCCGGCCCGCCCCTCCCATGAGGCTACCCCCGACAGCCCGAGCCACCGCGGCGGACACGCGGCGGTAGACCCGGTGCGGGAGTCCTGGCACGGTCCGGATCGAACGATTCCGGCCGGGAACAGGTCGGGCAGCGCCGCGACGGCGCGCTCGCCGGCCGTCTGTCGGCTGACCCCGATCGGCGGGGCGGAGACGCGGGAGTATCATGCGCAAGCGCAGGCAGGCCATCATCGTCCTCGGCATGCACCGGAGCGGCACGTCGGCCCTGACCCGCGTCGCCTCGCTGCTCGGCGGCGTCGCACCGCGCCACACCCTCGCCGCCAATCCCGCGAACGAGAAGGGCTACTGGGAGTCCGGCGTGCTCGTCGGGATCAACGACGAGATCCTGGCGTCCGCCGGGCTGTCCTGGTCCGACTGGAAGCCCTTTCCAGACGCCTGGTACGCGTCGCCGGTGGCCACCGAGGCGCGATCGAGGCTCGCGGAGGCCGTCACCGCCGAGTTCGGATCCGCTCGGAGCTTCGTCCTCAAGGACCCGCGGATGTGCCGGCTGATGCCGCTGTGGCTCGACGTGCTGGCCGAGTTGGAGATCGAGCCACGCATCCTCCTCTCGGTCCGCCATCCGCTCGAGGTCGTCGAGTCGCTCGGCAAGCGCGACGGCCTGTCGACCCAACACGCTCTTTCGCTCTGGCTCCGGTACAACCTCGACGCCGAACGCGGCAGTCGGGGGCAGCCCCGGGGCGTCGTCCGCTACGACAGGTTGATCGAGGACTGGCGCGACGAGGTGGCGCAGGCGGGGGCCGTGGCAGGCATTCCGTGGCCGCGGCTGGGGTCAGGTGTCGATCGCGAAGTGGACGAATTCCTGGTCGACGATCTGCGCCACCATAAGGCCGGTGCGAAGGCGGCGCGGAAGCTCGCCTCGCTGTCGCCCTGGGCCGCCGACCTCTACGGCGCCCTGCTGGACCTCCAGGCTGATCCGGCCCGGCGCGACCTTTGCGAAAGGGTCGATGCGGTCCGGCTCGCCTTCGACGAGGCCGACCGGCTGTTCGGGCGGGAACTCGGGCGGGTCCGGGCCGACCTCGAAGCCGAGAAGACCGCGAAGAGCGAGGCCGAACGGACGCTTTCGGCCGAATTGGAGTCCCTGCGCGCCGCGCTCCGTGACGTCGAGGCCACCTCCGCCGAGCAGCGCCGCGAAGCGGAGGCCCGGATCGCCGAGGCGCAGGCGGAACGGGAAAGGCAGGTGGAGGCCCGCCTCGTCAACAGCGCCGCGGCGCTCGCCGACGCCGAGGAGCGCGCCGGCCGAGCCGCGGAGGCCCTCGCGGAGGCGGAGGAGCGGGCCGCCCGTTCGGCGGCTGCGCTTTCGGAACTGCAGGCGCGGGCGGAGCGGTCGGCGACGGCGCTCGCGGTCGCCGAGGATCAGCACCGGGCGGCGACGGCGCGCGAAGCGGCCGTGCGGTTCCGGCTCGCCGAGGTGGAGCGGGATCTCGCGGTGGCGCGGGCCGAGAACGGGCGGGTTTCCGAGGTCAATGCCGCCTTGACCCGGAGCCTCGCGGACATCGGCGCCGCCATGGGGCAGAACCAGGCGGCCCTGGCGTCGCTCGAGCAGCGGCTCGGCCAGATGCAGGCGGAGGCGCGCGCCGCGGAGGCTCTGCCGACCCTCAAGGCCGAGCGGGACGAGGCGCGCGAGAAGGCCGCCGCCGCCGAACTGGCGATCACCCGGCTGCACCGCGACCTGGCCCAGCGTTCGTCCTCGATCGCCGTTCTGGAGGCGGAGGTCGCCGCGCTCCGTGCGGAGGTGGCGGCCGCCCTGGACCGGTCCGCGCGACTGGAGCAGGAATCGCGCGCAACCGCTCGGGTCGTCGACACGGACCGCACGGCGCTCGGCGAACTCCACGAGGAGGTGGCGACCCTGGGGCAGCAGGCGCTCCAGATCAGCGCCGCCGCCCAGAAGCGGGCCGCCGAGCAGGCCGCCTTGCGGGAGCAACTCCGAAACGCGGGAAAGACCTACGGATCGATCTTCGGGCTGCTCGGCGGCAAGCTCAGGGCCGACCTGTTCGGAAAGCGGGCGCCCCGCGCCGAGCCGCCCGCGAAGCCGCGCGTCTCGGAGACCAGCGTCGCGCTGGTCGGCGCCAGCCCCCTGTTCGACGCCGCCTACTACCTGACCCGCAACCCGGACGTGGCCAAGGCCGGCTGGGACCCCGCGCGCCACTACCTGGTTCACGGCTGGCGGGAGGGCCGAGATCCGCATCCGCTGTTCGCCACCCGCTGGTATCTCGCCGCCAACCCGGACGTGGCCTCGTCGGACCGCAATCCGCTGATCCACTTCCTGCGTGTCGGGGGGCGCGAGTTCCGCGACCCGAATCCGCTCTTCTCCTCCGGCGACTATGCCGCCCGGAAGGGCATGGCGCGGGACGGCGGCGAGATCCCGGTCCTGCACTACCTCGCAGCGCGGCCCGGCGCGGAACCGGAGATCCTCGCGCTGTTCGACGAGCCCGCCTATGTCGCCCTGTGCCCGGCAGCCGCCCACGACCGGCACGGCGCGCTGGGGCACTACCTGCGCGTCGGCAGGGCGTCGGGTGTCGCCGTGACGCTTTCCCCGGAGGCCGAGGACCGGCTGCGGGCGGCTGCCGGGCCCGTTCCCATATCCGATTGACGTAACGGAACGAATCGCAGCTTTGGATGGAGAATGACGAGCGGCGGGTATGGACGCGCGGGAGCTTTCGGGGAACGGCTTTTCATGGGGATCTGGCACGCCATCACGGGTCATAGCCGGCAGCGCCGGGCCGTGCTCGGCAGCGGGCTCTTCGACGCCGCCTACTACCTGTCGCAGTTCAAGGATTCCAGGGAGATCCCGGCGGATCCGCTCGCGCACTTCCTCGCTGCCGGGTGGAAGCAGGGCCGGCAGCCGAACCCAGTGTTCCACACCGCGTGGTACCGGTCCCGGCATCTCGGGACGCGGCGCAAGGTCAATCCACTCCTCCACTACATCGCGAGCGGCTGGAAGGCGGGCCTCGCGCCGCACCCGCTCTTCGACCCCCGCTGGTACCTAGCCCGTTACCCCGACCTCCAGAAGAAGCCCCTGGACCCGCTGCTGCACTTCCTGCGGCATGGCTCGGCGGAATTGCGCGACCCGAACCCGCTCTTCGATGCGGCACACTACGTCGCACGGCACCGGACCCCGGAGCCGACCTCCCTCTCGGCCTTGGCCCACTACATCTCGGCCAACGGCGACCCGGCGGCGGTGAGCCTGCCGCTCTTCGACGCGGGGGCCTATCTCTGGAACAACCCCGACGTCGAACAGAGCACGCTGACGCCGCTCGGACACTACCTGCAGCATGGGCGCCACGAGAACCGCCGCATGGTGCTGAACGGGGCCGCGCGATCCCGCATGGACCTGGCGGAGGGCCGCCCGACGGCGGGCCCGATTCCGCTCGCGATGGGGTTGCCCGCCGCGACTGCGGTGGCGCCTCCGCCGCCCGCCGGCGCGATAGCGGAACCGGCGCCCCCGGCCGCCGCGGCGCCGGCCGGCGCACCCGCGCCGTTCCGGTCGATCCTCGTGGTCAGCCAGTACTGCCCCTCTCGCGCGCATGCGGGCGGGCTGCGTATCCTGGACCTTTACCGCTTCATCAAGTCCCGCTGGCCGGGCCTGCGCGTCGACCTCTACACGCATCCCCGCCCGGGGATCGACTGGAGCTATGCGGACGCCGAGGCTCTGTTCGACGCGGTCCACTACGCCGCGACCGAGGACCTGACGGCCGCCGAGATCACGAGGCTCGCCGGCGGCCGCCACTACGACGTGGTCGACTACCAGTTCGTCCATGCCGGGCGCGATCACCGCGCCATGCGGGCGATCGGCGACCGGTTCCTCTTCACGCCCATGGAGGTCCTCACCCGGTCGCTCCACATCGCCGCCCAGTCGGCGGACCGACGCAAGGTGTTCAACCGCATACCCCATTTCGCCACCACGCTGGCGGCCGCGGCGGCCGAGGTGGACCTGACCCATGCGGTCGACTGGACCGTCTGCGTCAGCCGCTCGGATGCGGCGTTCCTCCGGGCCATAACGGGCCGTCGCACGATTCAGCCGATCGAGACGGGGCTCTCGGGTCTGGAGTTCGACCTCGACCGGCTGGCGCGCGAGACACCGCCGGCGCCCTCGGGCAAGCGGAACGTGATCGTCTACGTCGCCTATTTCGGCTCCGACACCAACGTGCAGGCCTTGGACTGGCTGCTCCGGGAGGTGCACCCGCGCATCCGCGACGCCGTTCCCGACTACCGACTGGACGTGGTCGGCCGCGGGGACCTGGAGCCGTTCCGGGCCCTGGCGGACGAGGCCGTCGAGCTCGTCGGCGAGGTGCCCGATCTCGCGCCCTTCATCGCACGCGCCAAGGTGGGCATCGCCCCCGCCCTCGGCGGCGCGGGGTTCCGGGGCAAGGTCAACCAGTATGCCCTCTTCGGCGTGCCGAGCGTGGTCTCCCGGCTCGCCGCCAAGGGCCTCGCCTATCGCGACGGGTCCGACATCCTCGTCGCCGATGGCCCGGAAGACTTCGCGCGGGGCTGCATCCGGCTTCTCCAGGACGGCCCCTATGCCGACCACATGGCGCGCCGCGCCAAGGAGACCTGCCTCGCCCGCTACACCTGGGCCGGACAGGCCGACCGCATCGCCAAGGTCTATGGGCTTCCCCGATGACGACGCAACCGCCCAAGGTGACCGTTGTGGTCCCCTCCTACAATCACGGCGCCTATATCGGGCAGCGTCTCGAATCGATCCTGAACCAGACCTACCGGGACTTCGAGCTCGTCGTCATCGACGACCGGTCGCCCGACCACTCGGACGACGTGATCCGGTCCTACCTGGACAGCCACCAGTTCCGATACATCCGCAACGAGAAGAACAGCGGGACACCCTTCGCGGCCTGGGAATATGCCGCGCGGACCGCACGCGGCACCTACCTGTGGATCTGCGAATCCGACGACGTCGCCGATCCGCAGTTCCTGTCGGTCGCCGTGCCGGCCATGGACGCCAACCCCGACGCCGCCCTGTTCTACACCGACAGCTGGATCATCGACGCGAAGGGCGAGCGCATCGATTCCACCGACAGCTACTTCCACGACATCTGGCAGGAATCGCGCTGGGACGCCGACTTCAAGGCGGACGGCTTGCAGGAGCTGAAGCACTTCCAATTGCGCGGCCAGACGGTGCCGAACATGAGCTCGGCCCTGATCCGCACCGACGCCTTCCGGGCCGCCTACACGCCCATCCTCAAGCGATTCCGGCTTTGCGGCGACTGGGTCTTCATCGGGCTCGTCATGCTGCAGGGGGCCGTCCTGTTCCGGAACGAGGCGCTGAGCCACTTCCGGCGGCACGAATCGACCGCGCGGGTCCGCGTCAAGTCGGCGCTGTCGCAGGCGGAGTTCGTGCTGACCAAGTACCTGCTCTACCGGGCCGGAGGCTACCCGCCGCGGGACTTCGCCCACGCGGTCCGCCTCGACGGCATCCGGTTCATCTACGAGCCGGCGAGCGCCTGGGACGTCGTCAAGGCGATGCTGTCGGTGTCGCCGGTCAAGACGATCGGGGCCGGATTGATGCTGGCCTACTCGCTCGCCCACCATCGGGACTACGTCGCCCGCTACCGCGCCCGGCGGCGCCAGCAGGCCCTCGCCGCCCGAGGATCGTGAAGCCGCGTCATGCCGGCCCCACGAAGATCCGACCTTTCGATCTGTCTTTTGCCGGGCTTGTCCCGGCAATCGACGCCACCAGGACCGAACGCCCGTCCTGGATGCCCGGCATGACAGAAGAAAAGACGCTACAAGGGGACTAGATCACTTCCTGGCGACGAACTGCAGCTGGTAGCCGCCGAGGTAGCCGAATTCCAGCGAGTACATGCAGAGCGCATAGACGTCGCGGAAGCCGAGGCGCCGGACGTCGTCGAGCATCTCCCAGCCGAAATGGGTGAAGCACAGGCAGCCTTCAGTGGTCAGCGGGTCGCCGTGATACTCGGGCGGCAGGATGTGCTCGATGCCGGTCTCGGTGAGGCGGGCCCGGATCGTGTTGCGCGGATTGCCGGACACGAACGGAACGGACCAGAAGAGGTGGCCGTCGGGCCGCAGGACCCGGTGGCATTCCCGGAAGGCTGCCATGAAGTCCGGAATGTGCTCGAGCACGTCGAGCGACACGACCGCATCGAAGCTGTCGTCCGCGAAGGTGAGCGCGGTAAGGTCCTCGTTGCGCACCCCGGCCGCGTTGGCGGCGCCCCGCGGGACCGCCGCGCCCAGATATTCGCTGCCGACCGTCGCCGGGTAGGCTCCCGCGAAATAGGCGTACATGGGGGTGACCTGTTCGGTCGCATAGATCGTGCTGTCGTCGTGCAGCCCGAGCTCCATGTCGACCGCGTGGATGGTCGCCCGCATGCGGTTGTTGAAGTAGGTCAGCGGGCAGAGCACCCGCTCCCGCCAGTTCACCACCGGCGGACCGGGCGAATGCTGGAAGTCGACCAGGAAATCGACCTGCCGGCCTGCCGTGTAGGAATAGCCGGGCACCGTGAAGGACCGGTTGTCCGGCGGGACAAGCGCCTGGATGGCGTCCATGTGCCGCGCCAGGTTGCCGGCCTCGCGCGCCGAATAGCGCAGGAAGTCCTCGTAGGTCCGCAGTCTCGCCACGCGCAGCGACATGCCCGTCTCCCTGCCGCGGGCAGGAGCGGGCCGATTTCGGCGCGCCTGCCCGAGCTCGATGATTCTGTCATTCCGGCACCGGCGGCACGGCCGCCCGGCGCCACGACCGCAGGCTCCGGATCGCTCCGGCCAGGTGATAGAGCGTGCTGGCCGGCATCGTCCGGCTGACGGGGCGGTCGACCTCGTCGAGCTGGTCGATCCAGCCGCCGCCGAGTTCCGCGACGGCATAGCAGCGCCTCAGCCGCTCCGCCATCGCTTCGACGAGGGCCGCCCGGGCCATGCCGCCGGCGGCGGCCTCGGCGACAAGGGCCTTGAGGGCTTCGCAGTGGGGCCAGAGGCGGCTCGATCGCTTGCGGACGGCCCCGTCCTCGCCCGTCTCGTCGACGACCCGCCCGGTCGCCGGATCGACGCCAGTCGCCAGCGCTGCGGCGACCAGCCGCCCCGGCAGGCCGGGGCACGCGCGCCCGGTGATCGCCGCATGGCGGTCCAGGAGCCAAGCCCACTCCATCTGGTGTCCCGGCTCCACGCTGCCCAGGCCCGGCGCGGGCGCGACGGTCCAATCTTCGTGGAACAGCTCCCGCACGGTGCCGGCCTCGGGGTCGACGAAGCGCGCGAGCGCCAGGTCGAGCACCTCGTCCCGGAGGCGGGCGATCCGCTCGTCGGGAAGGACCACCGAGAGCTCGAGGAGAGCCTCGAAGAGGTGCATGTGCGGGTTCTGCCGGCGCAACCCGTCGGGCCGCGGCAGGGCGTCCCAGAAGCCGCCGTGCCGCGGGTCCCGGAAGTCGCGCTCCAGATGGTCGAGGCTCCGATCGACGGCCGACCGGAAGGGCCCCGGCACGCCGAGGCGCAGGAGCCAGGCGAGGGCGTAGAGGACGAAGGCATGGGCGTAGAGATCGCTCGTGGCGACGCTGCGGCCGGGCTCGGGACCGATCGAGAAGAGCCACCCGGGGGCATCGCCCGCCGGCCGCCAACGGGCGAGCAAGGTGCGTCCGGCCAAGGCGGCCAGGTCGGCGCCGGGCGGAAACGTGCCGTCGAGCCCGGCCTCGGCGAAGACGCTGATCTGGCGCGCCTGCACCATGACGCGCCGCGGCGCCGTCGCGACGGGCAGGCGGTCGAACCCGAGCTGCTCGTGGAAGGCGCCGGTGTCCCGGTCGAAGCCGGCGCCGGCCCAGAGCGGCAGCGCCTCCGCGGCGTACCAGTCCAGAAGGGAGTCCACGGCCGCGGCGCTCATGCCTTTGCGTCCCGGTTCGGCGAGGGTCAGATGAACCCGACGGCGCGAAGGCCGTCCTCGATATGGGCGCAGAGCGCGTGTTCGAGGAACACATGCGCTTCCTGGATGACCGAGTTCGCGTCCGACGGCACCACCAGCGGTACCGTCGCCAGGCCGGCGGCCTGTCCGCCGCCCTTGCCGAGGAGACCGATGCTGGCGATGCCGAGCCGGGACGCGACCTCCAGCGCGCGCAGGATGTTCTCCGAGTTGCCGGAGGTGGAGACGGCGACCAGAACGTCGCCGCGCCGTCCGAGCGCCTCGACCTGTCGGGAGAAGATCTCCGCGAAGGAGAAGTCGTTGGCGATCAGCGTCAGGGCCGAGCTGTCCGTCGTCAGCGCCAGCGCCGCGAGCGGCCGCCGGTTGGTCGAGTAGCGGCCCGTGATCTCGGAGGCGAAATGCTGGCAGTCCCCGGCCGAGCCGCCGTTGCCGCAGATCATCAGCTTGCCCCCCGACGCCAGTGCCTCCACCGCGAGGCCGGCGGCACGGGCGAGATCCGGTCCGAGCCCGCGCATCGTCGCGAAGGCCTCGAGATGCCGGTTCAGCATGTCCTCGAACAGAGCCACGTCCCCTCCAGAGCCGATCAGGCGTTCAGGCGTTCAGGCCGTACCAATCCCAGGTCTCCCGGAGGCCGACCTCGATCGGGTAGACGCATTCAAATCCGATGGAGGCGAGCCGGCCGAGGTCGTAGGCGCGATAGTCCTGGCCGTTCGGCTTGCTCGCGTCCCAGACGATGCGGTCGGAAAGGCCCGAGATGCGGCCGAGCGCCTCCACGATCTCGGCGATTCTGTAGACGCGGCCGCTGCCGATGTTCACCGGCCCGCTCAGCCGCTCCATGATCGCCAGCCCGACCCGGGCGGCGTCCTTCACGTACATGAAGTCCCGCCGCGCCGAGCCGTCGCCCCAGACCACCACCTCTCCGCCGGTCCGGCCAGCGTCGTGGAACTTCTTGACGAGCGAGGGCACGACGTGGCCGCCGACCGTGTCGAACTTGTCCCGGGGACCGAAGAGGTTGCAGGAGACGATGTAGGCCCAGTCGAGCCCGTAGCTGTCCGTGTAGGCCTCCAGCATGGCCAGCATGGCCCGCTTGGCGTGCGCGTAGGCGTTCTCGGACGGGTGCGGGCGGCCCGCGAAGATGTCGTCCTCCTTGAGCGGCAGCGACGGCGGCGGATAGGGATAGACCGCTCCCGTGCCCATCACGGTGATCTTGCGCACCCCGGCGCGCCGGCTCGCCTCGACCACGTTGGTGTTGATGGTGACGTTGTCGAGGAACGACAGGCCCTGGTTCATCATGTTGCCGAGGATGCCGTAGACCCGCGCCGCCGCATGGAACACATAGGCCGGCCGATGCGCCTCGAAGAACGCGAAGGTCGCCGCCCGGTCGGTGAGGTCGCAGTCCTCCCGGCCCAGCGGGACCACGTGGCCGAAGCCTTCCCCGGCGAGGAGTTCCACGAGAGCTGAGCCGACCAGCCCCCTGGCTCCGGTGACGAGAATGACGGCGTCCCTATCCATGGTCTCGCTCCCGCGGGTTCAGCGCGTCAGGAAATACTCGTGCTTGTCGACGCGCTGGCGCCAGTAGTCGAGGAGGTCCCGCATGGTGGTCTCGAACGGGATCTCGGGCTGCCAGCCCGTGTGGTTGCGGAATTTGGTCGTGTCGGGGACCTGCAGGTCGGCGTCGATAGGGCGCAGGCGTGCCGGGTCGGTCTCGACCGCGATGGCGTCCATGGTGGAATAGCCGATGAGCGTGTCGAGCATCGTCCGGATGCTGCAAGTGTGCGAGCCGCCGATGTTGTAGTAGGCGCCCGCGGTCGGGTTGACGGTGACCAGCATGTGGTAGGCGCGCACAGCGTCGCGCACGTCCGCCCATGTGCGCAGGCTGTCGAGGTTGCCCACCTTCACGACGGGCGGAAGCTTGTTGCGCTCGATCATCGCGATCTGCTTGGCAAAGGTGGATTCGGCGAAGACGTCCCCCCGGCGGGGGCCCGTATGGGTGAACATGCGCGTCGTCATCACGCACATGCCGTAGGCCTCGGCGTAGTAGCGGCCGACCAGGTCCGTGCCGACCTTCGAGATGGCGTAGGGCGACGCCGGATGGAACGTGCATTCCTCGTCGATCGGCAGCTTCTCCTTCGGCACGCGGCCGAACACCTCCGAGGACGCGCAGACGTGGATGACCGCCTCGGGCGCATGGGTCCGCAAGGCGCCGAGCAGGCGTTCGGTGCCCTGGATGTTGGTGTCGAGCGTGTCCAGCGGCGCCGTGAAGGAGGTCTGCGGATAGCTTTGCGCGGCCAGATGGAAGACGTAGTGCGGCTTGGCGGCGGCGACGCAGGCCTGGATCGCCATCGTGTCGCGCAGGTCGGCATAGTGGAGCATGATCCGGTCGCCGCGGTTGATGCGGTCGAGGTGCGCGGCGATGTTGTCGAGCGGGCTGCGCCAGCGAAGCATGCCGTGGATCTCCCAGTCGGTCCGCTCCAGGAGGAAGTCCAGGAGGTGGGAGCCGACCATCCCGGTCACGCCGGTGATGAGTGCGCGTGTGGCCATCGCGTTCGCCTGTCCTTGGTGCCTGTTCGGGCCGAAGCCGTCCCGCCTTATCAGCGGGTGACGATCCGGGCGCCCTCGTCCTCGGTCTCGATCTTGACGAAATTCTGCGGCCCGAACGCCTCGGCCAGACGCTTCTGGCATTCGGGCGGAGCCAGGAACATGAAGAAGCCCCCGCCGCCGGCCCCGCACAGCTTGCCCCCGTAGGCGCCGAGCTTCATGCCGACCTCGTAGATCTCGTCGACCCGCGGCGTCGTGATGGCCGAGGAGAGCTTGCGCTTCGTCTCCCAGCCCTCGCTGAGCAGCCGGCCGAAATCGGCGAGGAGCCGCTCGGCGTCGTCGTTCTCCAGGATGCGCAGGCCCTCCCGGCAGAGGTCGACGAGGTGGCGCAGCTCGGTCCGGATCTTCCCCTCCGCGGTGCGCCGCACCTGCTCGTCCAGGGTCTGTGACGCCGAGCGCTGCAGGCCGGTATAGACGAGGCAGAGGCTCTCATTCAGCGCGTCCCGGTTCTCGGTCTTCATGCGGATCGGCTGGATCGCGAAATCGTCGCCCTGGAAGGTGTAGAGGCTGAGCCCGCCGAAGGCCGCATGGGTCTGGTCCTGGATCCCGACGTTTTCCTGCAGCAGGTCGTGCTCGATCCTGACCGCCTTCCGCATCAGGTCGTACTTGGTGATCTTGCGCCCCGACAGGTGCTCGATCAGCCGCACGAACCCCACCGTGAAGGCGGACGAGCTGCCCAGCCCGGAATTGCCCGGCAGGTCGGAGATGATGGCGATGTTGAGCGGCTCGTCGTAGCCGCAGTCCTGCAGGGTCGCCCGGATCGCGTTGTGCTTGATGTCCTCGATGCGGTCGACCGTCTCGACCATCCGGTAGGTGACCCGGAATCGCGTCTCGGCATAGCCGACCATCGGCAGCGTGACGATGTAGATGTATTTGTTGATCGACGAGCCCAGCACCGCGCCCGGGAACTCCCGGAAATAGGCCGGATAGTCGGTTCCGCCGCCGAAGAAGCTGACGCGGAGCGGGGATCGGGCGATGGTCAGCATGGCGCGGCGGCCCGTCGGTGTTGCGGGGAGGAGAGGATCCGGCCGACGACGGCGGCGAGATCGCCGACGTTCGGCTCGATGGCGAAGCCGGGGATGCCCGCGGCCTCGGCGGCCTGCAGGTCGGTCGGCCGGTCGCCGACGAGGAAGCTCGCGCTGCGGTCGAGCGGCCAGTCGGCGAAGGCCCGCTCGATCATGCCTGATCCGGGCTTGCGGTCCGGATGGTCGCCGATGTAGCCGGGGACCTTTCCTTCCGGATGGAAGGGGCAGTGGTAGAAGGCGTCGATCCGGGCGCCCGCCTCCAGAAGACGCGCCCGCATGGCCCTGTGGAAGTCGGCCACGTCGCCCTCGGTATAGTAGCCGTGGCTGACGCCGGCCTGGTTCGTGACCACGACGACCCGGTATCCGGCCCGGTTCAGGAGGCGGACGGCTTCGACGGCGGTCGGGGTGAAGCGCAGGTCGTCGACGCGGTGGGTGTAG
This sequence comes from Prosthecomicrobium sp. N25, assembly GCF_037203705.1. Taxonomy (NCBI): domain Bacteria; kingdom Pseudomonadati; phylum Pseudomonadota; class Alphaproteobacteria; order Hyphomicrobiales; family Kaistiaceae; genus Prosthecomicrobium; species Prosthecomicrobium sp. N25. Next base: position 1,446,076 of record NZ_JBBCAT010000001.1, read on the forward strand.
CCGCCGTCAATATTGAGGACGCCGTCGCGGTCCAGGAAGGCGGCCGGGCGGCGAAGCGCCGCGTCCAGGCTGCGTTCGCCGCTCGCCAGGCTCTCCGGCGTTCCGATATCCAGGAAGAAGCCATCGGCGGTGATGCCGTCCAGCGCGCCGCAGCCGACCAGGGCCGGGAAGACGTCCTGCTCGATCGAGGACGGCGTCCGGTCGATCGTCGACAGGACGGCCTCGCGCCGCAGCAGATAGAGGCCGGCGTTGATGAGGCCGGGTCCCGCGACCGCGGCCTTTTCCCGAAAGGCCGCGATCCGGCCGTCGTCCGAGAGCTCCACGCGGCCATACCGGGCGGTGTCCTCGATCCGGCGCAGGAGCAGGCGCCCGGCCCGGCCGGCGACGAGCGGAGGGGCGAGCAGGGGCGCCAGATCGGCGAGAAAGAGGGAATCGCCGTTGGTCATCAGGAAGGTGTCGTCGAGCCGGTCCGCGACCTGCGTCAGGGCGCCGGCCGTCCCGAGCGGCGCCGGCTCCACGGAGACCTCCACGTCGACGCCGTGGACGGACCGCCCGCGGAAGTGCGCCTCCACGAGGTCGCCCCGGTATCCGGCGAGGAGGAGCACACGGTCGATGCCGTAGGCGCTGAGCTCCCGGATCACGTGCTCGACGAAAGGCCGGCCGGCGACCTCCAGCATGGGCTTCGGGCGGTCGATCCCGAGGGCCCGCAGACGCGTCCCCAGTCCTCCCACCAGAACGACGGCCTGCCTGGTCATCCCGCTCCATCCCATCCGGCAGTCGCACCTGAATCGGCCGCTCGGCCCCTGCCAATCGTGCAAGGCCGCCGACGGCCTGGTCGAATCGCCAGCCGGAGCGCTTGCCGTCCCGACGTTGATCGGCTGCGTATCACGTTACGTCAACAACCAGGGCACGCGCACGCGTCCCGCCATCACGAGACGAGAGCGAGCAGGTAGCGCCCATAGGCGGTCTTCTCGAGCACCCGCCCCCGCGCGCGCACCTGGTCGGCGCCGATGAAGCCGTTCACGTAGGCGATCTCCTCCAGGCAGGCGACCTGCAGGCCCTGGCGCTTCTGGATCACACGCACGAACTCGGACGCCTCCACCAGGCTGTCATGGGTGCCGGTGTCCAGCCAGGCATAGCCGCGGGACAGGACTTCGACGAAGAGTTCGCCGAGTTCCATGTAGATCCTGTTCAGGTCGGTGATCTCGAACTCCCCGCGTGCCGACGGCTTCAGGTTACGCGCAAAGTCGAGGACGCGGTTGTCGTAGAAGTAGAGCCCGGTCACCGCGAAGCTGGACTTGGGCCGCTCAGGCTTTTCCTCGATCGACAGGGCGCGCCCGGTCGGGTCGAGCTCCACCACGCCGTACCGCTGCGGGTCCTCGACATGATAGGCGAACACCGTGGCGCCGCGTCGTCGCTCGGTGGCCCGTCGCAGCAGCTCGCGCATGCCGGCGCCGAAGTAGATGTTGTCGCCCAGGATCAGCGCCGCCTGGTCGTCGCCCACGAAGTCGCGCCCGATCGTGAAGGCCTGCGCGAGCCCTTCCGGCCGCGGCTGCACCGCGTAGCGGATGTCCAGGCCGAGGTCCGACCCGTCGCCGAACAGGCGGCGGTAGTTGTCCAGGAACTCGGGCGAGGAGATGATCAGGATCTCCCGGATGTGGGCCAACATCAGGGTCGACAGCGGATAGTAGATCATCGGCTTGTCGTAGACCGGCAGAAGCTGCTTGTTGACCGCGAGGGTCGCCGGATGCAGCCGGGTCCCGGAGCCGCCCGCGAGCACGATGCCTTTCATGGGGAGGTCCCTTGCTGGCCCGGCTCCGCCAGCAGCCGCTCGACGAGCGAGTCGATGCCGGCCTGCCACGGGCGGGGCGTGATGCCATAGTCGTTGCGGAGGCGCTCGAGCGAGAGGCGGGAATTCGCCGGCCGCCGCGCCGGGGTCGGGTAGTCGGCCGTCGCGATCGCCTGCACGTCGGGCGCCGGCCCGCCGTGGCGTCGCGACGCCTCGAAGACGGCCCGGGCCAGTCCGCACCACGTGGTCTCGCCGCTGCTGGTGAAGTGGAAGGTCCCGGTCGGCGCCGCCGGGTCGCGGACGAGACGGATCATCATGGTCTGCAGCACCGCCGCCACGTCCGCCGCCAGGGCGGGGGCGCCCCACTGGTCGTCGACCACGCGCAGCACCGGCCGCTCGCGGCCGAGCCGGAGCATGGTCCGGACGAAGTTCGCGCCATGCGCGCCCACCACCCAGGATGTGCGCAGGATGGCGTGGCGCGCGCGCGCAGTGCGCACGGCCTGCTCACCCCCCTCCTTGGAGGCGCCGTAGACGCCGAGGGGACGCACCGGATCGTCGACGTCGTAGGGCCCGGCTTTCGACCCGTCGAAAACGTAGTCGGTCGAGACCTGCACGATCGGGATGCCGCGCCGGGCCGCATGGGCCGCCAGGACGGCCGGCGCGAGCGCGTTGACGCTCCAGGCCTCGGCGACCTCGCTCTCGGCTTTGTCGACCGCCGTGTAGGCGCCGACGGAGAGGATGCCGGCGAGATCTCGCGACATGAGCCAGTGCTCGATCGAGGCCCGGTCCGCGAGGTCGAGTTCGGCCCGCGCCGGCGCGATCGGCGTCAGGCCCTCCGGCCAGTCGAGCGCCGCCAGCTCCGCTCCGACCTGGCCCGTGCTGCCCGTGAGGAGGATGCCGGCCATCGGGTCAGGCCGACTTCAGGCCGAGGCGCTGGCCGACATAGCCCCGCTCCTGGACCGCCCGCCACCAGGCCTCGTTGTCGAGATACCAGCGCACCGTCCGCTCCAGTCCGCTCTCAAAGGTCTCGAGCGGCTGCCAGCCGAGCTCCCGGCGGATCTTCTCCGCGTCGATCGCATAGCGCGCGTCGTGCCCGGGACGGTCCGCCACGAAGGTCACCTGCTCGCCGTAGGACCGGCCGTCGGCCCTCGGGCGCAGGCGGTCCAGGATCCCGCAGACGGACGTCACCACGTCGATGTTGCGGCGCTCGGCGTTCCCGCCGATGTTGTAGGTCTCGCCCGGCCGCCCCGCCTCGAACACGCGCGTCAGGGCGCGCACGTGATCCTCCACGAAGAGCCAGTCCCGGACGTTCTCGCCCTTGCCGTAGACCGGCAGCGGCTCCCCGGACAGGCACTTGATGATCATCAGCGGAATGAGCTTCTCGGGAAAATGGTAGGGCCCGTAGTTGTTCGAGCAGTTGGTGACGAGGGTCGGCAGGCCGTAGGTGTGATGCCAGGCCCTGACGAGATGGTCGGACGAAGCCTTCGAGGCCGAGTAAGGCGAGCGCGGGTCGTAGGGGCTCGCTTCGGTGAAGAGCCCGTCTGGCCCGAGCGAACCGAAGACCTCGTCGGTCGAGACGTGATGGAAGCGGAACCCCACCGCTGCCTCCTGAGGCAGTCGGCGCCAGTAGTCGAGGGCCGCCGCCAGCATCGTGTAGGTGCCGACCACGTTGGTCTCGATGAAGGCGCCCGGGCCGTCGATCGAGCGGTCCACATGCGATTCGGCCGCCAGATGGGTCACGACATCCGGCCGGAACGCGTCCAGGATCTCGGCGACCTTGGCGGCGTCGCATACGTCGGCCCGGACGAATCGGTAGCGGGGCGACCCGGCCACCGGCTCCACGGAGGCGAGGCTGCCCGCATAGGTGAGCTTGTCGAGGTTGAGGACCTCGTGGCCGGTCTCCCGGATGAGGTGGCGCACCAGCGCCGATCCGATGAACCCGGCGCCACCCGTGACCAGCACCCGCATGCCCCGTCCTCCCTTCAGCTCTCGATCGGCGCGAGCGGCCGTCCGTCGTAGGGGAACGGACTCTCGAAGGCCCGCAGCCCCGGCAGGACGGCGTCCTTGGACGAGGTCACCGGGTCGATGCCGGCCGGGATGGGCCAGGGCAGCGCAAGGTCCGGATCGTTCCAGCGCAGGCCCCCGTCGCAGTCCGGGGCATAGAAGTCCGAGACCTTGTAGGTCACTTCCGTGTCCGGCTCCAGCGTCAGGAACCCGTGGGCGAAGCCGACCGGGATATAGAGCTGGCGGCCGTTCGCGGCGGACAGCTCGGCCGCCGCCCAGCGGCCGTAGGTCGGAGACCCGCGCCTGATGTCGACCGCCACGTCCCAGATCCGTCCGCGGATGCAGCGGACCAGCTTGGCCTGAGCCCGGGGCGGCCTCTGGAAATGCAGGCCCCGGAGGACGCCGGCCGGACGTGACAAGGAATGGTTGTCCTGCACGAAGCGGACGTCGATGCCCCGCCTGCTGAAGTCCGCCTCGCTGTAGACCTCGGTGAACCAGCCCCGGTCGTCGCCGAAACGCCGTGGTTCGATGAGAAGAACGGGCACGGTGAGCGGCTCCGAAATGCGTCGAGCCCGGGCATGGTGACGCTGGGACGCGTTAACAGATCCGGCCCCGGCTGACAATGCCGGCCTGGGTTCGGCCGCCCGCCGTCGACCTCGCCCTCGAAGCCTCGATTGACGGCGGCCGGGGCCTGTGCAATCCCGATCGGACACTCCCGCGAGCGCTCATGTTCCCCCGTCCCCGCCCCTTCCTCACGCCGAACACCTTCGCGTACGAGTCCGAGCCCATGGTCAAGCCGACCGGGTTCCGGGAGTACGATGCTCGGTGGCTGTTCGGGACGGAGCTCAACCTCATGGGCGTGCAGGCCCTGGGGATGGGCCTCGGGACGCTGCTGGGCGAACGCGGCGTGGCGCGCGAGATCGTCACCGGCCATGATTTCCGGAGCTACTCGGCCGCGATCAAGATGGCGCTCGTCTCCGGGCTGATGGCCGCGGGATGCCGCGTCCACGACATCGGGCTCGCGCTGACGCCGATGTGCTACTTCGCGCAGTTCGCGCTCGACGTCCCGGCCTGCGCCATGGTCACCGCCTCCCACAACGAGAACGGCTGGACCGGGGTGAAGATGGGCGCGGGCCGGCCGCTCACCTTCGGGCCGGACGAGATGGGCCGGCTGAAGGAGATCGTCCTGTCCGCCGCGTTCGACCTCTGCGGCGGCGGGTCCTACGTCTTCGTGCCGGATTTCGCCGAGGCCTACATCGCCGACCTGACCCGCCGGCCGCGCTTCGCCCGCCGGCTCAAGGTCGTCGCCGCCTGCGGCAACGGCACGGCCGGCGCCTTCGCGCCGCGGGTCCTGGAGGCGCTCGGCTGCGACGTGGTGCCGCTCGACGCGGAGCTCGACCACACCTTCCCGCGCTACAACCCCAATCCCGAAGACCTCCGGATGCTGCACGCGATCCGCGACGCCGTCCTGGAGCACGGGGCCGACGTGGGCCTCGGCTTCGACGGCGACGGCGACCGCTGCGGCGTCATCGACGACAGCGGCGAGGAGATCTTCGCCGACAAGGTCGGGGTCATGCTGGCGCGCGACCTTTCCGCGCTGCATCCGGGGGCGACCTTCGTGGTGGACGTCAAGTCGACCGGGCTCTACGCCACCGACCCGGTGCTGAAGGCCCGCGGCGCGGTGACCGACTACTGGAAGACCGGCCACTCCTATATCAAGCGGCGCGTGCAGGAGCTCGGGGCCGTCGCCGGATTCGAGAAGTCCGGACACTACTTCTTCAACCCCCCCGTGGGTCGCGGCTACGACGACGGGCTCGTGTCGGCCATCGCCGTGCTGGACATGCTCGACCGCAACCCGGGGCGGTCCATGTCCGATCTGAGGCGGACGCTGCCGCGCACATGGTCCTCGCCCACCATGTCGCCCCACTGCGCCGACGAGGTGAAATACGACGTCGTCGAGCGCGTCGTGGCGCGTTTCCGGGCGATGCGGGCCGCCGGGGACGCCGTGGCCGGCCAGCCGATCACCGAGCTCGTCACCGTGAACGGCGTCCGGGTCACGACCGCGGACGGGACCTGGGGCCTGGTCCGGGCCTCGTCCAACAAGCCGGAACTGGTCGTGGTCGTCGAGAGCCCGGTCTCCGAAGCACGCATGCACGAAATCTTCCGGGCCGTCGATACCGTGCTCCGGGAGAACCCGGAGGTCGGCGCCTACAACCAGTCGCTCTGAGGGCGGGGAGCCCACCCATGGCCGAGATCATTCCCGTGGTGCTCTGCGGCGGTTCGGGGTCGCGGCTCTGGCCGGCCTCGCGCGACAGCTATCCCAAGCAGTTCCTGGCGCTGTCGGGGCCGGACTCGCTTTTCCAGGCGACGCTCCGGCGCGTCGCCGGCGTGGGGTTCGGCCCGCCGGTCGTGGTGACCGGGGCCGACTACCGCTTCCTGGTCGCCGAGCAGATGCGCGCGATCGGCGCGGAGGGCGATATCGTGCTCGAGCCGCTCAGGCGGGATTCCTGTGCGGCCATCGCGGCGGCGGCCGAGATCGCCGCCCGTCGGGATCCGGCCGCCCTCGTGCTGGTCCTGGCTGCCGACCACGCCATCCCGGACCGGGACGCGTTCCTGGCCCATGTCGAGCGCGGCCGGGCGGCCGCGGAGGCGGGACGCATCGTGACCTTCGGCATCCGCCCCGACCGGCCCGCGACCGGATACGGCTACATCCGCCCGGGTGCGGAACTCGCCGGCGCGCCCGGCGTGCACGCGATCGCAGCCTTCGTCGAAAAGCCGGATGCGGCGACGGCCGAGCGCTACCTCGCCGACGGCTATCTCTGGAACTCCGGCAACTTCCTCTTCGCCGCCCGCGTCTTCCTCGACGAACTGGCGCGGCTCGCCCCCGGCATCGCCGGCCCGGTCGGCGAGGCGGTGGCCGGCGCGGCGCGCGACCTCGACTTCCTGCGGCTCGAGCCCGCGGCCTTCGCGCGCTCGGTCGCGAAGTCGGTCGACTACGCGGTGATGGAGAAGACCGAGCGGGCCGCCGTCGTGCCCTCCGACTTCGGCTGGTCCGACATCGGCTCGTGGTCGTCTCTCTGGGACCTCGCCGCCAAGGACGCCGACGGCAACGCGGCGGTCGGCGAGGCGGTCTTCGTCGGCGCGCGGAACTGCTACGTCTCCTCGCCCGACATGCTGACCGCGGTGATCGGTCTGGAGGACACCGTGGTGGTCACCACCAAGGACGCCGTGCTGGTCTCGGCGCGCGGCCGGGCCGAGGAGGTAAAGACCGTGGTGGCGCGGCTCGCGGCCGAGCACCGCGAGGAAGCGACGCAGCACCGGATGTCGTACCGGCCCTGGGGCTCCTTCGAGTCCATCGACCGCGGCCTGCGCTATCAGGTGAAGCGGATCACGGTCAGGCCGGGCGGCAAGCTGTCGCTGCAGAGCCACGTGCACCGGTCCGAGCACTGGGTCGTGGTTTCGGGAACGGCGCGCGTGACGGTCGGCGACGAGGTCCGGCTCCTGACCGAGAACCAGTCGATCTACATCCCGCTCGGCGCGCTGCACCGGCTCGAGAACCCGGGCCACATCCCGCTCGAGATCATCGAGGTGCAATCCGGCAGCTACCTTGCCGAGGACGACATCGTCCGCCACGAGGACATCTACCACCGGACCTGAGCAGATCAGGAATCCGCGGTCAGCTTCTGGCGGGCGAAGCGCTCCAGCGAGAAGGCGACGACCCCCAGCGCCAGCAGGCTCCCGTAGAAGTACGGGAGATCCATCGACTTGCTCTCATAGTAGGGATAGAAGCCGGAGCGAGCCAATTCGATCGGGTGCATCAGGGGGTTCCAGTAGATGACCTCCCGGACCGTCGTGGGCGCGTAGTCCACTACGAACATCTTGCCCGAAAAGATGTATTGGCCGCGGCGAACCCACGAGAAGATGTTCTCCCAAACCGGCCAGAACTGCTCGATGGAGGCATTCAGGATCCCCAGGACGAAGCCGTACATGGCTGCCATGATGATCGCTTCGTAGATCCTCAGGATATCCTCCGGCCAGAGCACCTGGTTCGGGTAGATGGCAATCATGATGAAGTTATGCGCCAGCAATATGAAATGATATAGGAAGAACATGCTGACGAACACATAGAGCATCTGTGAGAGGTAGAGGTCCATCGGGACGATGACTGAGAAGTTCAGCAGTTGCTGGTTTTTCCCCATCGTGTTGGAGACGTAGGCTTCGACCTTGTTGAAGACGTAGAACACCACCACGCCGTTGAGGAAGAACAAGGGCATGCTCGGGCCGAGCGGCGGGATCGGGTTCAACTCGTAGCGCAGCGCGGACAGCCCGACGACGAGGGCCAGGGGCTCGGCGATCAGCGCGAGATACCCCATGACGCCGCTGCCCTTGCGGGCCGCCTCGCGCTGGAGCAGGGCGTGGATCACGCGCACCCGGGTGGCGAGGATTCCGCCCCGATCTTGTTTCGCCTTGGCCATGGAATCTTGCACCCCGATGATCCGGCATTGCGGTCACCATGCTCCTATCCCGCAGGAAAATGTCCAGATGGTGTTGTGGCGCGGATCTGCCGATCGGGGGGTGACGCAGCGGCCGGCCCTGTTCGCTGGCGTACCCCCGGCCGGAGAGCGCGATGCGCGACGGGGCCTGCCCGGCCGGGTCGCGCCAGATCGCGAAGCCTCCTCGGTGTGATCTGGACGTCACCGGCCGGGACGATCGGGCCGCTTGCCCTTGCTGGCCGCCGCAGGATGCCGCTGGAGACGGCGCGGGTCGGATGGAAGAGGCAAGCCCGATCGACCTCGAAATTCTTGCAAGGACATCGGGTCAGTTCCGGCATTCACGAGAGATCCTATACGTAAATCGACCCGAAGTAGGCTCACGCTTTTGAGTATGACAGCTTCGAGCATTACTCGGAGAATTGTCTCGGTATCCGTGACAGAGCCAGAGCACGACACTATATTGGTGATCTCTATTGCATTCTGGCTGCTATAGGATTTGCACAAGGCCAGGAAGCTCAGGAACCATTTCATGTCCGCTCACGAAGACGGTACCCTCTCTCGCGTGAACGGGGCCGGACAGGCTCAGGCTGCCGTGCCGGAGCCGCCGGGCCGGTTCGAAGCGGATGGGACCGATCCCGCCTTGGCGGTGCTGCTCGCCGCCCTGCAGGCCATGAAGGGCGGCGACTTCTCGGTCCGCATGCCCGGGCACCTGACCGGCGTGATGGGCAAGATCGCCGACACCTTCAACGAGATCGTCGGCGCCAACGAACGCATGGCGAGCCAGCTCGAGGAGGTCGGCGACGTGGTCGGGCGGGAGGGCCGGACCCGCACGCGCGTCCGCCTGGCCCTCTCCAACGGCGCCTGGGGCGAGATGGAGGATTCCATCAACACCCTGATCGACGACCTCCTCTGGCCGACCACCGCGGTGACCCGCACCATCACGGCGGTCGCCCGCGGCGATCTCCTGCAGACGATGCCGCTCGACGTCGACGGGCGGCCGCTCAAGGGCGAGTTCCTGCGCTCCGCCAACATCGTCAACGCCATGATCGAGCAGCTCGGGGTGTTCACCTCCGAGGTGACTCGCGTCGCCCGCGAGGTCGGCACGGACGGCAAGCTCGGCGGCCAGGCGCAGGTGCGCGAAGTCACGGGCGTCTGGAAGGACCTGACCGAGTCGGTGAACTCGATGGCGTCCAACCTCACCGCCCAGGTCCGCAACATCGCCGAGGTGACCATCGCGGTCGCCAACGGCGACCTCTCCAAGAAGATCACGGTCGACGTGCGCGGCGAGATCCTTCAGCTGAAGGAAGCCATCAACACCATGGTGGACCAGCTCCGCTCCTTCGCCTCCGAGGTGACCCGCGTCGCCCGGGAGGTCGGCACGGAGGGCAAGCTCGGCGGCCAGGCCATCGTTCCCGGCGTCGCCGGCACCTGGAAGGACCTGACCGATTCGGTCAACGCCATGTGCGGCAATCTCACGGCCCAGGTCCGCAACATCGCGCAAGTGACGACCGCCGTCGCCCGCGGCGACCTCTCGCGCAAGATCACCGTCGACGTCTCGGGCGAGATCCTGGAACTGAAGGAGACCATCAACACGATGGTCGACCAGCTCAACGCCTTCGCGGGCGAGGTCACCCGCGTCGCCCGCGAGGTCGGCACCGAGGGCCGGCTCGGCGGCCAGGCCCAGGTGCCCGGCGTCGCCGGCACCTGGAAGGACCTGACCGATAACGTCAACTCGATGGCGTCGAACCTGACCGCCCAGGTCCGCAACATCGCCGACGTCTCGACCGCCATCGCGTCCGGCGACCTCTCCAAGAAGATCACCGTCAACGTCTCGGGCGAGATCCTGGAGCTGAAGAACACCATCAACACGATGGTCGACCAGCTGAACGCCTTCGCGGGCGAAGTCACCCGCGTCGCCCGCGAGGTCGGCACCGAGGGCAAGCTCGGCGGCCAGGCTCAGGTGCCGGGCGTCGCGGGCACCTGGAAGGACCTCACCGACTCGGTCAACTCCATGGCCGGCAACCTGACCGCCCAGGTCCGCAACATCGCCGAGGTGTCGACCGCTATCGCCAACGGCGACCTTTCCAAGAAGATCACCGTCAACGTCTCGGGCGAGATCCTGGAGCTGAAGGAGACCATCAACACGATGGTCGACCAGCTCAACGCTTTCGCGTCGGAGGTGACGCGTGTCGCCCGCGAGGTCGGTACCGAAGGCCGGCTCGGCGGCCAGGCGCAGCTGCGCGGCGTCGCCGGCACCTGGAAGGACTTGACCGACTCGGTCAACTCCATGGCCTCGAACCTCACCGGCCAGGTCCGCAACATCGCCGAGGTGGCGACCGCGGTCGCCCAGGGCGACCTCTCCAAGAAGATCACTGTCAACGTCTCGGGCGAGATCCTCCAGCTAAAGGAGACCATCAACACGATGGTCGACCAGTTGCGATCCTTCGCCGGCGAGGTGACGCGCGTCGCCCGAGAGGTCGGCACGGAAGGGCGGCTCGGCGGCCAGGCGCAGGTGCCCGGCGTCGCCGGCACCTGGAAGGACCTCACCGACAGCGTGAACTCGATGGCCGGCAACCTCACCGCCCAGGTGCGCAACATCGCGGAGGTCTCGACCGCCATCGCCAACGGCGACTTGAGCCGCAAGATCACCGTCGACGTGAAGGGCGAGATCCTGGAGCTGAAGGAGACCCTCAACACGATGGTCGACCAGCTCAACCGCTTCGCCTCGGAGGTGACCCGCGTCGCCCGCGAGGTCGGCACGGAGGGCAAGCTCGGCGGCCAGGCGCAGGTGCCCGGCGTCGCCGGCACCTGGAAGGACCTCACCGAGAACGTCAACTCGATGGCGTCGAACCTCACCGGCCAGGTGAGAAACATCGCCGAAGTGACGACCGCGGTGGCGCGCGGCGACCTGAGCCGCAAGATCACGGTGGACGTGAAGGGCGAGATCCTCGAGCTCAAGAACACCATCAACACCATGGTTGACCAGCTCAACGCCTTTGCGGGCGAGGTGACGCGCGTCGCCCGCGAGGTCGGCACGGAGGGCAAGCTCGGCGGCCAGGCCCAGGTCTCCGGCGTCGCGGGCACCTGGAAGGACCTGACCGACAGCGTCAACTCCATGGCCGGCAACCTGACCGCCCAGGTCCGCAACATCGCCGAGGTGGCGACCGCCATCGCCAACGGCGACCTCTCCCGCAAGATCACCGTCGACGTCCGCGGCGAGATCCTGCTCCTGAAGGAGACGCTCAACACCATGGTCGACCAGCTCCGCGCCTTCGCGGGCGAGGTCACGCGCGTGGCGCGCGAGGTCGGCACGGAAGGCAAGCTCGGCGGCCAGGCGGTCGTGCCCGGCGTGGCGGGCACCTGGAAGGACCTGACCGACAACGTCAACCTGCTCGCCGCCAACCTGACCACGCAGGTGCGCAACATCGCCGAGGTGACGACCGCCGTGGCGCGCGGCGACCTCAGCCGCAAGATCACCGTCGACGTGAAGGGCGAGATCCTCGAGCTCAAGAACACCATCAACACCATGGTGGACCAGCTCAACGCCTTTGCGGGCGAGGTGACGCGCGTCGCCCGCGAGGTCGGCACCGAGGGCAAGCTCGGCGGCCAGGCTCAGGTGCCGGGCGTCGCGGGCACCTGGAAGGACCTCACCGACACCGTCAACGTCATGGCCGCCAACCTGACCGAGCAGGTGCGCGGCATCGTCAAGGTGGTGACCGCGGTCGCCAACGGCGACCTCAAGCAGAACCTCACCGTCGCTTCGAAGGGCGAGGTCGCGGCGCTCGCCGAGACCATCAACAACATGACCAACACCTTGGCGACCTTCGCCGATCAGGTCACGACGGTGGCCCGCGAGGTCGGCGTCGAGGGCCGCCTCGGCGGCCAGGCCAACGTGCCCGGCGCCTCGGGGACCTGGAAGGACCTCACCGGCAACGTGAACCTGCTCGCCGCCAACCTGACCACCCAGGTGCGCGCCATCGCCGAGGTGGCGACCGCGGTGACCAAGGGCGACCTCACGCGCTTCATCCAGGTCGACGCGCGCGGCGAGGTGGCGGAGCTGAAGGACAACATCAACACGATGATCGGCAACCTCCGTCTGACGACGGACCGGAACACCGAGCAGGACTGGCTGAAGACCAACCTCGCCCGCTTCACCAACATGCTGCAGGGACAGCGCGATCTGTCGACCGTCGGCCGCACGCTGCTGTCCGAGCTCGCGCCGCTCGTCGAGGCCCAGCACGGGGTGATCTATCAGGTCGAGACGGACGAGCCGGGGGTGCTGTCGCTCCTGGCCGCCTATGCGGACGACGAGTCGAGCGGCCACCCGGCCCGCATCCGGACCGGGCAGGGCCTCGTCGGCCAGTGCGCCCGCGACGGCCGGCCGCTCTTCATCACCGACATGCCGGACAACGTCGTGCCGATCGGCTCGGGCCTCTTCCGGGCGATCCCGCGCAACGTCGTGGTGCTGCCGATCCTCTTCGAGGGACAGGTGAAGGCCGTCATCGAACTCGCCTCGCTCGGCGCCTTCACGGAACTCCAGCTCTCCTTCCTGGAGCAGCTCACCGCCTCGATCGGCATCGTCCTCAACTCCATCGAGGCGACCATGCAGACCGAGGGTCTGCTGAAGCAGTCCCAGCAGCTCGCCATCGAGCTGCAGACCCGCCAGCGCGAGCTGCAGCAGACCAACGAGCAGTTCGAGCAGAAGGCCCAGCAGCTGGCCGAGCGCAACGTCGAGGTGGAGGCCAAGAACCAGGAGCTGGAGCGGGCCCGCCGCGCGCTCGAGGAGAAGGCGACCGAGCTCGCACTCACCTCCAAGTACAAGTCCGAGTTCCTGGCCAACATGAGCCACGAGCTCAGGACGCCGCTCAACTCCATCCTGATCCTCGGGCAGCAGCTCGCCGACAACCCGGACGCCAACCTGACGCCCAAGCAGGTGGAGTTCGCCCGAACCATCCACGGCGCAGGCACGGACCTCCTGAACCTCATCTCCGACATCCTCGATCTTTCGAAGATCGAGTCCGGCACCGTCTCGGTGGAGGCGGAGGAACTCGCCTTCTCGAGCCTCCTCGACGTCATCGCGCGGCCGTTCCGCCACGAGGCGGAGAACCGCAAGATCGGCTTCGAGGTGGAGACCGGCCCCGAGCTTCCGCGCGCCATCACGACCGACGCCAAGCGCGTCCAGCAGATCCTCAAGAACCTTCTGTCGAACGCCTTCAAGTTCACCGAGAGCGGGTCGGTCCGGCTGCGCGTCGGCCCGGCGGCTTCGGGATGGAGCCCGGACCACCCGGTACTGAAGCACGCCCACGGGGTGATCGCCTTCGAGGTGCAGGACACCGGCATCGGCATCCCGCCCGACAAGCAGAAGATCATCTTCGAGGCCTTCCAGCAGGCGGACGCCTCCACGAGCCGCAAGTACGGCGGCACCGGCCTCGGCCTCGCCATCAGCCGCGAGCTCGCCAACCTGCTCGGCGGCGAGATCCAGCTGAGGTCGACCCCCGGCGTCGGCTCGACCTTCACGCTCTACCTGCCGCAGCACTACACGGGCCTGCCCGCCTCCGCGGCGCTGCCCGGCACCGACCATGTCGCCCGGCCGACCCTGCCCCAGCAGCGCATCCAGATCGCCCGGCTCGGCGCCGACCGGCCGGTCGAGATCGTGCCGGACGACCGCGAGACCATCGTGGACGGCGACCCGGTCCTGCTCGTGGTCGAGGACGATCCGCACTACGCCCGGGTGCTCGTCGACGTTGCGCACCAGAACGGCTTCAAGGTGCTGGCCGCCCCGCGCGGTGCCGACGCGCTGGCGCTGGCGCGCCGGTTCAAGCTCGCCGCCATCTCGCTCGACGTCTTCCTGCCCGACATGCTCGGCTGGAACGTGCTCGCCCAGTTGAAGCAGGATCCGGCGACCCGCCACATCCCGGTCCAGATCGTCACCATCGACGAGGACCGGCAGCACGGCCTCGCCCGCGGGGCCTTCGCGTTCCTCGACAAGACGACGAGCGCCGACCGGCTGTCGGACGCGATCGCGCGGATCAGGACCTACGCCGAGCCCCAGCGCCGGCGGCTGTTGATCGTGGAGGACAACCCGGCCGAGCAGATGAGCGTGCGCGAGCTCCTCGAGCACGACGACATCGACATCGTTGCGGTCGACACGGGCGCCGCGGCGCTCGCCCGGTTGCGCGTGGGCGGCATCGACTGCGTGGTGCTCGACCTCAAGCTCCCCGACATGTCCGGCTTCGACGTGCTGCAGGCCATGAAGACGGACCCGAAGATCGGCGACGTGCCCGTCGTCGTCTTCACCGGCCGGGAGCTCTCGCCGGAGGAGGATGCGCGGCTGCACACGATGGCGCGCAGCGTCGTCGTCAAGGGTGTGGAGAGTCCTGAACGGCTTCTCGACGAGACGGCGCTGTTTCTGCACCGGATCGTCACGGATCTGCCGGAGAAGAAGCGCCTGATGCTGGAGCGCCTGCACGGGTCGGACGAGGACCTTCAGGGCCGCACCGTGCTCATCGTCGACGATGACGCCCGAAACATCTTCGCGCTGTCGAGCGTTCTCGAACGCCGCGGCCTCGACGTTCTGACCGCGACCGCCGGCAACGAAGCCATCGCGGCGCTCGAGGCGAGGCCGGACGTCGCCATCGTGCTCATGGACATCATGATGCCGGGGATGGACGGCTACGAGACCATCGAGACCATCCGGCAGAACCCGGCCCACCGGCGCCTGCCGATCATCGCCCTGACCGCCAAGGCCATGAAGGGCGACCGGGAGAAGTGCCTGGAGGCCGGCGCGTCGGACTATCTCGCCAAGCCCGTCAACACCGAGCAGCTCCTGTCGGCACTCAGGATGTGGCTGCACCGCTGACGGGGTCTTCATTGGACAAGGAATCGACCCGCATGGCCGGGGACAAGGTCAATATCCTGCTCGTCGACGACCAGCCGGCGAAGCTGCTGTCCTACGAGGTGATCCTCGGCGAGCTCGGCGAGACGCTTGTGACGGCGTCCTCCGCCCGGGAGGCGCTCGAGCACCTGCTGAAGTCGGACTTCGCCGTCGTGCTCATCGACGTGTGCATGCCGGAGCTCGACGGCTTCGAGCTCGCCGCGATGATCCGCGAGCATCCCCGCTTCGAGCAGACCGCCATCATCTTCGTCTCGGCGATCATGATGACCGACCTCGACCGGCTGCGCGGCTATGCGGCCGGGGCGGTCGACTACGTCCCCGTGCCGGTCGTGCCGGAGGTGTTGCGCGCCAAGGTCCGGGTCTTCGCGGAACTGCACCGCAAGACCCGCCAGCTCGAACGGCTGAACGACGAGCTCGAACGGCGCGTCGCGGAGCGGACGGCGGAGCTCGAGGCGTCCAACGCCCGTCTTATCGACAGCGAGCGGCGGCGCACCCTGGCGCTCGCAGCGGGGCGGATGGGCTCCTGGGACTGGGACATCGCCGCCGGCGAGATGACCTGGGACGAAGGCCAGCACCGGATCTTCGGCACCTTCCCGCTCGGCTTCAAGCCGACGCCGCAGAGCGCCTGGCACTTCGTCCATCCCGACGACCGCCCGCACCTGGAGGCGTTCATCGAGCACGCGCTGCGGGACGCCACCCCCTTCGACGTGGAGGTGAGGATCCGGCTCCTGTCGGGAGAGACGCGCTGGATCATGATCTCGGCCGCGCCGACCTTCGACGGCGAGGGCCGGCCGCAGCGGCTCAGCGGTGTCATCCTCGACATCACCACGCGCAAGACCGCCGAGGAGGAGCTACAGCGGCTCAACGAGGATCTGGAGCACCGCATCGAGGAGCGCACGCGCGAACGCGAGGAGGCGCTCGCCAAGCTGTTCGAGGCGCAGAAGCTCGACACCATCGGCCAGCTCACCGGCGGCGTCGCGCACGATTTCAACAACCTGCTGATGGCGATCCTCGGCAGCCTCGAGCTGATGCGCAAGCGCACGCCGGAGGACTCGCCGATCTCCCGCCTGATCGAGAACGCCACCCGCGGCGCCGAGCGCGGGCGCACCCTGACCCAGCGGCTCCTCGCCTTCGCGCGCCGGCAGGAGCTGAAGCCGGAGGCGGTCGACCTCAAGGGCCTGATCCTCGGCATGGAGGAACTCCTGAAGCGCGCGCTTGGCCCTGTGATCACGGTTGATCGTCAGATCCCGGACGGCCTCGCCCCGGCGCGGGTCGACGCCAACCAGCTCGAACTCTCGCTCCTGAACCTCGCCCTCAACGCCCGCGACGCCATGCCGAACGGCGGCACCCTGACGATTCGGGCCGCCAGCGAGACCGTGTCCGGGCAGGACGGGCGGGACGGGCTGGCCCCGGGCGAATACCTGCGAATCTGCGTTCACGACACGGGGCTCGGCATGGACGAGGCGACGCTCGCCCGCGCCACCGAACCCTTCTTCACCACGAAGGGGCTCGGCAAGGGGACCGGCCTCGGTCTCTCCATGGTCCACGGGCTCGCCGCCCAGTCCGGCGGCAAGCTGGTGCTGTCGAGCCGGGCCGGCGAGGGCACGACCGTGAACCTGTGGCTTCCGCGGGCGGAGCCTGCCGCAGCGAGCCCGCGTCCGCAGGCGTCTACCGCCGCGGCTCCGAACTTCCAGGAGCGCCGGACCGTGCTTCTCGTCGACGACGACCCCCTGGTGCTGTCGGGCACCAGCGCCATGCTGGAGGACCTCGGCCACGAGGTGATCGAGAGCGAATCGGGTCAGTCGGCGCTGGCCATCCTGAGCGAGGGGCGCCCGGTCGACCTCGTCATCACCGACCATGCCATGCCGGGGATGACCGGGGTCGACCTGGCCCGCAGGATACGGCAGTCGCGGCCGGACCTCGCCATCGTGCTCGCCACCGGCTACGCGGAGATTCCAGCCGACTCCGGCGAGGACGCCTCCGACATCGCCAAGCTCGCCAAGCCCTACCGCCTCGAGGAACTGGCGGCCGCCATCGACGCCGCCTGGCGCGCCCGCGCCGAGATCCGCGCGGCCGTCTGAGAGGACGAGCGGGGCGGCCCCCGAGCGTCCCGTTCACGCCGCCAGTTCGGCGGCGCGCATCAGGTCCTCGGTGAAGCGGCGGCGCTCCGCCTCCTGGGCCATGTGGTCGGGAATGCGCAGGATGTAGGAGGGGTGCACGGTCGGCAGGAGCGGGACCCCGGCGGCCGTTTCGACGAGCCGCCCGCGGATCTGCGTGATCTTCACCGGCCGCTGCAGGATGGCCTGCACGGCGGACCCGCCGAGCCCGACCAGCAGCTTCGGGCCCACGATCCCGATCTCCTTGTCGAGCCACCAGCGGCAGGCCTCGATCTCCCCGGCCGTCGGGTTCTTGTGCAGCCGCCGCTTGCCGCGCGGCTCGAACTTGAAGTGCTTCACCGCATTGGTGACGTAGACGGACGAGCGGTCGATCCCGGCCTCGGCGAGCGCCGCGTCGAGCACCTGCCCGGCCGGCCCCACGAAAGGCTCGCCGGTGAGGTCCTCCCGGTCGCCCGGCTGCTCGCCGACGAACATGAGCCGCGCCGCCGCCGGACCTCGCCCCGGAACCGCCTGCGTGGCGTCGCGCCAGAGGGGGCAGCGCCGGCAGGCGGGCAACTCCGCCGCGACACTCGCGAGATCCTCCGCCATCGTGGCCCCTCCGCCCGCGCAAGCCGCCTCCGGCGTGCCGGCCCGCGCCTGTGAACGGAGATGCCGGACCGGCGGTTCCGTGGGCGCCGCCGCGATCATGGCACGCTCCCGGTCGACCGCGTCGGCGATGAGGTCCGGGATCAGCGCCGCCTCCGGCAGGTTGCGCCAGTAGCGCTTCGGCATCTCCGCCGACATCGCCTTCACCTTCAGCCGCGCCGGATTGAAGATCGAGGCGAAGTAGGTGAGCCACAGCGCTTCCTCGGCATCCTCCGCCGGCACGTCGCTCTTGCGTGCCCCGGGCCCGAAGGTCAGCCGCTCGGTGTCCCAATGGATCGAGCGGCGCGGCGTCAGGATCGACCAGCGCATCGGCGCGAAGCGGCGCTGGAAGAACCCGGCATTGCGCTCCTCGATGAAATGCTCCGGTTCGAACCACGCGGCGAAGTGCGGCCCGTCCGCCGTCGCCACCTCCCGGAAGCGCACGAAGGCGCGCATCTTATGGACGTCCCGGTCGACCGCCTTGGCGAGCCGGGCGGCGAGCGCCACGTCCGGATCGGACGCGACCTCCAGGAGCTTCGGCAGGGTACGCAGGCGGAACAGCAGCCGGTAGAGGAGATCGTAGCGCCCCGGGTCCCGGTGGCAGGCGACCCGCTCGGCGAGGTCCAGGAAAGCCCGCGGCACCCGCAGGGCACCGGCCGGCGGGGCTGAGCCTGCCGCGGACGGTCCCGGCGGCCGCACCAGCGCGGCGAAGAGCTCGTCCTGCCCGGCACCGACCGCGAAGCGCACCGCGGCGGGCTCGACGCCATCGGCCGCGAGCCCCCGCGCCGCGGCGCGGAAGCCGTCCAGGTCCGTCTCGTGCCCGAGTTCGATCCGGCGCATGGGGGTCAGAAGAGCGAGAGCTGCACCGGCCGGGCCGGCTTGGCGAGGGTGGGGCCGAGGGCGGAGCGGTCGAGGAGCCCGCCCGGATGCCAGTCCTCCGCCACCACGAAGGGCCTGACCGGCTCCAGGGACCGGCAGACCCGCGCGAGGTCGGCGAGCCTGAGCCGCGTATGCCGCCGCGCCCGGCAGATCCGGTCGACCGACTTCACCCCGAGCCCGGGCACGCGCAGGAGCCGCTCCCGGTCTGCCCGGTTGACGTCCACGGGGAACAGGTCCCGGTGCGCCAGCGCCCAGGCGAGCTTGGGGTCCATGTCGAGCGGCAGCATACCGTCCGGCAGGCCGGCGGCGATCTCGGACAACTCGAATCCGTAGAAGCGCATCAGCCAGTCGGCCTGGTAGAGCCGGTGCTCGCGCATGAGCGGGGGCTTCGTGGCCGGCAGAGCGGACGTCGTGTCGGGGATCGGGCTGAAGGCGGAGTAGTAGACACGCTTCAGACCGTAGCTGCCGTAGAGCGTCGCGCTCTTGGTGAGGATGGTGGCGTCCGTCGCCGCGTCCGCCCCGACGATCATCTGCGTCGACTGGCCCGCCGGCACGAAGGTCCGTTCCTTCGGGTCCGCGCCCCGGTCCTTGGCCTCTTCGATCCGCGCCCTGAGCGCCCCCATGGTGCGCCGGATGACGGCCGGCTTCTTCTCCGGCGCGAGCCGCTCCACGCTGGCGTCGACGGGCAGTTCGATGTTGACGGAGAGCCGGTCGGCATGGCGCCCGGCCTCCTCGATCAGCCGCTGGTCCGCCCCGGGGATCGCCTTGAGGTGGATGTAGCCGCGGAAGTCGTGCGTCTCCCGCAGGCTGCGCGCCACCCGCAGGATCTCCTCCATGGTGTGGTCCGGCGAGCGGATGATCCCCGAGGAGAGGAAGAGCCCCTCGATGTAGTTTCGGCGGTAGAAGGAGAGCGTGAGCCGCACCACCTCCTCGACCGTGAAGCGCGCCCGCTCGACGTTGCTGGAGGAGCGGTTCACGCAATAGGCGCAGTCGAAGACGCAGAAGTTGGTGAGCAGGATCTTCAGGAGCGAGATGCAGCGCCCATCCGGCGCATAGGCGTGGCAGATGCCCGACCCCTCGGTCGACCCGATGCCGGTCCCCTTGGCCGATTGCCGCCGTTTGGTGCCCGACGAGGCGCAGGACGCGTCGTATTTCGCCGCGTCGCTCAGCACCGCCAGTTTCTCGCCGATCGTCTTCGCCGCCATCGCGCCATGTTCCTGATCTGTTCTGAGATATGAGGTTGGCGGCCTCCCGACAATGCGCGCCGTGTTGATAATGGCCTTGCACCTTCACGGCCGAGCCCGAGCCACAGTCGGACCAGTTCGCGCTTGCGGGCGCGCCGCTCATTCCCGATGAAGGAGGAGAATCGAGGGGAGGGACGAGCGCATGTCGGCACTGGACGAAGCGGCCGGGCGGGCCCGGCGGTGGCTCGTCGGCGAGGCGGCGCCGCTCTGGTGGGCGAACGGTCGCGACCCGGCCGGCGGCTTCGTGGAGCGGATCGGCCTCGACGGCGTGGCGCTGCGGGAACGGCGTCGCGCCCGGGTGAGCGCCCGGCAGGTCTACGCCTTCGCGGTCGCCGCCCGGCTCGGCTGGGACGGCCCCGTCGCGGCGGCGCTCCGCCACGGGCTCGACTTCCTGCAGGGTCCGGCCGCCCGTTCCGACGGCGGCATCGTCGCCACCGTCGCCCCGGACGGCACCATCCCGGACGCCGGCCCGGACCTCTACGACCAGGCCTTCTGGCTGCTGGCGCTCGCCGAGGCGCGGGCGAGCCTCGACGACCCGGCGCTCGAGGACGCCGGCCTGCGGGTGCTCGACCTCATGGAGGCGCGCATGCGCCACCCCGTCGCCGGCTACGAGGAGCGCGACCGCCGCGTCCTGCCGCTCCGGGCCAATCCGCACATGCACCTGCTCGAGGCCGCGGCCGCTTGGGTGCCGCGCGGCCGCAGCCCGCGCTGGCGCGCGCTCGGCGCCGAGATGGCCGGCATGGCCCTTCGCTTCTTCCGCGATCCGGCGACCGGCGCGCTCCTGGAGTTCTTCGACGGCGACTGGCGCCCGCTGCCGGGCGCGGCGGGCGACGTGGTGGAGCCCGGGCACCTCTATGAATGGACGTGGCTGCTCTGGCGCTGGCAGACGCTGACCGGCGAGGACGTCCGTCCGGTGGCGCTGCGTTTCGCCGAGATCGCCCGCCAGCACGGCCTCGACCCGTCGCGCGGTGTCGCCATCGACGAGATCGGCCGCGACCTGGCCCCCCGGCGCCGCACGGCCCGTCTCTGGCCGCAGACGGAGCGACTCAAGGCCGGCCTGGCGCTCAGGGCCTGGGGTCCCCCCGGCTCGGACCTCGCCCGCATCGGCGAAGCCGAGGCGCTCGCCGCCTGGGAAGCGCTCGAGCGGTACCTGGACGTTCCCGTCCGCGGCCTCTGGCGCGACCGACTGGACGAGGACGGCCGCTTCGCCGAGGAACCCGCCCCCGCCTCGAGTTTCTACCATCTCGCCTGCGCGATCGGCGAACTCGCCGGCGCGGTCGCCTGACGCCGCCGCGCCGTCCTCCCACGCTCCGCGAACTCCCCGGCGCGGGCCGTCAGCCCGCCACCCGGTTCCGCTCGATGGTCAGGAACGGGAAGGCCTCGACCCCGCCGCGCGCGAGGTCCCCGGTCGCGGCGTCCGCGCCCCGGAAGCCGACGATCGCGCCCGAGCGGGCGCCCCGGATCAGGTTGTCGGCGACGAGCGCCGGGCCGGCTCCGTCCGCCACCGACACGGAGATCCCGATCCCCGCGTTGCGGACGACGTTCCCGGTCGCCGTGACGTCCCGCTGCCAGCGCCCGAACCCGATCGCGATTCCGACGAGCGGCGCACCCTCGACCACATTGCCCGTCACCGCCGTGTCGGCTTCCACCGCGATGCCGCTGCCGAAGCCGGGCGGATCGGCCCGGTAGGGCCCCTCCCGGCGGAGATTGCGGACGATGTTGCCGGACACCACCGCCAGCCGGCCCCCCTCGTTGAAGTTCGTCACCGAAATGCCGACCGCCGCGCCGTCCACCAGGTTGTTGGCGATCAGCGCGCCCTCGAAGGCGAACTCCGCGTAGAGCGCGGTCTCGCCCGAGCGCAGGCACTGGTTCCCGGTCATCTGCACATTGGAGGCGCTGTTGGCGCGGATGGCCGTGAAGGCGCAGTCGGCGATCCGGTTGTCGGCCGCGATCACCCCGCCGGCCCGGAAGAAGTTGATGCCGTTGCCGTTCTGGCCCGTGCCGCCGGCATCGGCGCGGATCCGCGCGATCCGGTTGCCGGACACGAGGGTGCCGTCCTCGCCGGGCGCCGAGCGCCAGACGAGGATCCCCCCGTTGCCGCAGTGCTCGACCCGATTGTCCCGCACCACGAGGCCGCTCGCGTCCAGGGAGAAGAGCCCCGCCTGCCCGGCGAGGGTGAAGGACGAGCGCTCGACCCGCCCCGCGCAGGCCTGGAGCCGCAACCCGTGCCCGGTCGTGCGCGTGAAGGCGCAACTGTCGACGTGGAGGTCGGCGACGCCCGCGAGCGCCACGATCCCCTCTGCGGCTCCGAGGGTCTGAAAGCCGCCGTCGAAGGTGAGGCCGGTGAGGTGGAGGGAGGCGGCGCCTTCGGCGATCGCGATCGGCCGCGGCGCCGCCGCCACGAGTCGCGTCCGGCCCGGCACGCCGACCAGCCGCGTCCCGTCGGGAAGTTTCAGCCCGGTCGCCGCGAAGGTACCCGGCCCGAGCGTCACGGGCTCCCCCGCTCGCGCCGCTCGATCGATCGCCTCCTGTAGGTCGCCCCCCGGCGCGAGGGCGGGGGTGGCTGCGCCGGCCGCAGGGCCGGCAGCCGCGACGGACAGCAGGTGGATGACGAACTGCCGCCTCTGCAGCATGGCGATGGTCGATCTCCGACGTGTGGAACCGGGCGAGCCGGATGCGACCCCGACCGCCCGCCCGCGCCCGAATCGGCGAGGGCCTTCACCGAGAAAGATACGTCCGCTGGATCCGCTTCGCGATCTGGGCGAAGACCTCGTCGATGTCCTTCTTCGCCGAGTAGTACGAATTGTCCGGATTGCCCGCACAGGTCTTCAAGGGCGGGTCTTTCTTGGTCTCTTCGTCATAGTTGATCGCATAGATGGTAATGCCATCGGCTCGCATCTTGTCGCAGATCTCGTTCAGGATCTTCTTTGCCTCGGCCTTGTTAATTTCGTCGAACCAGGCGCCGGAGCTGTCGGGGTTGCCCTTGTCTCTCGTGTTCATCTGGCCGTCGGTCATGATCACCATCAGCTTCGGAATGGCGTCCGATTTCTTGTGGGGCAGCGACGCGGTACCCCACTGGCCCTGCCACTTCTCCGAGAGGCTCATCCAGCCCCAGAAGGCTCCCTGGTCGATGCGGGTCGTGCCCTGCGACGTCAGCGCCTTGATGCTGTCGATCAGGAGCGTCCGCCGGTTCGTGAGCGGAACGACGGGCTTCGGGCAGTATTTCTTGAGTTTTGCCGCCTCGGGCCTCGTGTCGCTGGCGATGAACTTCACGAGGGGAGGGGGCGTGTCGCTCGTCGCGGCCGCACCTTCCTTGGGCTCCACGCAACCGGAGAAGCTCCCCGGATCGCTGTCCAGCCAGGATGTCCGGGTCGGCCCGATGTTGACCCGCGTGTCGAAGGGGACGAGCGCCATGTAGGTGGCGCCGGTCTCTCCCTTGACCAGGCTGTCGACGAAGGAGAGCGCCGCGGACCGCATCGGCTCCATGCGGCCCTCCTCGATCATGGACGAGGTCACGTCGAGGACGAGCGCGACTTCGAGACCCGGGGAACTGAGGCTGACCGAGTTGTCGACCACCGTGTCGAGCGTCTGGAGTCCCACCAGGGGCAGAAAGGCCGTCCTGACCTGCACCTTGGCGGTGCCGTCCAGGGCGCCGTTCCTGGATGTCAGCCGGTAGTCCTTCACCGCCATCGCGTCGGCTGCCTCCGAGGCGAAGTCGGTCATCAGCGTCTTGAACAGCTTTTGCTGCCCGTCCGCGTCGGTCAGCTTCGAGGCCGCGAGCACCGCCCTGTCGAGCGCGTCGGCGGTGCGGACCTTGGCGGTCGACAGGCGGGCGAAGTCGAGCGAACCTCCGACCAGAACCGCAAAGACGAAGATCAGTCCGCATACGATGAGGCTGACGTTTCCGCTCTCCGACTGTTTCAGGTCGCGCATGCTCGGGGTCCCGTTGGATCACGGGCACAAAGATTAGGTCTGAAGTATTAAACGAGATGGAAGAGGAACGACTTACATTCCCTTACGTCGGAAGGATAGTCGAAATTTCCTGAATGGCGAGCTCGGCGGCGCGCAGCAGGTCGGAGATCGTGAACGTCGGGCGCGGCGCCGGCCCCCGTGGCCGGCGGGGCATGCTCTCGACCGTCACCGGCAGGTGCAGGAACCCGGTCGGTCGGGCCGATCCGTCCCGGTCGGCGAGGGCCAGCGAGTGCCAGAGGCAGGCGTTGCAGAGATAGCGCCCGGCACTGCCGGAGAGCCGTGCGGGCAGCCCGGCTCCGGCGATTCGGTCGCGGATCCGCCGCACCGGGATGGTGGATCCGCGGAACCGTCCGGCTCCGGGCTCGATCATCCCCTGGTCGGGCGCGAGGCCTTCGGCATCGGGCAGGAAGGGGGCGGCGAAGTTGGTGGCCCGCGTTTCGATCCGCATGAAGCGCGACCGCGCCGCGATCCCGAGATGCAGGCAGGCGTCGGGCTCGAAGGCCGCCACCACGGCCGGCAAGTCGGCGAGCGCCCTGTAGGTGGTCGGGAACACGTGCGCGGCGATCCGGATGCCGAGCCGGCGCCCCAGCGACCCCTCGGCGAGCCGGCGGGCGACCACGGCGGACGGGTTGACGGGCGCCCCCGGGAAGGGACTGAAGCCGGTGACGAGAACCAGGGGAGGGCTAGCGAGGGTCACCGTCCCGGTCCCCCGGTCCGGGGCCGCCCGGCCCTCATCGCGGCGCGTGGTTGACTCCGCCGCCGCTCGCGGTCGCCCCGCACGCGAGCCTCTGCGCGAGCAACCCCTCCGGCGTCTCCGTCCGGCTGCGGACGCGATCCGGACCGTTGAGTTGGCGCTCCTGCAGCCATGGGTCGAAGAAGAACTCCGTCAGGGAGACCCAGAGGCTCCCGACGCCCCGCATCCGCAGGTAGAGACCGCGGCGGTCTGCATGCAGATCGAAGAGGCGGTCGGGTTCCAAGCGCAGTCTCCCCACGGCCCATCTTGCGCGACTCATGCAGGGTAAACCACTTGATTCCGCTATGGCAACCTGGAAGCACTGTTATTTTTCCCACCAAGCTCAAAGGCCCATCAGTCCGGCGATCTCCTCGACCGCCAGGGCCGCCGAGATCGTGCCCTCGCGCACGCCCGCCTCGAGCCCGCCCAGGCGCGCCTTGACCCTGGGGTTGCGCTCCAGGGCGCCGAGGAGCCGCTCCTCCAGGAGCGTCCACATCCACTTGACCTGCTGCTGGCGCCGGCGCTCCGCGAACTCCCCGGTGGCCGTGAGCTTGGCCCTGTGCAGTTCGACCTGCGCCCACATGGCCTCGAGCCCCTGGTTGGCGAGGCCGGAGACCAGCACCACCGGCGGCGTCCAGGTCGGGGTCTTCGGCGCCAGGATGTGGAGCGCGTGGCGGTACTCGGTGGCGGCGAGCCGGGCCCGCGTCGCATTGTCGCCGTCCGACTTGTTCACCGCGATGAGGTCGGCGATCTCCAGGACGCCCTTCTTGATGCCCTGCAGCTCGTCCCCCGCGCCGGGCAGCATCAGGACGAGGAAGAAGTCGACCATGTCGGCGACCGTCGTCTCCGACTGGCCGACCCCGACCGTCTCGACGAGGATCACGTCGAAGCCGGCGGCCTCGCAGAGCAGCATGGTCTCGCGCGTCTTGGCCGCGACCCCCCCGAGCGTGCCGGAGGACGGCGACGGGCGGATGAAGGCCCGCTCGTCGACGGCGAGGCGCGCCATGCGGGTCTTGTCGCCGAGGATCGACCCGCCCGTCCGCGTCGACGACGGGTCGACCGCCAGCACGGCGACCCGGTGTCCGGCCGCCGTCAGGTTGGAGCCGAGCGTGTCGATGGTGGTCGACTTGCCGACGCCGGGGACGCCCGTGATGCCGACCCTGTGCGCCCGCCCCGTGTCGGGAAGCAGCGCCTGGACCAGCCGGTGGGCCTTCTCCTGGTGCTCCGGCTTGCGCGATTCGACGAGCGTGATGGCCCGCGCCAGCGTCGCCCGGTCCCCGGCCCGGATCCGGTCGGCGAGGGCGTCGAGGGAGAGGTCGCGGGCGAGCGGAGCGGTCGGCGATGACATGCCCCCGGGATGGCCGAATTCGCCGCCCGGTTCAAGGGGTCGCCCGGCTTCAGGGGCCGAAGGCCGCGGCCCGCTCAGCCCGGCGGCGTCCAGATGATGCGCTGCAACTCGCCGGCCGCCAGCACCGCGCCGGTCGGCAACGTGGTGGAGGTCGCCGCCTCGCCCTTGAACGAGAAGGTGAGGAGAACGTTCGGCGCGCCTCGGGAGGTGCAGATCGCCATGCCGAGCCAGAGATTGCCGCCCATCCGGCACGACGACGGGGACACGCCCACCTGCGCGAAGGTCATGCCCGGCCGCTCCCCGGCGGGGCCGGAGACGTGGTGCGTGACCCCGTGGATCTGCCCGATCCGGCCTCCCGTCCCGGGCAGGATCTGCAGGGCCTGGACCTGCCCGCCGTAGATCTTGCGGAACAGAACGGTGGCGTTGGTGGTGTTGTTCTCCAGCCCGATCAGCACCGTGCCGGTCGTGTAGCCCGGCATCAGGCCCTCGATCGTCTTCGCGTCGTAGCGGGTCGAGCCGTCGAGCGGGCCGGCGCCGGCCGCGGTGATCTGCAGGAAGGTGTCGACCGAGGCCGTCGAACTGTCGAGCCGGTCCATCTGGGTCTCGCACCCGGCGAGGAGGACGGCGAGGATCGAGGAGGCGAGGGGGATCGCACGACGCGCTGGAAACAAATGGGAGATCCCGATTCGGAAGGCCGCGAGTGCCCGAGGCCTTACACCGGCTCCGCGGCGAAAGAAAGTTCCCGCCGCGAGGCCCGCGCTTCAGGCGGCCCGCCGACCCGCCCCCTGCCTCGCCCGCGCGACCGCCCAGGCGCCCACCGGCCAGAGCAGCGCCGCGAAGGTCATGAAGGCCAGGATGGAGGCGACGGGCCGGCTGAAGAAGGGCCAGATGCTGCCGTCCGACTTGATCAGCGAGGTGACGAAATTCTGCTCCACCATGGTGCCCATGACGATGCCCAGCACGAGCGCCGCCACCGGGTAGCCGTTCTCCTCCATGACGTAGCCGACCACCCCGAAACAGGCCACCGTCAGGACGAGGAAGAGGTTGTTGCCCGTCGCGAAGGAGCCGACCGCGCAGAGCAGCACGATGACCGGCATGATGGCGGACCGCGGCACGTGCAGGATGAAGGTGGCCAGCCGGATCATCGCGATGCCGAGCGGGATCATGATGATGTTGGCCAGGATGAAGATGATGTAGAGCGCGTACATGCTCGACGCCTTCTCGGTGAAGAGCGTCGGGCCCGGGTTGAGCCCCTTCATGTAGAGCACCCCGATGGCGATCGCCGTGATCGTGTCGCCCGGGATGCCGAAGAGGAGCGACGGCACCCAGCCAGAGGCGAGGCTGGCGTTGTTGCTGGCCCCCGCCTCGATCAGGCCCTCCGGGTGGCCCGTGCCGAACTTCTCCGGCGTCTTGGAGAAGCGCTTCGACATCGCGTAGGAGACCCAGGCGGCCATGTCGGCCCCGGCCCCGGGCAGCACCCCGATGATGATGCCGACGATGTTCCCGCGGATCTGCTGCTTGGGGTATTCCTTGGTGAGCCGCCACTGGCCCGCCATGATGCTCCCGAACTTGCGCCGGGCGAGCGGCGGCGGATCCGCGAGCGTCATCGCCCGCATCACCTCCGCGACCGCGAAGACCCCGACCAGCGCCGGGATGACCTCGATTCCGCCGAGCAGGTCCGTCGACCCGAAGGTGAAGCGCGGCGTGCCGGCCGGGTTCTCGATCCCGACGCAGGAGACCAGCAGGCCGAGAAACATGGACGCGACGGCTTTTACGGGGCTCGAGCGGGCCACGATCGTCGCGCACATAAGCCCCAGGAAGGCCAGCCAGAAATACTCGTAGGTGGAGAACTGGAAGGCCATCTCGGCGAGCGCCGGCGCCATCAGGATCAGCGACAGGGTGCCGATGATGCCGCCAAGCGCGCTGAACCAGACGCAGATGCCGAGCGCCAGCTCCGCCTGGCCCTTGCGCGTCATCGCGTAGGCCTCGTCCGTGTAGGCGGCCGAGGCCGGCGTGCCGGGGATGCGCAGGAGGCAGCCCGGGATGTCGCCCGAGAAGATCGCCATCGCGGAGGCCGAGATGATCGTCGCCACCGCGGCGATCGGCGAGAGGTAGAAGGTGACCGGCACCAGCAGCGCCGTCGCCATGGTGGCGGAGAGGCCCGGCAGCGAGCCGATCACCAGGCCGTAGATCGAGGAGGCCAGGATCGCCAGCAGGACCTCGGGCTGGAGGACGAGCAGCAGGGCGTCGACGAAGGTCTGCAAGGGCGTCACCACGGCATGGGGAGGAGCCCCGCCGGCAGCGGAACCCTGAGGAGCTTCAGGAAGATCAGGTGGACGCCGACCGGCGCCAGGAGCGCCACCCCGAGCGCCAGCCGCCACCGCGCCCCGAGCGCCAGCGCGGTCGTCAGCACCATGACGAAGCCGGTCGGCACGAAGCCGAGGCGGTCGACCATGAAGTAGTAAAAGAGCAGGAGCCCGGGCGGGATCAGGACCGACAGTCGCCGGGCGGGCGACATTCGCCGCTCGGCTTCCGCCTCGGATATGACCGTGCCGTCCTCCGCGGCGACCACCTCGTGCTCCTCCTCGAAGCTCGACCCGACCTTGAGCGCGATCAGGAGCCCGCAGACGACGAGCCCCGCGCCGATCACCATCGGAAACACGTTCGGCCCGACCTGCTGGCCGGGCACCGGCGGCAGTCTGGACCCGCCCGCGAAGGCGGCGGCGCCGAGCACGGCGAGCGCCGTCCCGGTCAGTCGGTCGGAGAGATGCATCCGGAAGGTCCCCAGGCGGTCGCGGGGCCGCCGCCGGACGGCGCCGGCGGGGCGGGTGCGGGGAGGGGGAACGCGCGGACCCGCCCGCGCGCCCCGGAGCTTCGGATGGGCGTCAGGTCTTGGCGAGACCCGCGGCCTTCATGCTCTCGCCCATCTGGGCGTCGCCCTCGGCCATGAACTTGGCGAAGGCCTGCGGATCGGCCCACACGGTGCCGAAGCCGCGGTTCTTCATGAAGTCCTGGAACTCGGCCGACTTGTAGGCCTTGTCGAGGGCGGCCACGAGCCGGGCCTGGACCGGCTGCGGCAGGCCCTTGGGCCCGGCGATGCCGCGCCAGGCGCCGATCGTGAAGTCGATCCCGAGCGCCTCCTTGAGCGTCGGCACGTCCGGGAACTGCGGATTGCGCGCGGGCGCCATGATGGCGAGGCTCCGGGCCTTGCCGGCGTCGATCATCGCGCGCCCTTCCGGCACCGAGCAGGTGACGATGTCGAGCCCGCCCGCCGCCAGGTCCTGCATGGCCGGCGCCGCCCCGTTCGAGGGCACCCACGGCACCGCGTTCGCGTCGAGGCCCATGGCCTTCAGCCAGCCGACCAGCGCCAGGTGCCAGATGCCGCCTTGGCCGGTGCCGGAGGCCTTGAGCTTGCCCGGGTTCGCCTTGATGTGGTCGGCGAGTTCCTTGACGGTCTTCCAGGGCGCGTCGCCCTTCACCTGGACGCCGGGCGGGTCCGAGTTCATCAGCGCCAGCGGCGTGTAGCTTTTCGGGTCGAGCTCCGTCAGCCCCTGCCAGTGCATCATGGAGATCTCGACCGTGATCATCCCGATCGTGTAGCCGTCCGGCGCCGCGGTGGCGATCGCCGAGTGCCCGACCACGCCCGACCCGCCGGTCCGGTTCACGACGTTGAAGGGCTGCCCGAGGTCCCTCTCCAGGAGCGAGGCGACGATCCGCGCCGTCGCGTCCGTGCCGCCCCCCGCGCCCCACGGCACCACCAGGGTGACCGGGCGGTTCGGGTAGGTCTCCTGTGCGCCGGCCGCGCGGAGCCCGAGCCCCGCGGTGGCACCGGTCGCGGCGGCGGTCGCCATGAAGCTGCGTCGGCTGATCCTGGACATGGATGACCTCTCCTCGTTTCGTTTCCTGCCGGCGGCGGGTCCGTGCCCGCCGCTCGTGTTGTGACCCGGGGAGGCTAAGCGCTCGCCAGTTGTCTGACAAGGACCTGAGCGAAGGGCGTCCGTTAGGCGGGGCTCGCTTTCGCTGCGTCGTCGTGGTCTTGTTTGTGTCGGCGGTGCGGCGTAGAACCACGCGCCCATCGAGCCGGGGTCGCCGGTGACCCCCGGTGCGGCAGCAGGTTTCGGATGACGGACGAAGCGACCTCCGAGAAGCCGGCGCTCCCGCCCGGCTCAGACCACCCCGCCGCGCCGGCTCCCGGCAAGGACGCCCACGGCGGCCAAGGGTCCCATGGCTCCCTCTTCACCCTGATGCTCGGCTCGATCGGCGTCGTCTACGGCGACATCGGCACCAGCCCGCTCTACGCGCTGCGCGAGTCCCTCGTCCATGCGGCGGCCGACGGGCTGACCCGGGAGGAGGTGCTCGGCGTCGTCTCGCTGCTCCTCTGGGCGCTGATCGTCATCGTGACGATCAAGTACGTCCTCTTCCTCATGCGCGCCGACAACAAGGGCGAGGGCGGCATCCTCTCGCTCCTCGCCCTGGTGCAGGGCGCGGTCGGACGCGACTCGATCTTCATCCTCGTTCTCGCCGCCCTCGGCGCCTCGCTGTTCTACGGCGATTCGATCATCACCCCGGCCATCTCGGTGCTCTCGGCCGTGGAGGGCCTGAAGCTCGTCACCCCGGTCTTCGAGCCCTACGTGCTGCCCATCACCATTGTGATCCTGGTCGGCCTCTTCGCCGTGCAGCCGCGCGGGACCGGCGCGGTCGCGGTCTTCTTCGGCCCGATCACCGCCGTCTGGTTCTTCGCGATGGCGGCGGCCGGCCTGTCGCACATCTCCGACGACCCGGCCATCTTCCTCGCCTTCGACCCGCGCCACGCCCTCTTCTTCCTGCTCGACCACGGCATCATCGGCTTCGTCGTCCTCGGCTCGGTCTTCCTGGCCGTCACGGGGGCCGAGGCGCTCTATGCCGACATGGGCCATTTCGGCCGCAAGCCGATCCAGTTCGCCTGGTTCGGCCTGGTCTTCCCGTCGCTCGCGCTCAACTACCTCGGCCAGGGCGCGCTCGTGCTCGCCCACCCGGAGGCGATGGAGAACCCGTTCTTCCTGCTCGTCCCCGGCTGGCTGACGTTGCCCTTCGTGATCCTGGCCACGGTGGCGACCGTCATCGCCAGCCAGGCCGTCATCTCCGGCGCCTTCTCGGTCACCCGGCAGGCCGTCCAGCTCGGCCTCCTGCCGCGCTTCGAGATCCGCCACACCTCGGAGACCCAGGCCGGCCAGATCTACATGCCGCGCGTCAACTGGATGCTCCTGACCGGCGTGCTCCTGCTCGTGGTCCTCTTCAAGAACTCGTCGAGCCTGGCCTCCGCCTACGGCATCGCCGTCACGGGGGACATGGTCATCACGAGCTGCCTCGCCACCTTCGTCCTCTGGAAGGTCTGGCGCTGGCCGCTGGCGATCGTCGGCGCGGTCGTGGCGCCCTTCCTCGTCATCGAGCTGACCTTCCTGGCCGCCAACCTGCTGAAGCTGTTCGACGGGGCCTGGCTCCCGCTCTGCCTGGCCGCCTTCCTGGTCACCTGCATGTGGACCTGGGTGCGCGGCACCCGCATCGTCTTCGAGAAGTCCCGCCGCGACAGCGTCCCCCTCACCAACGTAGTGCGCATGCTGGAGCGCTCGAAACCGTTCCGGCCGCCCGGCACCGCAGTGTTCCTGACGAGCGACCCGGAGACCGCCCCGCCGGCTCTCCTCCACAACCTGAAGCACAACAACGTGCTGCACGCCAAGAACATCATCCTGACGGTCAGGACCGCGACCACGCCGACGGTGCCCGACGAGGGCCGCATCACCATCGACAAGCTGACCGACGACTTCACGCGCCTCCTGCTCACCTACGGCTACATGGAGCAGCCCAACATCCCCAAGGCGCTCGCCCAGTGCCGCAAGCTCGGCCTGAAGTTCGACATCATGGCGACCACCTTCTTCGTCGCCCGCCGCACCTTCCGCATCTCGGCGACCTCCGGCATGCCCGTCTGGCAGGACCGGATCTTCATCTCCATGTCCAAGGACGCCGCCAACGCCACCGACTTCTACGCCATCCCGTCCGGCCGCGTCGTCGAGTTGGGCCAGCAGATCACCGTGTGAGCCCCGGCTCGCGAAGTCCCGACCTCTTTCACGACCTCGGTTTCTGTCATGCCCGGACTTGTTCCGGGCATCCACGGCGAGGGCTCGGCCTCGTGAAGCGGATTGCCGGAACAAGTCCGGCAATGACAGATCGAGAGGTGGGGACTTCTGGCGACGGGTATGACCGCCCCGCGCGTGCAGGCGTCCCGTCTACCGCTCGCCGCCGACGAAGAGGCCCCGCATCTCCGGCCGGATGAAGCGGACGAACGCCCCGGTCGGGACCACGACCGAGTAGGTGCCTTCCGCATAGGACCCGACGAGGTAGTGCTCGATGGCGAATCGCAGTCCGGTCGCCTTGCCGGCCTTACCAGCCGGCTCCAGCGTGAAGGGCGGGAGTTCCGAGGCGTCGGCCGGCAAGGCGGCCGCGATGTCCTCCTCCCGGCCGGCGGTCTCGACGCCGCGCTCGGCCTTCTCCGCCATCACCGCCTTGCGCAGCCCGGCCGCCAGCGCCGTGAGCGCGGGGCCGCCCGACCGGGTCTCGGTGAGGATCTCGCCGAGCCCGAAGCGCGTCTCCCGGGCCTTGTCCCAGTTTATGGCCTCAAAGGCGGTCGCGCCGTGCGCACCGCCCGTGTAGGCCTCCGTGGTGACGCCGACCGAAACCCAGCGGGTCGAGGCGAAGCGGAGGCGGTAGCTCTGCTCGAAGCTCCAGCGCCGGCCGTCCCGGAACGCCTCCGGGTTGTTCGCCCGCTCGGCCTCCGCCTCTGCCTTCCAGGCCGCGACGGACCGCGTCACCTCGCGACGGATGCGAGTCGAAAGCTTGGGGACCTGCAGGATCGCCGGGTCGACCTCGACCAGAATGGTGGCGGCCGCCGTCGCCTCCCGGATCGTTTCGGGGGCCTCGTCGCCGCGCGCCGGCGGCCCCACAACGGCTCCGGCGAGGAGGATGGCCCCCAGCCGGACCCGGTACGTCGTTGTCATAGGGCGCTCTTCACATCCGTCAGCCCGAAGTCGTCCCCCTTGTAGAGAAGAGGCTCGCCGGTCGCCTTGGCAAGAGCGTAGGCGAAACAGTCTCCGAAATTCAGACGAGCCGGGTGCTGCCCGCGGCCGTAGGTCAGGTAGGCGGAGCGGGCGAGCGCAGCCTGTTCCACCGTGACGGGCTCGATGACGAGGCGCAGGTCGTTCAGCACCCCGGCGACATGGTCCCAGGCGATCGGACGGTCTCGGCGCGTCACTGTGACGACAAGTTCGACGTGATTGCCGGCCGACATGCGGGGATGCGCATCGTTTGCCACCAGCTCCGCGAAGGCGACGGCCTCCTTCTCATTGAGCAGGATCGCCATGATCGCCGAGGTGTCGACGATCATCGGGGCAAGCCGTCCTCGTCATAGATCTGCGCATCGATCTCTTCGCGTGTCGGCAGGTCCGGCCCCATCGCCTCGCGCCACAGCCTCGCATGCTCGAGGAGACTCGCGACCCTT
Organism: Prosthecomicrobium sp. N25; assembly: GCF_037203705.1. Taxonomy (NCBI): domain Bacteria; kingdom Pseudomonadati; phylum Pseudomonadota; class Alphaproteobacteria; order Hyphomicrobiales; family Kaistiaceae; genus Prosthecomicrobium; species Prosthecomicrobium sp. N25. The sequence goes on from NZ_JBBCAT010000001.1 coordinate 1,479,705, forward strand.
TTCTTGATGTCCCGCTCTTTGTCGTCTTCCAGGGTCTTCAGCTTGTCCCTCAGCGCCTCGGTGACGGCGTCGGTCAGCGACTGGCCGGTGCGTTCCGCGACCGCCTTCGCCAGTTCGTAGGTCTCGGGACGCTTGATGTTCAGCATGGTAGAGGCCTCGTTCGGTATCTACCATCATAGGCCCGCCGGCACCCACCGACAACGGCGAGCCGCCGCGGTCACTCCGCGGCCTGGCGCTCCGCATAGCCGAGCCGGGCGTTCAGCTCGTGCACCAGCTTCTCGGCGGCGTCTGCGACCACTGTCCCGGGGGGGAAGATTGCGCTCGCCCCGGCGGCCAGGAGCGTGTCGTAGTCCTGCGGCGGGATCACGCCGCCGACCACGATCATGATGTCGCCGCGCCCGCGCGCCTCCAGGGCCGCCTTAAGGGCCGGCACCAGCGTCAGGTGGCCGGCCGCGAGCGACGAGACGCCGACGATGTGGACGTCGTTCTCGACCGCCTGCCGCGCCGCCTCCTCGGGGGTGGCGAAGAGGGGCCCGATGTCGACGTCGAAGCCCAGGTCCGCGAACGCGGAGGCGATCACCTTCTGGCCGCGGTCGTGCCCGTCCTGGCCCATCTTGGCGACCAGGATGCGCGGCCGCCGTCCGTCGTTCTCCTCGAAGGCCTCGACCCGCTTCAGGACCCGATCGACCGCGTCGCTCATCTTGGCGACCTCCCGCTTGTAGACGCCCTGGATCGACCGGATCTCCGCCTTGTGCCGGCCGAAGACCTTCTCCATCGCCAGGCTGATCTCCCCGACGGTCGCCTTGGCGCGCGCCGCCTGGACCGAAAGATCGAGGAGGTTCCCGGTTCCCGATGCGGCCGCGGCCGTCAGGGCGTCGAGCGCCGCTTGCGTCCGCGCCTCGTCCCGCTCGGCCCTGAGCCGCTTCAGCTTTTCGATCTGAGTCGCCCGCACGGCGGAGTTGTCCACCTTGAGCACGTCGATCGGCTGCTCGGTGTCGGGCTTGTACTTGTTGACGCCGACCACGGTCTGCGCGCCGGAATCGATGCGCGCCTGCGTCTTCGCGGCCGCCTCCTCGATCCGCAGCTTCGGGATGCCGGCCTCGATGGCCTTCGCCATGCCGCCGAGCCCCTCGACCTCCTCGATGTGCTGGAGGGCCTTCAGGGCGAGTTCGCCGGTCAACCGCTCCACGTAGAAGGAGCCGCCCCACGGGTCGATCGTCCGCGTCGTCCCGCTCTCCTGCTGCAACACGATCTGCGTGTTGCGGGCGATCCGGGCCGAGAAGTCGGTCGGCAGCGCCAGGGCTTCGTCGAGTGCGTTGGTATGCAACGACTGGGTGTGGCCTTGTGTCGCTGCCATCGCCTCGACACAGGTGCGTACGACGTTGTTGTACACGTCCTGGGCGGTGAGCGACCAGCCGGACGTCTGCGAATGGGTCCTGAGCGACAGCGAGCGCTCGTCCTTCGGATCGAAATGCTGCTTCACGAGCTTCGCCCAGAGCAGGCGCGCGGCGCGCAGCTTGGCGACCTCCATGAAGAAGTTCATGCCGATCGCCCAGAAGAACGACAGGCGCGGCGCGAAGCTGTCGACCGGCATGCCGGCCGCGATGCCGGCGCGAATGTATTCGATTCCGTCCGCCAGCGTGTAGGCGAGCTCCAGGTCCGCCGTCGCCCCGGCCTCCTGCATGTGGTAGCCGGAGATCGAGATCGAGTTGAACTTCGGCATTGTCTTCGACGTGTAGGCGAAGATGTCCGAGATGATGCGCATCGAGGGCGCCGGCGGATAGATGTAGGTGTTGCGGACCATGAACTCCTTCAGGATGTCGTTCTGGATGGTCCCCGAAAGCTTCTCCTGCGGGACACCCTGTTCCTCAGCCGCCACGATGAAGAGCGCCAGGATCGGCAGCACCGCGCCGTTCATGGTCATCGACACGCTCATCTGGTCGAGCGGGATTCCCGAGAAGAGTGTGCGCATGTCGTAGATCGAGTCGATCGCCACGCCCGCCATGCCGACGTCGCCCGTCACCCGCGGGTGGTCGGAATCGTAGCCCCGGTGAGTGGCGAGGTCGAAGGCGACCGACAGTCCCTTCTGGCCGGCCGCCAGGTTGCGCCGGTAGAAGGCGTTGGAGTCCTCCGCCGTCGAGAAGCCGGCATACTGCCGGATCGTCCAGGGCTGGTTCACGTACATGGTCGGGTACGGCCCGCGCAGGAACGGCGGCAGCCCCGGCCAGGTGTCGACGAAGTCGAGCCCGGCGATGTCCTCCGGGCCGTACACGGGCGCCACGGGGATCCCTTCCGGCGTCATCCACGCCTCCGCGGAGCCGGCTCCGGCCGCGAGCGTGGCCGCGGCAGGGTCGAAGGGGATCTGGCTGAAGTCCGGGATCCGGCTCATGCGGACATCCTCGTGGATCGCGTTCTGAAGGGGCAGCGCCACCGGGCGGCCCACTCGACCAAGCCTGCATTCTAGCACCGCCGCCGCCGCGCCGGGACCGCCGGTTGCTCTAGCTCTTCGTCGCGGGGGCCGCGGCGGCGAGCCGCTCCTGGAGCGTGCCGAGCGCGGCGAGAACGTCCATCCCCGCCTGCACGAAGCCGTCGATCCCGGACGCCGCGTAGGCCGCCTCCGCGGCCGCGTCCGCTGGTCGTCCGGCGAGGAGCAGGGGACCGGCTCCTGCCGCCCGGAGCGCGGCGGCAGCCTCGGCGGCCGCTTGCCCGTAGACCGCGTCGGAGGAGCACAGGCAGGCGCCCGGCGTGCCCGCGGCACGGAACGCGGCCACAAGCTCGTCCAGGGATGCAAATCCGTCGTTCGTCACGGCCTCGATCCCCCCGGCCTCGAACAGGTTCCGCGCCCAGGTCGATCGCGTGTTGAAGTCGGCGATCCGCCCGAGGTTGGCGAGGAAGATGCGCGGCCGCCGCCCGGTCTCCGCGAGGGTCCGGTCGCTCGCCGCGCGCAAGGCCTCGAACGGTTCGGACAGCCGCCGGGGCGGAAGCGGACGGACGATCGCGGCCGGCGTCGCGACCGCCGGGGCCGCCGGGGCCGGCGCCTCCTCCAGGATCGGGACGGCCTGTTCGGCGATGTCGGGGAACTCGCTGGCGCCGGTCAGCGGCTGCTTGCGGCGCGCGACCGCCTTGGCGCGGTCGGCGGCCGCGGACGCGACCCGCTCCTGCCAGCGGCCGCTCGCGAGCGCCGCCGCCATGCCGCCCTCCGCCTCGATCTCCTGGAAGAGGCTCCAGGCCCGCGCCGCGAGACCGTCGGTTTCCGCCTCGACGAGGCCGGATCCGGCGGCCGGATCGGCGACGCGCGCGAGGTTGGATTCCTCCAGCAGGATCGACTGCGTGTTGCGCGCGAGCCGCCGGGCGAAGCCGTCCGGCAATCCGTTCGCCGACGTGAAGGGCAGGACGGTAACCGAATCGGCGCCGCCGATGCCGGCCGCGAATCCCGCGATGGTGCTCCTCAGCAGGTTCACGTGCGGTCCGACCCGGCTCATGGACCGCCACGACGTCTGGGCGTGGAGCCGCACGGGGGCGGGGTCGATGCCGGCGGCCTGCTGCAGGCGCGTCCAGAGCTTCCGCAGGGCCCGGAACTTAGCGATGGTCCGGAACTGGTCCTGATCGGCCGCGAGCGTCACGCCCACCAGCCGGATCGCCGCCTCCGGGGCGATCCCCTCGGCCTCCAGGCCGCGCCAATAGGCGGTCGCGGTGGCCAGCACGGCCGCGAGTTCCTGCGCCTCGGTGGCGCCGGCATCGTGCCAATGGCGTCCGTCCGCCTCCAGCACGGTCCCCCGTCCGCGGTTCGCGAGCCGAGCCGCGCCGATCCGCCCGGCGTGCCGAACATGCTCCGCCGGCGCGGTCGCGATCGCGCCCGAGGCCGCCAGGAAGCCGAGCGGGTCGAAGGCCAGGGCGAGGTCCAGGGCGCCGGCGCCGACGCCGCGTGCGGCCGCCACGGCCTCGATGCTTGCCGCGACCGCCGCCGTGCTTTCGCCGCTGTCGACGCGCAGGCTGACGATATCGAGGTAGACGCCGTCCAGGAGGGCGCCGAGGGAGTCCGCATCCGTCGCCGCGATGGCATGCGGGCGCGCCGTCGCGGAGCCGGCGAAGACCAGTTCGAGACCGCCCGCACCGCCCTCCAGGTCAGCGAGAATCACCGCATTCGCTTGGCCCGGGTCCGGAATCTCGATCCGCTGCACGATCGTCCAGGGGGCTCCGGCGGGTCGCCCTTCGAGGGCGAGGGCGTGGCGGGCTGACGCATAGAGGGGTTCCACGGATAGGCCATCCGGAGAAATGCTCCGCAATTTTTCTAATGATACATTCTTCAGGGTCCGGAGAACGGCGGAGTGCCAGGCCGCTTCGTCGCGCACCAAGAAGTCTTGAGCAAGAGGAGGGAACTGACGGGTCAAGGCGCTTCTCCGGTCACTGGCGGATGTGCAGGGGTGTGGATATGCCTATGGGTAGGTGGTCGTCAACAATACTTTGAGCCAATCCGCTATACACTAAGGTACGCTCCTCATTCCATTTTGCTGCCTGAGATTATTTGAGTTTTCTGAGTAACGTCAGATTGTGGCGAGCGAATACGCACTGGTTGAACCGAGTGCCGGGGGGGCTCCCCTCTGATGGCAGCACGGTTTTAGAGCTTTGAGTCGGAAGGCAAAACTGATCGATGGTCGCAGGCCCCCTCTCCAGCCTGACACCGTCACTTTCGACAATTGAACATCGCGAGAATGTAGCTTCAGTTGGGCGTGCGGCGGAAGACACGAGAACTGTGCGATATGAACGATATAGAACGATGTGAGGGTATCTTCGAAGAAGCGAGAACCCTCGCCGACATACGCGAGTCGGACAGGGTATTGGACCTGCTGGAACGCAGGCTCCGGCAGTTCGGCGCGACCCATGTGGTGCTCACCGGCCTCCCGCTGCCCCATCGTCCGGTGAACAAGCTCATTCTTCGGATATCCTGGCCCGATCTGCGCAACGACGGCTATCTGCTCGGACTCGAGTCGGGCGACGCCGTGCTGACACGGTGCCTGGCTGCGCGCCGCTCCTTCGTCATCCGCGGGGGGCTCGTCATCGACGACGACTCGGAAGGGACCGGCAGGCCGAATCGAATCGGTCCCTCCGAACTGATCGACGCGGCCGGCTCCGCCGCCACCGTCGTCGCGATCCCGATCCACGACCTTCACCCCTTCCAGGGCTGCATCGTCATCGCCGGTCCGGCGATCGAACTCACGGCGGTCGAGCGCATGGCCCTGGAGTATTATTGCGTGGCCGCCTTCAAGCGCCTGCAGGTTACCGGGCGCATCAACGGAGGCCGTCCGGGCGACCTGTCGGAGCGCGAGCGGCGGGTCCTCGAACTGACCGCCATCGGCAAGACGGCCAGCGAGATCGCCGAACTGCTCGAGATCTCCCAGCGGACCGTCCACGCCCACCTTCAGAACGCGAGCGAGAAGCTCAACGCCTCCAACAAGACGCATACGGTCGTCGAGGCGCTCCGCTACGGCCAGATCGCCATCTGATAGCCGGCTCACGAAATCTCAATCCCTTGCAGGGTCTGAGTGTCTGCCCTGTCCGGGCGTGCCCCGGGCATCCAGGACGGGCGTTCGGTCTTGGTGAAGTGGGGCGCCGGTACAAGCCCGGCGATGACAGATCCGAAAGTCGGGACCTTCGCGGGTCCGGTATGACGTCTACCGTTCCCGAACGCGTCGGGACTCTCGTCTCACGACGGCGGCCGACCGCGGCGGGCCGGCGCAACTGGTTATCTCCAGCCGAAGGCACAATCGCCCGGCATGCCCCGCGGCTTTTCGCGTTGGGCCATCTCCGAGCCGATCCCGATCTATCCGGTGTTTCGTCCGAGCGCGCGGACGGCACGCTCCTCTTCGCGACGGACCTTTCCGCCGCGACGTCGCGACCGCCGCGCCGCCAACTCTCGCCGCAGGCTCGACCGCTGCCTCGCCCCTGCGGGCGTCCGGGCGGTTGGCGGTCCGCCCGGAGGAACAACCGACAGCTTCAGTAGGTCATCATGGCCGGCAGGGACTTGGCCTGCTCGACCCAGTCGGCGACCTGCTTGGCGCTGGGCACCAGCCGGACGAGCTTCTTCGCCTCGTTCACCTCGACCATCTTGGCATGCAGGTTCTCGGGCTTGCGGGTCTTGAGTTCCTTGACCGTGTCCACGCCGGCGGCCTCGAGCAGCTCGGAATACTCCTCGGCCACGCCCTTGATCCGCATCAGGTCGCACATGTTGGCCCATTTCAGGATGCGGCTCTCGTCGATGCCGGTCTCGGCGGCGACGGTCTTGCGCCCCTTGGGATCCTTGGCGCGATCGAGCAGCGTCCCGGTGTTGGTGATTCCCGCGGTCTTCAGCTTCTCCGCGTAGGCCGGACCCACGCCCTCGATGCTCGCAATCGGATAGCTCGACATCGACATTCTCCCTCTCAGCCGAATCGGCGGAGGCTCCCGGCTCCGCTCGCCTATAACGTGCCGTCAACCGGCGAATTGCGCCAGTCCCGGGATCGACCCGAGCACCGCGTCCACCGGCGCGTCCCCGGCCCGCTCCCGCGCGAAGGCGATCACCTCGCGGGTCACCCCCTGCACCTGATCCATGTCCAGGCCCGCGTCCGTGAGCATCGTGAAGGCCGCCATGACGCCGCCCATCCCGCCGCCGACGAGGCCGCCGAGCAGCCCCCCGATCGTCGACAGCATCCCGCCGCGCCCGCCCTCCTCGGCGACCGCCGGCGCGGCCATCAGGGCGTCGGCCTCCGGGATCTTGGCGAGGATCTCGGCCATGACCTCCGGCGGCGCTTCCGCCCGCAGGAAGTTGAGGATGATCGAGACGGCGCGCGTCGCGGTGTCCTCGTCGAGCCCCACGCCGGTTCTGATCCGCTCGACGAGTTCCTGCACCGCACGCGACTCCGCTTCCATTTCGGCCGGGGTATGTGACATGGAGCGCGGGGCCGACTCAAGGTGCCCCGGCCACCGGCGTTTCCAGGGCCGTCCGGCTCCCCTATAAAGACCTCACGAGAGGGGCGGGCGCGCGTCGGCGGATGCGGCGGTCCCCAGCAGGCGAGGGATCGCGCATGGCGGCCGACGGCAAGATTTACCTGGGGCAGAGCGTCAAGCCCGAGTATCTGGAGTTGCGGCTCGCCAACCGGCACGGGCTCGTCACCGGAGCGACCGGCACCGGCAAGACGGTGTCGCTGCAGGTCATGGCCGAGGCCTTCTCGGAGGCCGGCGTCCCCGTCTTCGCGGCCGACATCAAGGGCGACCTGTCAGGCGTCGCTGCGCCCGGCGAGGCCAAGGACTGGGTGGTCAAGCGCTGCGAGCTGATCGGCCTCGCCGACTGGGAGCCGCGCAAGTACCCGGTCGTCTTCTGGGACCTCTTCGGCGAGCAGGGCCATCCGATTCGCGCCACCGTCACCGAGATGGGGCCGCTTCTGCTCGCCCGCCTGATGGGCCTCAACGAGACTCAGGAGGGCGTCCTCAACATCGCCTTCAAGCTCGCCGACGACGAGGGACTGCTGCTCCTCGACATGAAGGACCTGCGGGCGCTCCTCTCCCACGTGGCCGAGCGCGCCGGCGAGCTGACGACCGATTACGGCAACGTCTCCAAGGCGACCGTGGGCGCCATCCAGCGCCAGCTCCTCGTGCTCGAGCAGCAGGGCGGCGAGGCCTTCTTCGGCGAGCCCGCCCTCGCCATTGCCGACCTCATGCTGAAGGCGCCGGATGGCCGGGGCACCGTCAACGTCCTCGCCGCCGACAAGCTGATGGCGAACCCGCGCCTCTACGCCACCTTCCTGCTCTGGCTCCTCTCCGAGCTCTTCGAGGAACTGCCGGAGGTGGGCGACCTCGACAAGCCCAAGCTCGTCTTCTTCTTCGACGAGGCGCACCTGCTGTTCGACGAGGCGCCGCCGGTCCTGATCGACAAGGTCGAGCAGGTCGTCCGCCTGATCCGCTCCAAGGGCGTCGGGGTCTATTTCGTCACCCAGAACCCGCTCGACGTGCCCGACAAGGTCTCGGCCCAGCTCGGCAACCGCATCCAGCACGCGCTCCGCGCCTTCACGCCCCGCGAGCAGAAGGCCGTGCGCGCCGCTGCGGAGACTTTTCGACAGAACCCGAAGATCGACACGGCCCAGGCCATCACCGAACTCGGCGTCGGCGAGGCCCTGGTCTCCACGCTGGAGGGCCGCGGCACGCCCTCGATGGTCGAGCGCACCTTCATCCGCCCGCCCTCCGCGCGCGTCGGGCCTCTGAACCCGACCGAGCGCGCCACCGTGGTCAACACCGGGCCGCTCGCCGGCAAGTACGACGACGTCGTCGACCGCGTCTCCGCCTACGAGAAGCTGCGCGGCAAGGCGGAGGCCGGCGCCGGCCCGACCGCCTCCGCCGGCCCGGGCGGCGGCGGCCTCCTCGGCGGCATCCTGGACGGCATCTTCAACACGGGAGGCGGCGGCACCCCGGCGCCGCGGTCCGGCGGCCGCCAGCGCGACACCCTGGCCGAATCGGTCATCAAGTCCGCCGCCCGCTCCGCCGCCTCCTCGGCCGGCCGCCAGATCACCCAGGCGATCGTCCGCGGCGTCCTCGGCGGGTTGTTCAAGGGGCGTTAGGCAAGCGCGCGGTCAGGGGACGCCGAAGCGGGCCGAAGAACGGAAGAATTGGCCCGATGGATTGCACGGCGTCCCTCCGACTGACTAGGCTCGAAAGCCAGGATACCCATTGGAGGCCGACGGATGCCGAAAAGGCAACCGTGGTCGACTTTACATGATGTGAACATTTTCAGAGGTGACTCCCCGCATGAACACCGAATCCGTCCTCGCCCGCATCGATGCCGATTTCGAGGCCTCCCTGTCGCGGCTCTTCGACCTCGTGAAGATCCCCTCGATCTCCACCGACCCGGCCTTTTCGGGCGAGGTCCGCCGCGCCGCCGAATGGTGCCGGGCCGAGCTCGCCGCGATCGGCTTCGAGGCCTCGGTGCGCCCCACGCCCGGCCACCCGATGGTGGTCGCGCACTGGACCGGCAAGGTGGAGCGCGAGGGGCCGCACGTGCTGTTCTACGGCCACTACGACGTGCAGCCCGTCGACCCGCTGTCGTTGTGGGAGACACCGCCCTTCGAGCCGCGCATCGCCGAGAAGCCGGACGGCACGCGCATGATCGTCGGCCGCGGCGCCGCCGACGACAAGGGCCAGCTCCTCACCTTCCTGGAGGCCGCCCGCGCCACCGTGGCCGAGACCGGGGCGCTGCCCTGCCGGGTGACCGTCCTGCTCGAGGGCGAGGAGGAGTCCGGCTCGCCCTCGCTCGCCGGCTTCCTGGACGCCAACAGGGCCGAACTCGCCCGCGACCTTGCGCTCGTCTGCGACACCAACATGTGGAACCCCTCGACCCCGGCCATCACCGCCACCCTGCGCGGCCTGGTCGGCGAAGAGGTCGTCGTCCAGTGCGCCGACCGGGACCTGCATTCCGGCCTCTTCGGCGGGCCCGCCGCCAACCCGATCCGGATCCTGGCCCGCATTCTCGCCGGGCTTCACGACGACGCCGGAAGGGTCACGCTGCCGGGCTTCTACGACGGCGTCGCCGACCTGCCGGCCGACGTGGCCGCCCAGTGGAACGCCCTCGGGCTCACGGCGGAGAGCTTCCTCGGCCCGGTCGGGCTGTCCACGCCCGCCGGCGAGAAGGGGCGCTCCGTGCTCGAGCAGGTCTGGGCGCGGCCGACCTGCGAGTTCAACGGGATCGTCGGAGGCTATACGGGCGAGGGCTTCAAGACGGTGCTGCCTGCCCGGGCCTCCGCCAAGGTCTCGTTCCGCCTCGTGGTCGGCCAGGACCCGGCGCGGATCCGCGACGGTTTCCGCGCCTATGTCCGGTCCTGCCTGCCCCCGGACGCCAAGGTCGAATTCCACCCGCACGGCGGCAGCCCTGGCCTTGCCCTGAGCTTCGACAGCCCGGCCCTGGCCCGCGCCCGCGAGGCGCTCACCGCCGAATGGGGCAAGCCCGCCGTCCTGATCGGCGGCGGCGGCTCGATCCCGGTCGTCGGCAACTTCAAGCGCCAGCTCGGCATGGAAAGCCTGATGATCGGCTTCGGCCTCGACGACGACCGCATCCATTCGCCGAACGAGAAGTACGACGTCACCTCCTACCACAAGGGCATCCGCTCCTGGGCACGGGTCCTGGACTCGCTGGCGCGGGCCTGAAGGCGGGAAACAGCGGCCGCCCCCGGGGAGCGGCCGCGCCTGCATGGGATCGGGTGCCGGGGACTCGCCGCGGCGCCCCGACCCGATCAGATCGATTGCGACAGATGCAGCGCCAGATCGACGAAGGCCTCCTTGCGCGGATGCAGCTCGTCGTGCCATCGGCCCTTGACCATGCCCCTGAAGTCGACGTGGACGAGCTTCGGCCAGTAGCGGCGCAGGTCCGCCAGCCTCTCGTTGAAGTGGTCGATCATGTACTTCACGAGCGCGTCTTGCAGCTTGGGATGGTACTCGTCGATTCCCTGCATCGCCATCGGCTCCCCGATCCAGCCGAGCTTCATCGGCTTGGCGTAGTCGTAGCCGTGGACGATGACGGTCACGTCCCGGAATTCGGGACGGTCGTAGACGTCGTGCAGAATCAGCTTGTAAGTGTCCATGACATCGTCGAGGGCCTTGTAGAACCCGGGCTTGAAATAGTCCTCCGTCTTCCTGCCCTTTTCGTAGAGCCGCAGGAAAGTCTGCAGGCGGCCTTCGCCGAGAAGGTCGTTGCCGCCTCCGCCCAGGAGGAAATGCTTGGCGCCCGTGTCGCGCAGCGCCCTCCGGTAGTCCTTGATCCGCCAGATCTCCGCGATGGTGTCGCCCCAGTAGGCGATGTTCTCGACCGGGTAGCCGAGATCCTCCAGTCCGCGGCCCAGGTCGTAGCCGGTTCCGCCGACGATGGGCAGCGACTTGGCCCCGAAATTGGGCAGGCGCTCCCACGAATCTCCTTCGATCACGATCAGAGGTTTAGACATGAAGTATCTCCCGTTCAGCAATTGCAGATCGCAACGGAAGGTGACGACGCAACCAGAAATATAGATCCCCCGTCGCGCTGCACACCTGAGATTTTACCGGGCGCGACCAGACGTCAAGTCCGGGGGGCTGCCGACGCATGGCGGGCGCCCGCGCGAGTGCGTATAAGACCTCTGCGAGCCAGGAGAGAGACATGGCGACTGTCGTCCCCTTGAAGGCGGCCGATCGGCCGCAAGGTGCCCGGCCCGCCATCCGGCTGACGGACGTGCGCGTCGAGTTCCGGATGAAGGGCAAGCCGGCCTTCAAGGCGGTCGCGCCGACGAGCTTCGCGGTGGCCGAGAACGAGTTCGTCGCCATCGTGGGCCCGACCGGCTGCGGCAAGTCCACGCTTCTCAACGCCGTCGCGGGCCTGTTGAAGCCGGCCGGTGGCGCGGTCGAGGTCTTCGGCAAGCCGCTCGCGGGCCTCAACCCCGAGGCCGGCTATCTCTTCCAGCAGGACGCCGTCATGCCGTGGAAGACCGCGCTCGACAACGTCGCGCTCGGGCTGGAGATCCGCGGCGTCGCTCGCGCGGAGGCGCTCGCCGAAGCGAAGTCCTGGCTGACCCGGGTCGGGCTCGCCCGCTTCCTCGACCGCTATCCCCACGAGCTCTCGGGCGGTCAGCGCAAGCGCGTCGGCCTGGCGCAGGTTCTGATCCGCCACCCCAAGATCCTGCTCATGGACGAGCCCTTCGGCCCCCTCGACGCCCAGACCCGCCAGATCATGGGCAGCCTGCTCCTCGACCTCTGGGCTGCCGACCGCAAGGCCGTGCTCTTCGTCACCCACGACCTCGAGGAGGCGATCGCGCTCTCCGACCGGGTGCTCATCATGTCCGCCGGCCCCGAGGCGCGCGTGATCGGCGACCACCGGATCGATCTCGCCCGCCCCCGCGACGCCGCCGACATCCGCACGGATCCGCGGTTCCATCAGATCCACAAGGCGATCTGGTCCGAGCTCAAGGCCGAAGTCGTGAAGACCTACGGGGAGAACGCCTGATGACCCGAGAGAAGCTGCAACTCCTCGGCCTCCAGGTCCTGGTCGGCCTCGCCGGGCTCCTCGTCTGGCACGTCGGCTCCACGGTGAAGATCGGCGGCGTCCATCTCCTGCCGCCCTTCTTCTTCTCCACCCCGCTCGACGTGATCGGCCGGGTCTACACGATGTTCGCCTCCGGCAAGATCTGGGGCCACCTCTACATCACGCTCCTGGAGACCATCCTGGCCTTCGCCATCGGCGCGCTCGGCGGCATCATGGTCGGCTTCTGGTTCGCCCGGAAGCCGCTCGTCGCGGCCGTCTTCGACCCCTACCTCAAGATGGTCAACGCCCTGCCGCGCGTGGTCCTGGCCCCGATCTTCATGCTCTGGCTCGGCCTCGGCATCTGGTCCAAGGTGGCGCTCGGCGTCACGCTGGTCTTCTTCATCGTGTTCTTCAACGTCTACCAGGGCGTCAAGGAGGTGAGCCCGGTGGTGCTGTCGAACGCGCGCATGATGGGCATGTCGGAGCGCCAGCTCTTCCGGCATGTCTACTGGCCCTCGGCGCTGTCCTGGATGTTCTCCTCGCTCCACACCTCGGTCGGCTTCGCGCTGGTCGGCGCGGTGGTGGGCGAATATCTCGGCTCCTCGGCCGGCCTCGGCTACCTGATCCACCAGGCCGAGGGCGTCTTCGACACCACGGGTGTCTTCGCCGGCATGGTCGTGCTGGCCATCTTCGTCCTGGCGGTCGACTGGGTCGTCACGATCGTCGAGAACCGCCTCCTCGTCTGGCGCCCGCAGAGCGCCGCCGCGACCGCCTGACGGCGCCCCGCCCTCAGCCGAGCGCCAGCAGCCCGCCGAGGTTCGGCAGCACCGCGGCCGGCTTGAACTCGGCATACTCGTCCGGCAGCCCGTTGCGGTTCACCCACACGGTGCGGAACCCGAAGGCGGCCGCGCCCGCCGCGTCCCACCGGTTCGACGACTGGAACGACACCGCCTCGGGGAAGACCCGGTAGCGCGTCGTGATCAGGTCGTAGACTCGCGGATCGGGCTTGTAGACCCGGATCTCGTCGACCGAGACGACGTCGTCGAAGAGATCGCCGATCCCCGCCGACTGGCAGGCGGCGGCCAGCATCTTGGGCGAGCCGTTCGACAGGATCGCGAGCCGCGCCCCGCGCATCTTGAGCTGCTTCAGGAGCTCGGGCACTTCCGCATAGGTGTCGCAGGTCCAGTAGGCGTCGAGCAGCGCGGCGCGCGTCGCGCGGTTGGCGGTCGGGACCCGCTGCAGGGCATAGTCGAGCGCCTCCTCGGTCAGCGACCAGAAGTCGCGGTAGCGGCCCATCATGGTCAGCAGCCAGGAATATTCCAGCTGCTTGGCCCGCCAGAGCTCGGACAGGAACTGCGCCTCCGGCCCGACCTCGGCCGCATGCTTGCGCACCGCGGCGTGCACGTCGAACAGCGTCCCGTAGGCGTCGAACACGAAGGTGGAATAGGCCATCGCCGGAAAGTCCTGTGATTTTGCACTGCAGAATGACCCATCCCCGACCGGAAGGGAACCCGTTCCCGGCGAAGCGCCGCGGTACCCCTGGCCGGAAATCCCACTTCCCCTCCGCGCGCCGCTGGGGTCGAATGCACCGACCGCTTCGCGGCAACGAACAAGACGACGGAGGACGCCATGGCCGGCCCGCAATTCTCCCGCACCTGGACCTGGCTCGACGGCCAGTGGCTGGAAGGCAACCCGGGCATCATGGGCCCGCGCACCCATGCCGCCTGGCTCGGCTCCTGCGTCTTCGACGGCGCCCGCGCCTTCGAGGGCGTCGCCCCCGACCTCGATCGCCACTGCCGCCGGGTGAACGCCTCCGCGACCGCCCTCGGCCTGAAGCCGACCATGGCCGCCGAGGCGATCGAGGAACTGGCGCGCGAGGGCATGGCGCTCTTCGACGACGAGGCGGCGCTCTACATCCGGCCGATGTATTGGGCCGAGGAGGGCGGCTACATGGCGGTCCCGGCCGACCCGGAGTCGACCCGCTTCTGCCTTTGCCTCTACGAGACGCCCATGCCGGCCCCGACCGGCTTCACGGTCACGCTCTCCCGCTTCCGCCGTCCGACCCGCGAGACCATGCCGCTCGACGCCAAGGCCGGCTGCCTCTATCCGAACAACGCCCGCGCCCTGATGGAGGCCCGCAACAAGGGCTACGACAACGCGGTCGTCCTGGACATGCTCGGCAACGTGGCCGAACTCGCCACCGCCAACCTGTTCCACGTCAAGGACGGCGTGGTCCACACGCCGGCCCCGAACGGCACGTTCCTGAACGGCATCACCCGCCAGCGCACGATCGACCTCCTGCGCGGTGCCGGCGTGACGGTCGTCGAGGCGATGGTCTCCTACCAGGACCTGCTCGAGGCCGACGAACTCTTCTCCACCGGCAACTACTCCAAGGTCGTGCCGATCGTCGGCATCGACGGCCGCTCCCTGCAGCCCGGCCCGCTGTACCAGACCGCCCGCCGCCTCTACTGGGACTTCGCCCACGGCTGATCGCCGTCCGCCCCGGGCGGCTCGACCGTGCGTGTCGGATCGCCGCCCCGCGGACCCTCCGGCGGGCGCACCAGCCCGTCGCGCTTGTCGTCGGGCAGGTCCATCAGCCGCCAGCCCCCGTTCCACGCGCCGGCCACGGCCTCGCGCGCCTGCTCGGCGATCGCCTGGTAGGTTCCGCCGAGGCCCGGCTCGGGAAGGGCGAGGCCGGCGCGGATCTGGTGCGCGGCGATGTCCGTGCCGTTGACGAAGCACTGCGCCACGAGCGTGCCGTCGCCCGCGGTGCCGAGCGGGTGGCAGGTCACCGGGCTGGACCGGATCAGGTTGGCGAGCGAGGCCCGCCCCATGAGGCCGCAGGCGAACCGCAGCCCGTCCGCCCCGAAGCAGACGTCGCCCCGCCGCACCCCCTTGGCGAGGCCGAGCCGGATCCGCCGCTCGCCGGCCCGGAACGTCATGGAATCGACGATCTCGTAAGGCGCCGACAGGGTGAAAGGCGCCAGGAAGGCGCGATCCGTCTCCTCCGGCTCCGAAAGGACGTCGAAGGCGGCCGTCGACCAAGCGGAGGCCGGGACCCTGGCCGCCGGCCTCGGGTCCGGGCGGGCCGGGCGCGGCTCGCTGCCGATCACCACGCGCGGCGCTGGCATGCGGTTGTCGCCGAGCCGCCAGACCAGGACGGCGCCGATCGCAAGGACCACCGCGACCGTCCCGATGGCGACCCGCCTGGCCGAGCGCGCGCGCAACGCGGCCGTTTCGGCTTCGATCGTCCTCGGGATCTCTCTCGCCTGCTCTGTCACGGGTCCGTCGGTCGGCAAGGGGTCCGGGCGTGCTCCCGGGGCAACGTCCTATCCCGGCCCGGTGCCGCTGTCACGGGTGGTTGCCGGTCCGGGCGGCGGGGCCTATGTTCCACCGCGACACGGCGATTTCGCGGCGGCCCGCCTTCCGGTCCGGCCGACGCGCCCCACGAGAAGGAGCTCTCCCATGGCGTTCGAACTTCCCCCGCTCCCCTATGCGTACGATGCGCTCGGCCCCTACATGTCGAAGGAGACGCTCGAGTATCATCACGATAAGCACCATCAGGCCTATGTCACCAACGGCAACAACCTGCTGAAGGACTCCGGCCTGGAAGGCAAGTCGCTGGAGGAGGTCGTCAAGGAGAGCTACGGCAAGAATGCCGGCCTCTTCAACAACGCCGGCCAGCACTACAACCACATCCACTTCTGGAAGTGGATGAAGCCGAACGGCGGCGGCAAGAGCCTGCCCGGCAAGTTGCAGTCGAAGATCGACTCCGATCTCGGCGGCTACGACAAGTTCCGCACCGACTTCATCCAGGCCGGCGTGACGCAGTTCGGCTCCGGCTGGGCCTGGCTGGCGCTGAAGGACGGCAAGTTCGTCATCACCAAGACCCCGAACGGCGAGAACCCGCTGGTCCATGGCGGCGTGCCGCTGCTCGGCGTCGACGTGTGGGAACATTCCTACTACATCGACTACCGCAACCTGCGTCCGAAGTACCTGGAGGCCTTCGTCGACAGCCTCGTCAACTGGGACTACGTCCTGGAGCTCTACGAAGCCGCGGCCTGACCCCGGCCCCACCGCACGACCCGGCGGCCGTCCCGAAGGGGGCGGCCGTTTCCGTCTGGCGACCCGTGGGTTCGCCTGACGTAAAGGAACGGCTTCTTTACAAGTCCGCTCCAGTGTGGCGCCAGAGTGCCGCCCATGCCGACCCACCTCGACTTCTCCGCCTACCGCGTCCTCGTCATGGACGACAACCGGAACTTCCAGAACATGCTGCGCACCATGCTGCGCACGTTCGGGTTCCGCCGCGTGGACGTCCTCTCCGAGGCCGCCAAGGTGCTCCTTCACCTGGAGCAGAACGCGATCGACCTCGTCTTCCTGGATCTCGTCATGACCGGGACCGGCGGATCGCGCGAGAGCGGCCTCGATCTCATCGACGACATCCGCCACGACGGCTCCCTCGCCAATCCGATGATGCCGATCGTGCTGGTCACCGGCCATGCCAGCCGTCCGGTGGTCGAGCGCGCCATGTCGTCGGGTGCCGACTACGTCCTGGCCAAGCCGGTGAGCCCCCGGACCGTGCAGGCCGCCGTCACCGCCATGCTCGGCCGCAACCTCGGCTACGTGCGCGGCAGGAACGGCTACTTCGGGCCGGACCTGGAGGCCGTCCGGCGACGACTGAAGGGCGTTGCGGACGTATCGCTGCGTCGCCGGAAGGGACCCGCCCCGGGGCCGGCCCAGCCGGTGCGCACGCAATTGCCGGGCATGAACGTTCCCCGGCGCATGGACGATGTCAGCTTCCTCGATTGACGACGTGCGGCCCGACGACTTGGGTCGGTACACCGATGCCGCTATCGTGCCGGCAGGGCGGGGGAGATGCGCGATGGCCGACGGAACCTGGATGCGCGGCTTCGAGGGACTGCAGGACCTCGCGCCCGAGGACGCGGCCGCACTCGCCCGTCAGGTCCAGGCTGTGACGCTCGCCGCCGGCACGGTCGTGTTCCGCCCCGGCTCGCCCTGCACGGCCTATCTGCTCGTGGTGGACGGGTCCGTCCGCGTCCAGATGACGGCCGACACGGGCCGGGAGATCGTGCTCTACCGGGTGCGGGCGGGCGAAAGCTGCGTGCTGACCACATCCTGCCTGCTCGGCGGCGCGCTCTACGCGGCCGAGGGAATCGTCGAGACCGCCACCGCCGCCGTCGCGCTGCCGCTCGGAGCCTTCCAGGGTCTGGTGGCGCGGTCGGAGCCGTTCCGCCGATTCGTCTTCCACAATTTCGGCCGGCGCCTCGCCGACCTGCTGGCCACCATGCAGGACGCGGTCTTCCACCGGCTCGACGGGCGCCTCGCCCGCATTCTGCTCGACCGCGCGGAGGGCGGCGCCGTCGAGGCGACGCACCACGTCCTGGCGGTCGAGCTCGGCTCCGCCCGGGAGGTGGTCAGCCGTCAGCTCAAGGCGTTCGAGCGCGACGGCCTCGTCCGTCTCCAGCGCGGCGAGGTCCGTATCGTCGACCGGGCGGGCCTCCAGGCCGTGGCCGAGCGCGAAAGCTGAGCGCTCCCGCGCACCGGCTCCCTCCGCACGATTACGCATGAGGGGCGCCAGGGTGACCAAATCACCGACCCGCGCCCGCGTCCGCGCTTGAATGCATCATCGGATCGGTCCAGCCCGGGCCGGCTGCAACGAGGAGTGACGGACATGACGGCCAATGTCGGCGGAATGGACAAGATGCTGCGGATCGTGGTGGGCCTCGCCCTGCTGGCCTTCGCGCTCTTCGGCCCGGCCACGATCACCTGGAAGTGGGTCGGCTTCATCGGCATCATGCCGATCCTGACGGCCCTGATGGGCTGGTGCCCGGCCTACACCCTGGTCGGCGTGAACACCTGCCCGACCCGCAAGGCCTGACGACGGGGCCTCGCGCCCGGCGGCCGCCCGCCGTTCAAGGGGGCGTCCTGGTCTTCCGCCCCGCGGTCGAACATCGTGGCGAAGCCGACCGGGACGAGCCCCCGGGGGCCGGAGGGCCTTCCCGGTAAGCCCCCGAATTTGAGGCACCCCCTCTCCCCCGCATCCCCGGCCGGAGCGAAGCGGAGAGCCGGGGTCCAGCGCCGTCCACCGGCCGCAGCGCTGCGGATCGTCGCCCGCGCTGGATCCCGGATCTGCGGCGCGTGCCGCGCCTTGTCCGGGAATGCGGTGGAAGGGATGAGGGTCGAATGAGCCCCCGACCTTGAGGCACCCCCCACTCCCCCGCATCCCCGGCGGGAGCGCCGCGCGGATCCGGGAGGCTCAGGTCCCTGCCTTGCCGACCGCCAGAAGGGCGAAGGCCTGGATCAGCGCGACCTCCTTGAGCCTGTCGAACCGTCCCGCCGCGCCGCCGTGGCCGGCGTCCATGTTGGTCTTCAGGATCAGCAGGCTGTCGTTCGTCTTCGTCGCGCGCAGCCGGGCGACCCACTTGGCGGGCTCCCAGTAGGTGACGCGCGGATCGGTGAGGCCGCCGAGCGCCAGGATGGCGGGATAGGGCTTGGCCTCGACGTTGTCGTAGGGCGAATAGCTCCGGATCCGGTCGAAGGCCTCGGGGTCCTCGATCGGATTGCCCCATTCGGGCCATTCGGGCGGGGTGAGCGGTAGCGTGTCGTCCAGCATCGTGGCGAGCACGTCCACGAAGGGCACCTCCGCCACGATGGCCCCGAACAGGTCTGCGCTCCGGTTCGCGACGGCGCCCATCAGCATGCCGCCCGCCGAGCCGCCCTGGGCGACGATGCGGCCCTTGGCCGTGTAGCCGCGATCGACGAGCGCCCGCGCGGCCGCCGCGAAGTCGTCGAAGGTGTTGGTCTTGTATTCGCGCCGGCCGCGGGCGTACCAGCGGTAGCCCTTCTCCTTGCCGCCCCGGATATGCGCGATCGCGTAGACGAAGCCGCGGTCGACGAGCGACAGGGCGTTGGTCGAGAAGGCGGCCGGGATCGCGATGCCGTAGGCGCCGTAGCCGTAGAGCAGGCAGGGCGCCGACCCGTCGAGCGGCGTGTCGGCGCGGTAGAGCAGGGACACCGGCACCAGTTCCCCGTCGGCCGCCGGCGCCTGGATGCGGCGCGTCACGTAGGCCGCGGGGTCATGGCCGCTCGGCACCTCCTGCTCCTTGCGGAGCACCCTTGCGCGCGTCTCCATGTCGTAGTCGTAGACCCGCTGGGGTGTCGTCATCGAGGAATAGGTGAAGCGCAGCTCGTTCGTGTCGAACTCGTAGCCGCCCGACATGCCCAGCGAATAGGCTTCCTCCTCGAAGGCGATCGCGTGTTCGGCGCCGTCGGCCAGCCGCCGCACCACGATGCGCGGCAGCCCCTCCACGCGTTCGAGCCACACGAGGTGCCGCTTCAGAACGACATGCGAGATCATCAGCCGGCCGGGCACATGAGGCACGAGGTCGCGCCAGGTCTCCGGCCCGGACGCCGCCGCCGGCGCCGTCACGATTTTGAAGTCCTCGGCGCCGTCGCGGTTGGTCCGGATGTAGAGCGTGTCGCCGCCGTGGTCGACGTCGTACTCGACCGCCGTCTGCCGCGCCGCCACGAGCCGGGGCGCCGAGGTCGGCCGGTCGGCGTCGATCAGCCAGGCCTCGGACGTCTCGTGGTCGTGTGCGCCGATCAACACGAAGGCGTTCGATTGGGTCTTCGAGAGCCCGATGAAGAACCCGGGATCGGCTTCCTCGTAGACCACCGCGTCGTCGCTGCGCGGGGTGCCGACCACGTGCCGGAAAACTTTGGAAGGCCGGTGATTCTCGTCGAGCCAAACGTAGAAGAACGTGCGTCCGTCGTTCGCCCAGACGACTCCGCCCGATGTTTCCGGGATCTCGTCGGCGAGATCCGCCCCGCTCTCCAGGTCGATCAGGCGGACCGTGAAGAACTCGGAGCCCTTGTCGTCCGACGTCCAGGCCAGGAGCCTGTGGTCGGTCGAGTGCGCCGCGCCGGCGAGCCGGAAGTAGGCCTTGCCCTGCGCCCTCGCGTTGGCGTCGAGCAGGATCCGCTCCTCGCCGCCCTGGCGCGGCGTCCGCACCACCATCGGGTGCTGGGCCCCCTCGACGTAGCGGGTCGCATACGCGTAGGGCCCGTCCGCCGCCGGTACCGAGGAGTCGTCTTGCTTGATGCGCCCCTTCATCTCGGCGAAGAGCGTCTGCTGCAGGGCCGCCGTCGGGGCGAGCACCGCCTCCGCGTAGGCGTTCTCGGCCTCCAGGTAGGCGCGGATCTCCGGCGCCAGCACGGCCGGGTCGCGCATCACCTCCTGCCAGTTGTCCGCCCGGAGCCAGTGGTAGTCGTCGACGATCTCGCGCCCGTGGAAGCGCCTCGCCAGGGGCTTCGGGGCGGCGCGGGGAGGTGTGACGACTCCGGTTCCGTCGGCGGTCATGCGGGTCTGCTCCAGGACGATGCACCAAGCGGGCGGCCCGCCGGCTCGGCGGCAACCCGCCCTGACATAGGCGCCCGGGGCGGGGCGGGCAATCGCTTCGTTCAGGACTCCCTCGCGGAACCGCGCCGGTGTCCAGTCGAGCTACTTTCCGGCGCCTCGGCGGGCCGGCCGGCCGCGACGGCAGGCCGACCTGCGCGGATCGACGAGTGCCGCGCCCGGCCGGCCGGGCGCGGCGATGTCTTTTCCATATGCTTGCGATACAGCGGCGCGAGCCGAGGCCGACACCTGCAATCGACCGCTTTTTTGTGGTGACATCGCTCGAATGGCCGATTCTGACGGCCAGGACATCTTGTTTTTCTGCAAAAGAGGTCTTATACGAAGATCGAAACCGATCCGCCGGCCGATTCACTTTGGAGCGCCTCGGTTTGACGGAACGATAGCAAGCTCGGTTCAGCAAGATAGCTGGGGCGATGAAATCCAGGGCCGCACTCAACCGCCCGGGTTTCGGGTTCGATAGGTGAAAAATGAGCGACTCTTCTGCCAATTCCAATCTGATCGACTTGGCCGCCGATATCGTGTCGGCCTATGTCAGCAACAATACCGTGAATTCGACGGACCTTCCGAACCTGATCGGCGAGGTCTATGCCGCCCTGCAGAGGACCTCTTCGGGTGTCGCGCCCGAACCGCAGCCGGAGCCCCTGAAGCCTGCCGTGCCGGTGAAGAAGTCGGTCACCCCCGACTACATCATCTGTCTCGAGGACGGAAAGAAGTTCAAGTCGCTGAAGCGCCACCTGCGCACGCAGTACAACATGACCCCCGAGGAGTACCGCGAGAAGTGGGGCCTCCCGGCCGACTACCCGATGGTCGCCCCCAACTACGCGCAGGCCCGCTCGGACCTCGCCAAGAAGATGGGCCTCGGCCAGCAGCGTCGCCGCTCTCGCTGAGTCTTCCCGCCTTCCAAATCTTGCGAAAGCCGCCGCACGGCCCCGTGCGGCGGCTTTCGTCGTTCCGGAGCCGGCCCAGCCGGTCGCACCCGGAAGACGCCCCGGTTCGCACGCCAGAGCGGGTCCGATGAACTGCCGGCCGGCCTGGCCCGTCGCCCGCCGCCCGAAGCTCGTGGGCCGCAGCCTGCCGGCGATCGGCCGCCGCCCTGCACCTGTCGGCCCCTCTATGTGAATTCGGCCCCCGCCCTGTGTCCCCGGGCGAACGCACCGCCGCGGACGCCAGCTGTCGGCCCCGGTGCGATGCCGATCGAAGGGAACTCTAGGCCGTCGGGCAACGCCGGGGGCGAAGCGGCTCGCCCGCCTTCTGGACGAACCCCGCCGGTTCAGCGCAGAGGCCTCGCCCGCCGGCGCTCCGCCCTCTGGGCGTCCCGCTCGGCGCGGAAGGCCTGGAGCAGGCCGATATGCCGGTCGAGGCTGTAGGTCCAATGCCCGGCGCGGCCGCGGGCGCGCTCGCCCCGGAGCGCCCGCGCCAGCATGCGGATCACCCGGTCGCGCGCGTCCGCCTCCTTGGAGGCGATCAGCCCGGGATCGATCGGGATCAGCCGCGGCAGCATGACCTCGCGCCGGTAGAGCTCGGCCCCGCGCGCCACCATGATCCCGATCCCCGCCGAGACGGCAGTCCCCCGGAATTCCCGCTGACTTGCGATCATGACTGTCCTCCGCTCAAGGAGGATCAGCTTCGGTCCGCTGCGACAGGAGAGGACAAGTTTCCCACGATGCGAGCAGGTTTGGCAGGCATTCACCATAAGTAGCCCGAGTTATCCCCGCTCCGCGGCACCGTACAACAATGGAAAGGGAATAAGTTCCTAGTATGCACGGATCGGAGGTCACCCATTATGGCCACGTTCGAACATCGCGTCGGCACGGGCCCGGGCGGGCCGCGGCGCGCCGGATCGTCCACCCCGCTTCTCTGCCTCGTCGAGGCCGCCGTGACCGCCTCCTACGGCCTCCCGGCCCGCAGCCTGAGGCGGGCGACCCGAGGCTCCGCCCGCGTGGCGCTCGCCCGGCAGGTCGCCATGTATCTCTGCCATGTCCGGCTCGGCATGAGCCTGACCGACATCGGGTCCGCCTTCGGGCGCGACCGGACCACCGTGGCGCATGCCTGCCGCCTGATCGAGGATCGCCGCGACGACCCCTATACCGAGGCCGCCATCGGCGTGATCGAGGAGGCGATCGACGGCTTTCGCGACATCGTCCTCGCGGGCTGCGCGCCGTGACCCCGCCGCCCGTCCGCCACGCCGATCCGGCGACGAGCCGGGTCCTCGCCTTCCTGGGCCGCGGTCCCGCCGTGCGGGAGCCGGGCGCCGCCCCGGCCCTGCGGCGGATCGGCCCGGCCTCGATCGAACGCCTGCGCGTCGCCCGCGGGGTGCTCGAGGCGCTCGAGGGGGCCGGCCTGACGGCCCGCCTGCCGGGCGGCGAGATCGCCCTGACCCCGGCCGGACGCGCGGCCCTGGACGAGCCCGCCGACGCCGGCCGGCCCGACCGCCCGCTGGAGCGCGCCGCCGCCCGCACGCTGGATCCCCTCGACCCGTCCTCTCCCGTCGTCCTGGTCGACGAGGGCGAGAGCCCGCTCGCATGGCTGCGCCGACGGCGCGACCGGCATGGGGAGCCCTTCATCGGCGAGGCCGCCTTCGCGGCCGGCGAACGCCTGCGCCGGGATTTCACGCGCGGCGGCCTCATGCCCGGCCTCACCTCCAACTGGCGGCCGGGCTCGTCGGGCGGAGGGCGGCGGGGCGGCCCCGGCGATCTCGCCGACGCCGCCATCGCGGCCCGCGACCGCGTGTCCGGCGCCGTCCGCGCGGTCGGCCCGGACCTCGGCGGCCTGCTCCTCGACGTCTGCTGATTTCTGAAGGGGCTCGAAGCCGTGGAGACGGAGCGGCGCTGGCCCGCCCGCTCGGCCAAGGTGGTCCTGCGCATCGCCCTCGAACGCCTCGCCGTGCACTACGGTCTGGCGGAAGCCGCGCAGGGCCCGGCGAGCGCCGCCCTCCGGCACTGGGGAACGGAGGACTATCGCCCGCGGGTCGGAGCCGGATCTTGAGCGGCCGTCAGGCCGCGGCGGCGGCCCGCGCGTCCCGGCGGATCCGCTCCACCATGGAGTTGACCCCGTTCGAGCGTTGCGGGGTCAGGTGTTCCCGCAAGGAGAGCGCCCTGAAGACGGGCTCCGGGTCGAGGCCGGCGATCTCGGAGGCCGTGCGGCCGGAATAGAGCGCGACGATGATGGCGACGAGTCCCTTGACGATATGGGCGTCCGAATCGCCCCGGAAGTCGAGGATGGTCCGGCCCTCGGCGTCGCGGCCGATGCGCGTCTCCAGCCAGACCTGGCTCGCGCAGCCGCGCACCTTGTTGGCATCCGAGCGGGCCGCCTCCGGCAGGGGCTCGAGCGCACGGCCGAGCTCGATGAGGAAGCGGTAGCGCTCCTCCCAGTCGTCGATGAAGGCGAAGTCGGCCAGGATGTCGTCGATGCGCGCCACGAAGGATGCTCCGGATGCGGTCCGGTCCCCGATCCGCCGGCCGAGCCCGATATAGGGCGTCCGGCCGCCCGTGGGAATGCGGTCAGGCCGCATTCCAGCCGAGAGAAGCGGCGGCGCGAGGCCCGGCGTGAGAAAGCACCGCGGCCGGCGTGCATGGGGCACGCCGGCCGCGGCGGAGACCGGCGCAGGGGGTGGGCGCCGGGCGGCTTACGGTCCGGATGGGTCGCGACGGACCGGGGCCGCACTTCAGCTTGTCGTGACAGGCCGATCCGGCTTGGGTTTCGGCACGGGCACGACGATCTCCTTGGGTTCCGGCTTCGCCTTGACGGTCCCGGTCGCGATCGGGTCGCCGGCGATGGCGGCATGGGCGGTGGGCACCGGGGCGGCGCCGGCGGGGGGGACGGGCGCCGCCGGGGCGGGGGCCGGGGCTGAGGCCTGGCGGGTCGTCTCCGGGGCGAGCGTCGTGTAGACCCACTTGGCGGCCGTCCGGGCCTTGGCGTTGAAGCCGTCCGCAAGCGCCGAGCCCGTTTCGCAGGCGTCCGGGTTGCGCCCGCAGAAGCCGCGAAGGTCGTCGAGGGCGGCTTTCGCGAAGCTCAGCGTGGACAGCGCGGTCGCCTTCTGGGCGTCGCCCGAGCGGGCGATTTCATCTTGGTCGGCGGGAATGAGCAGGATCCCGATGCCGACCAGAAGCCCTGCGCGAATGAAAAATCCCATGAGCCCTCGTCCCCCGGCCCGATCCGGAGCTCCCGGCCCCGATGTCCGAGACACTAGCGCAAGCGCTTGAAAACACGGTTCGATCCGATCCGGACCTTTGAATCGAATTTGATGACAATTTGAACGATCGCCGCGCCGCACCCGAACCGGCCCGGTGTAAGGCTTGGTTAACGCTGATCGCAAAGTCAGCCGCCGCCGCAGCGGAACGCACCGGCCCGGACCCGGCGCAGGGGAGGCTTCCGGTCGATGCGCTTAGCCGTTCCTTAAACCCCGCCGTGACACGATCCCTCCGTCGGAGAGACCGACAGGGCCGCCTGCGGCCCCTGAGCTCTGGTGACGGTTTTGCGTAAGCTCGATCTCTTCCCGGCCTTCCGCCGGTTCATCGACGGTCTCGTCCATGCCTCGGCATCGGGCGATCCGATCGAGCTGCACCGGCACCGGTCCTTCATCGCCGTCAACCTGGTCGGCGGCCTGCTGGCCCTCGCCGCGCTGCCCATCCATCTGGTCGTCGTCGGTCCCACGGGGCTGGCCGAGGCGGGCTCCCTGCTCTGGCTCGCCGCCCCGGCGCCGATCGCGCTCGCCGTTTCGCAGACCGGCCGCCTCCAGCTCGGGCATCTCCTGCTGGCCGTCTCGATCGGGGCCCTCATCGCCTGGGTCGCGCTCTTCACCGGCGGCACGAAGTCCCTGGCCCTGATCTGGCTCGCCGTACTGCCCGTCGAGGCCGCGCTGTCGGGCTCGCGCCGGGTGGTCGAGGGCGTGCTGATGATCGGCCTCGCCGCCGTCGGCTGCGTGTCCCTCGCCGGCTCCATGGGGCTCCTGCCCACGCCGACCGAGCCCGCCAACGAGCGCCTCCTCTTCGCCCTCTCGGCCGCCGGAATCGCCTACATGGGCCTGCTCGCCTTTCGCCTGGACGCCCTGTCGCGGATTTCCAGCGAGGTCGCGCGCAATCGCGAAGCCCACTTCCGCCTGATGGCCGAGAACATCGGCGACATGGTCACCGGCCACGGCCCGAACGGCGACGTGATCTTCGTGTCGGCCGCCATCGAGCGGGTGATGGGCATGTCGCCCGGCGAGGCCCACGGTGACGGCCTGTTCCGGCGCGTGCACGTCGCCGACCGTCCGGCCTATCTGACCGCCATCCTGGACGCCGCCACCGTCGGCGGGGCGGGCACCGTCGAGTTCCGCGCCCGCGCCACCGCGCCGGACGGCAAGCCGCGCCACGTCTGGCTGGAGATGCGCTGCCGCCAGCTGAGCGAGGACGATCCGCTCGCCCGCGAGGCTCGCGTTTTTGCGGTGATGCGGGACGTCACCGAGCGCAAGACCCAGGAGGAGGAACTCCTGCGCGCCCGCGAGCAGGCCGAGATGGCCTCGGCCTCCAAGACCCGCTTCCTGGCGAACGTCAGCCACGAGCTGCGCACGCCCCTCAACGCCATCATCGGCTTCTCCGAGCTCCTGCGGACGGGCACGGTCGGAACGCTGCCGGATGCGCGCCAGCGCGAATACGTGCAGCTGATCCACGACTCCGGCTCGCACCTCCTGCAGGTCGTCAACGACATCCTGGACATGTCCAAGATCGAGTCCGGCGCCTTCGACATCTGCCCCGAGCCCTTCGACCTGCCCCAGCTTCTGGAGAACACCCGGCACATGATGGCCCATCAGGCCAACGAGCGCGGCCTCAGGATCAACGCGTCGATCGCCCCCGGCCTGCCCGAGGTCACGGCGGACCGGCGCGCCTGCCGCCAGATCCTCATCAACCTCCTGTCGAACGCGATCAAGTTCACCAACCCCGGCGGTTCCGTGACGCTGGGCGCCCGGCCGGAGGGCGACCGCGTCGCGATCTTTGTACGGGACACGGGCATCGGCATCTCGGAGCGCGACATCGCGCGGCTCGGCACCCCCTTCATGCAGGCCGACTCCGGCTATGACCGCAAGCACGAGGGAACCGGGCTGGGACTGTCGGTGGTCAAGGGTCTCGCGGCCCTGCACGGCGGCACCGTGGAGATCGAGAGCCGCCTGGGCGAGGGCACCTGCGTGACGGTGCGCATCCCCGTGGTGGCCGAGGCCGGCCACCTCGCCAAGTCGTCGCCGGTCCGGATCGTCCCGCTGACCGCCCCCGAGCGCGCCGCCGAGGCGCAGGAATCCAGGCAGAGGCGCGCATGAGCCGGGTCCAGGGTGCCGCATCCTACCAGTCCGCGCCGCGCGTCGGTGCGCCGGCCCGCCCCGGGCCCGCGCGCGGCGGCGACTCCACCATGCGCCGGCCGCCGGTGTCCGACCTCGAGGCACGGCTCGCTCTCGACCCGCCGGGCGGACTGCCGTACCGCATGGCCATGCTGGCGCTCCAGAATCCGGTCAAGTCCGGCGGCGTCCTGGTCTCCGCGCTCGCCGCGCTGATGATCGTCTCCAACGCGGTCGGCAGCCAGCCGCGCCGCCACCCCGCACCGCTTTTCGAGACGCGGCCCTTCGCGACCGCGCCGGCCCCCGGTCCGCGCACGCCCGACCGGTCCCAGGCCGGCGACGCCCCGGTGCGCCCGGCCACGCCCCCGCCGCCGCGGCCGGCGGCGAGCGCCGAGCCCCCGGTCCGCACCGCGGCCGCCCCGGAGCCCGCGCCCGCGGCCCCGCAGACCGCGGCGTCCGGCGCCAACCCCGCCGCGACCGCGAAGCCGAAGCCCCGGACCGAACCCTCCACCCTGGTCCACGACGTCCAGGTCGTCCTCAAGGACCGCGGCCTCTACACGGGGCCGCTCGACGGCATCGCCGGGCCCGCGACCGCGGATTCGATCCGGGTGCTGGAGCGCCAGCTCGGCCTGCAGCCGACCGGCGAGCCCAGCGAACGGCTGATCGCCGCCGTCCAGCCCCGCAGCCAGGCCCCGATCCCGGTACGGACCACGACGGTGATGCCGCCGCCCGCGCCCCTCGGCCGCTACAGCGGACCCGAGCCCCTCGCCGCGGGCGGCGACGAACGCCTGCAGAAGGTCCAGCGCGCCCTGCTGGCCACCGGGTTCGGCCCCGTCCGCACGGACGGCAAGATGGACGAGCGCACCCAGGACGCGATCCGCCGCTACGAGCTCGACCGCGGCTGGCCCGTGACCGGCAAGCTCTCCGACCGCCTGGTCCTCGACACCATGATGGCCGCCAACACCCGCTGAGGCGGGCAAAGGCGGCCGCCCGGGCGTCCGCAGCCGGTCCGCCGGGGCCTTCGGGCTTTACAGCCCCGCCCCCGCGCCATACCTCCGGGCACGGAGGATCCCGAATGCAGAGGCTCAAGTCCGGACTGTGGGTGGCCGCGTACATCCGCCGGCTCGCCCACGAGGGCGTCACCGCCGTCGTGCTCCGCCACGGGGCGGACGACGCCGGCGCCATCTTCGTGAAGGTCGCCCGGCTGGACGGGACGGCCGACCTCTACGGGCCGGCCCCGCAAGCCTTCTTCGACGCCGACGACAGCGGCGAGCGCCGCTTCGAGCGGATCTTCCAGGGTGTGCCGGAGTCCGACGCGGAGGCACGGATCGGGCGCGAGCGGGGCTTCGATCCCGATCTCTGGGCCGTGGAGGTGGAGGACCGGCACGGCCGGCATTTCCTCGAACTCGCCGGCGAGCCGCGCCCCGACCCCTTCGCGGGCCTGTTCCGCCGCTGACTCTCGGGGCCGTTCGGCGGCGGCTCAGCCCCGGCCGGACTTGCGGTCCCGCATCGCCGCGCGGCGGGGCGCCCGTTGGCGGGCCTCCGGCTCGCCGGTGTCCTGGAGCTGGCGGAGCGCCGTGCCCTTCCGGGCCGGACGGCCGCGCCAGTGATCGAGAAGCACCCCGGCCGTATCGGCGTCCAGGCTGCCGATGAGCAGCGTCAGGGCCCGGGTCTGCCAGTAGCTGCGCGAGGCGGCCCGATCGGCCAGGATGAGGAGCCCGGTCGCCGCGGCGGGCTCGAGGGCGAGCGCGGCCAGGCCGACCGCCAGGGCCTCGCCCGTCGGGTCCGCGCAGACGCGCGCCGCCAGGGGGGCGGGCAGGGCGAGGGCCTCGGCGACGAGCGCCTCGAACCCGGCGTGGTCCCGCGCCGCCAGGAGCTTGTGCGCCCGTGCCTCGAAACCGGACGGGGGCTCGTTCGGAGGTCTCGGGCGGGCCTTGAGCCGGCCCCGGGCGGCCTCGGCGGCGGCGGTCCGCAGCGCGATGGCGCGCCCGTCGGCGTCGAGGTCCAGAAAGGCTGCCATGGCGAGGTCGGCCGGCGCCTCCGGCCGGCGCGCCAGCCGGCGCAGGATCTCGGGCGACCCGGCCTCCCGCCGCAGGGCCTGCACCGCGCCCGGCTCCAGCACCACGCCGCGATTGTCCAGGAGGCGCGCCAGGACCTCCACGTCGCCGGTGTGGATCAGCGCCTCGACCACGCTCCCGTCGAGGCCGGGCCGGCCCGCCACGAGGGCGCGGATCTCCGGGCCGCTCCGCCCGACGATCCGGACCAGGTCCACCGGAGCGAGCGCCGGGCTCGTTCCGACGAAGCGCCCGGCGACGGCCGGCACGTCGAGCCCGATCGCGGCGGCGACGCGAACCGGCAGGTCGGGGCGCCCGGCGAGCCGGGCCGCCACCTCGGCGCGGTCCGCCTCCGGCGCGTCGGCCGAGATGGAGAGATAGAGCTCTTCGAACAGCGCCAGGTCGTCGCGGCGATGGGCCGGGTGGCTCAGGAACAGGTCCGCCAGCGCCCTCAGCAGCGTCGACGATCGATCCGCCTGACCGAGCGACGAGAAGCGCAGGAAGCCTTCGGACGGGAACATGGACAAGCCCGGACTCGAAACGCGGCACGGAAGGCGCCGCGGCCTTCGCCGCGGCCGGCACCCCGGCGCCGCTCCCCTTCGCGACGCCGCCCCGGAGCCCGGAAGACGGGTCTGGGTGGGCATCGAAGTCACAGGGGAACGGGCGCGAGATCCCGTAAGGGATCGTGCACCGAACTCGTTAAGGCTGCGTTAACCTCGAAAGGCGTCAGATCCGGTCGAAGGCGGTTCCGAACCGTCCGAGTGGTGAGGAATTCGTATCCGGGGCGTATCCTTCCGGCTCGGCCTTCGGGCGTACCGCAAGCATTGTGGAGAGCCCTCATGGGTACCATTCTCGTCTTCGATCCGGCGCGGCGCCGGACGGACCGCAAGGATCCGTCCACCGGTCCCGCCCAGTTGCTCTTCTTCACCGGCATCCGCTACGAACGTCACGCCGACGCGGCCGCCCCGGAGATCCGACCGGCGCGGGGACCGCGGGGCAACGGACGCACGGGCCGCAGGCGCCGGGCGTGAGCGGCCGCAAAGCCACGACCCTGGCGGCCTTCGCGCTCGCCGCGCTCGCTTCGGGCTGCGACCGGCCGCCCGGCGGCTGGGGGCGCACGACCGGAGACTTCGGTCGTGCCGAGCCGTCCGTCATGAACGATACGATCCTGCCCGCCGCCGGCAGCCTCGTCGCCGAATATGTCCGAGGCGAACCGGTCTCCGGCTTCAACCGCACTGACCGCGAGGACACGCTGCGCGACCGCGCCTGGACCCTCGTCGTCCCGCCCCACGCCAACGACTGGATCGGCGACCTGCTGGTCGAAGGCCAGCGCACCCGCCTGCTGCCGGAGATCGACCACCGCTACAACACGCAGGCCTACTACAATTTCCTCCGCTCCGAGCGTTTCGCCTCCAGCGAGGCGCGCTGGTCGCGGGTGCTGGACGACATGGGCAAGGACGGTGAGCTCGTCGGCCCCTTCTGGCGCCTCGCCTGCCGGGTCGCCGCCGACGACCGTGCCCGCATGGTCTCCCTGGACGGCCGGGCCGACCCCGCTGTCCGCGAGCTGGCCAACGCCACGGCCCGGGTCGACGAGAACGCCCGCGTGGTGGATTGGGTCTGGCGCGCCATGCGCTTCCGCCTCGCCTCCTACCGGTCCGCCATCGACCGCATGGCCGTCGAGACCCCGACGGACCGACTCTACCAGGTCAACGTCGGATGGAGCGGCCTGCAGGCCGCCATAGCGGCCGCCGAGGCGCAGGACTGCGTGCGCAAGGCCATGGCGGTGGCCGCACCGGTGCGGCCCTCGCGCCTGCGCGATCCGGCCTCGGTCAACGAAGTCGTGCCGCAGAAGTGACCGCGGCTCAGCCGAGCGGGTAGGGCGCGCAGGTCGCCTTCTGGATCGCCAGCTCCGCGTCGCGCGTGTCCGCCGGCGTCGGCGCGAAGACGCGGATGATGGCGAAGCCGCGCGCCGAGGCCCAGTCGACGATGATGGTGTCGTTGAAGTCGGCCGGCGGATTGTCCCGGATGTCGGCGATTTGGTCCTGGCTGGCGATCAGGATGTCGACCGGCTTCTGGCCGACCGACCGGTCGTTGAGGTTGTAGGCGTTCACACCGCGTCCGTTGAAGACCGCGATCGACCAGTAGAGGTCCGGCAGCGTCGCCCGGATCCGCACCGGGTTGTCGTCGAGGCGGAACCGGCAGGCGAATTCCGCGAAGGCCGGATCGATCAGCGGCAGCGTGTCGACGCCCGGCCCGGGGCGTGGGATCGGGTTGAACGCCTGGTCCGGCCCGAGCGCCGCGATGCGCGCCCAGGCGTCGTTCTCCGCGACGCGCGGCAGGCCGAGCACTGCCACGATGTGGATGACCCCGCCCAGCACGAGTCCGAACAGGATCGCGTAGAGCACGCGCGTCATCGGCAGCCCCGCGGCAGGACCCGGGGCATCTCGATCTGCCCGGCGGTCGCGGGAATCGCGGCCGGGCTGTCGTAGAGCCGCAGGATCAGGGTCAAGGCGCCGCTGTCCGGCAGCGGCAGCCAGTTGCCGGGCCGCGCCTGCGGGGAGAGTGCCACCTCGATGTGCCCGTCCGGCCGGCGCAGCACCTCGCGGCTGGTGAAGAAGGTCCGGCCCGACCGGTGCGCCGGCGGGTCCCCCTTGGCGTCGACCACCCCGAGCGTCCAAAGGCGCGCCGGCGGCGTCTCGCCCGAGAGGAGATACTCGCAGCCGCCGCGGATCGGCTGCCCGTTCGAATCGCGCGTGGCGAAGAACGCGATTCCCTCGCCGGCCCCGAGCGGTACCTGGGCCGTCCTGGCGATCAGGGCGCGCGCATAGGGATCCGGCGCCGTGCTCCCGCCCTCCGGCCACGCGGTCCATTCCCCGGCCCGGTAGGTGCGGAACAGCCATCCCTCGCCCACGGCCAGATAGGTCGAGCCGAGCCCGGCGACGACCGCCACGATGACCGCGAGGAGGATTTCGAGGGCGAAACGCAAGAGAACGATCCGGCTGCCGCATGGGGGTCGCGCGGGTCATCCTTCGGGGACGACTCGGCTGCCGTCAATGGGTCGCGCGCCGGGCCAAGGCCGATCGTCGCCGACCGCGACCCGCCTGCGACGGTCCCTTGCTCAGTTGACCGCGGCGAGCCGCCCGGCCGGGCCGCCGACCGGCGTCACCGACCCCGAGGCGCCGCCGACCGGCTGCAGCCCGCCGTCCCGGGCCGGGGCGGCCGGGGCCTTGCCGGGTTCGAGCGCACCCTGCCGGCCGACCGGAGCCAGTCCGCCCTGGCGTCCGACCGGCGGCGCCGACTTCATCAGGCTCTCGATGTCGGTCAGGACGCCGATCGTGCGCACCGAGAGCTGCCGGGGCCTCTCGGCCGGCTGCCCGCCAGCGACCTCGGTCAGCCCGGGCTTGCCCGGCTGTCCCGCCTGGCCCGGGGCGCCCGGCTTGGCACCCGCCACCGCGGCCGGCTCCGAACCCTTGCGCACCGGCGGCGGCGCGCCCGGCATCTGCTTCAGCTCGACGTTCTGATGCGCGAAGGCCATGATGTCCTTCCACATCTGCGCCGGGATGAGCCCGCCCGTGACCTTCTCCATCGGGCGGTAGTCGTCGTTGCCGACCCAGACCGCCGTCACGTAGTTGCCCGTGTAGCCGATGAACCACGCGTCCCGGTAGGACTGGGTCGTGCCGGTCTTGCCGGCCGCCGGGATGCCCTCCAGGATCGCCCGCCGGGCCGTGCCGTTCTCGACGACCTGCAGCATCATCTGGTTCATCTCCATCGCCTTGTCGACCGGCATGATCTGCTCCGGCGGCTTCACCTGGGTCTTGTGATCCCAGATCACGGTCCCGGACGTCGTCAGGATCTGATCGATCGCGTAGGGGTGCACCCGCCGGCCGCCGTTGGCGAAGGCGGCGTAGCCGGCCGCCTGGTCCAACACTGTCAGTTCCATCGCGCCGAGCACGAAGGGCCAGTCCGGCTTGTCGGGAAGGGTGATGCCGAAGCGCCGCGTGGTCGCCACGACCCGGTCGCGGCCGATGTCGCGGGCGAGCTGCACCGGGATCGAGTTGATCGACTTGGCGAGCGCGGTCGTCAGCGTCATCGCGCCCGAGAAGCCGCCCGAGTAGTTCTTCGGGCACCAGTCGCCGATGCAGGTCGGCTGGTCGACCACCCGCGAATTGGGGTTGCGGCCGGCCAGCAGTGCGGTCGCGTACACGTAGGGCTTGAACGACGAGCCCGGCTGCCGCTTCGCCCGGACCGCGCGATTGAACTGGCTGGCGCCGTAGTCTCGCCCGCCCACGATGCCGCGCACGGCGCCGTCGGGCTCCATCACCACGGTCGCGCTCTGACCGATGTCGAGCTCCTGGCCGAATTGCCGGAGCGTGTTCTCGGTCACCTCCTCGGCCTTCTTCTGGATGCCGATGTCGATCGTCGACTTCACCACGATGGTGTGGTCGGCCGGCGAGAGCGCCTGGACCTCGTCGAAGGCGTAGTCGAGGAAGTAGTCCGGCGTGTAGTCCCGCCGCCGGTCGACCGCCTTGGCGGGATTGCGCCGCGCCGCCAGCACCTGGCCCTCGGTCAGGAACCCGGCCTGGACCATGTTGGTCAGCACCTCGTTGGCGCGTGCCCGGGCGTTCGGCAGGTTGACGTGCGGCGCGTACTTGGTCGGGGCCTTGTAGAGCCCGGACAGCATCGCGGCCTCGGCGAGGTTGATGTCGCGCACGCTCTTGCCGAAGTAGAACTCGGACGCCGCCGCCACTCCGAACGTGCCGCCGCCCATGTAGGCGCGGTCGAGGTAGAGCTTCAGGATCTCGCGCTTCGTGAGGTTCGCCTCGAGCCAGAAGGCGAGATAGGCCTCCTTGATCTTGCGCTCGAGCGACCGCTCGTTGGTGAGGAAGAGGTTCTTGGCGAGCTGCTGGGTGAGCGACGAGCCGCCCTGCGTCACGCCCTTGTGGCGGATGTTCTCCACCAGCGCCCGGGCCGTGCCGAAGAAGTCGATGCCGAAATGGTCGAAGAACCGGCGATCCTCGGTGGCGAGCGTCGCCTTGATCAGGTGGTCCGGGATGTCGTCGAGCGGCACCGTGTCGTTGAGCAGGATGCCGCGCCGTCCGATCTCGACCCCGTTCCGGTCCAGGAAGGTCACCGAGTAGTCGACCTCCTTGCGCCAGTCCTTCTTGGTCGCCTCGAAGGCGGGCAGCGCGAAGGCGACGAGCAGCACGGTGCCGGCCGCCCCGAAGGTCATGCCGTCGTCCAGGATCTCGACCAGGCCCCGCTTCCAGCCGGTGACGGTGAACCGGCGCATGAAGGTGTTGAAGGCGATGTAGCTCTCGCCGAGTCCCTGGGTGAAGCGGTAGATGGAGGAATCGATCCAGGCGTCGACTTCCAGGAAGCCGAAGCGCCGCCGCCGGGGGGGCGGCGGGGCCTTGCCGGAGTCGCTCGCCGGGGTGTCGGGCCGTCTCGGATCGGTGTCGCTCACGCGTGGTCTGTCCTGTCGCGGCACGCCCCTGGGGCGGCATTGTCCCTGGTCGGGACCGGTTCGGTCCGTTAAGGAGAGTTTAATGCATGCCCCGTGCCGGGGTCGAGGGGCGCTGCTCCCGGTCCGGCAAACTGTCGACCGCCGAGCGAGTTCCATGACCGGACAGGACCGGCCCTTCTGGCGCGCCAAGCGCCTCGACGAGATGACGCCGGCGGAGTGGGAGTCCCTCTGCGACGGCTGCGGCCGCTGCTGCCTGCACAAGCTCGAGGAGGAGGAAACGGGCGACATCTACTGGACGGACGTCGCCTGCCGCCTGCTCGACAGCGGATCCTGCCGCTGTTCCTCCTACGAGGATCGCCACGACTTCGTCCCCGACTGCGTGGTGCTGGACCCCCGCGAGGTGGTCGAGCAGACCTACACCTGGCTCCCCCCGACCTGCGCCTACCGCCTGCTCGCCAACGGCGACGACCTCTATTGGTGGCACCCCCTCGTCAGCGGCGACCCGGAAACCGTGCACGCCGCCGGCATCTCGGTCCGCGACCGCGTCGTCAGCGAGGAGGACTACGGCGTCGAAGACCTCGAGGACCGCGTGGTCGACTGGCCCGGCGAGATCCCGGTGGTCCCGCCGCCGCCTCCCGTCGGCAAGCGGAGGAGGTAGGAAAATTTGTCTGTCACAGGAAAATCGTCTTGACAGCATGAGCTGCGTCAGTAGGGTTCAACTACGGTCCACGAGGTGTGGCCGGCACGCCTCCAGAGGCTCGCCCATGGCGAGTATCGGCGTTACCGGCCGCCCCGGACATCTACGCCGCCGAGCGATCCCGACACCCCGTTTCGACCCCTTCGCCCGCGCGGCTTCAGGCCGTCGCGGCGCATCCTCGTGACCGCGGGCTCCCTCGCATCCGCCCTGCGCCCCCGCCTTTCGTTCGGCGATCGAACGGCGGCGCCACCACACGATCGTCGTCGCCGGCCTGTCCGGATCGTCGCTCGCTCCGATCCCTCGCGGCTGCCGCCATGCCGCGCCGGCTTGCGGGGCGATGACGCGGCCCACCATGGTTCCGGTCCTGTCCGGCCCTTTCGCGCCGACCCCGACGACCCCGGAGTTCCGATGCCTCATTCGACCCAGCCGGCCGCCGGTGGCGGCCCCGATCCGCTGCCCTCGCCCACGGAGGTCGACTGGCCCGCCGTGCGCCTCGCCTACGAGGAGTCGGCGCTGGCGGTCGGCGAGATTCTCCAGCGCTTCCGCATCCCCGCGGGCGAGCTCTACCGCCGCGCCGGAGCCGAGGGCTGGCGCCTCCGCCAGCCCAGGACAGGGAAGCCCCGAGGCGGGCGCCGGACCGCGGCCGCCAAGCCCGGCCGCGCCCGGCCGATCGACCGGGCGGCGCTGGTCGACCGGCTCTTCCAGGTGGTCGAGCGCCAGATCGGCGACATCGAGGCCCGCCTCGCCCGCGCCCCAGACGCGGAGACGGCGCCGGCCGACGAGAAGGACGCCCGCACGCTCGCCGCCCTCGCCCGCACCCTGGAGCTGCTCATCGGGCTCGAGAAGATCGCGGTGCCCCCCGCCGAGACCGCGGAGGTCGACATCGATGCATTCCGTGCCGATATTGCGCGCCGCCTTGCGGGCCTGCGCGGGGAACCCTGACCAGCAGCGCTTTCTGGCCGGCCTCTCCCCCGAGGAGGCGGCCCGCCTCGGCGACGACTGGATCCTCTGGGCGCGCGACGACCAGCTGCCGCCGCCCGGGCCCTGGACCACATGGCTGATCCTGGGCGGCCGCGGCGCCGGCAAGACGCGGGCGGGCGCCGAGTGGGTGAAGGCCCTGGCCCTCGGGCGCCGGCCCTTCGCGGCCCTGCCGGTCGGCCGCATCGCCCTTGTCGGCGAGACCTTCGCGGACGTCCGCGACGTCATGATCGAGGGCGTGTCCGGTCTTCTGAGGGTCCACCGCCGCGCCGACCGGCCCGTGTGGAAGCCGTCGCTGCGCCGGCTCGAATGGCCGAACGGCGCGGTCGCGCAAGCCTTTTCGTCGGAGGACCCGGAGGCGCTCCGCGGTCCGCAATTCGAGGCCGCCTGGGGCGACGAGGTCGCCAAGTGGCGCCATGCCGAGGAGTCCTGGGACATGCTGCAATTCGGATTGCGCCTCGGCGAGACCCCGCGCCAGCTGGCGACGACCACGCCCCGCCCCGTGCCGCTCATGCGCCGGCTCCTCGCCGAGGCGGGCACCGTGGTCACCCGCGCCTCCACGCGCGCCAATGCCTTCCACCTGGCGCCGCGGTTCCTGGATGCTGTGGTCGGCCGCTATCGCGGCACGCGCCTCGGCCGCCAGGAGCTCGACGGCGAGATGATCGAGGATCGGGCCGACGCCCTCTTCCGCCGTGAGGACCTGGAGCGCCTTCGCGTCGAGCAGGCCCCGCCGCTCGCCCGCATCGTGGTCGCTATCGACCCGCCGGCCAGCGCGGCCAAGGGCGCCGACGCCTGCGGAATCGTGGCCGCCGGCCGCGCCGAGGACGGCACCGCCTACGTGCTCGCCGACCTCTCCGCCGCCGGCCTGCGCCCCGCCGACTGGGCCGCCCGCGCCATCGGCCTCTACCGCTCGCTCGACGCCGATGCCCTGGTGGCCGAGGTGAACCAGGGCGGCGACATGGTGGCGGCGGTCCTGCGCGAGGTCGATCCCGGCGTGCCCGTCAAGTCCGTGCGCGCCACCCGCGGCAAGTACGTCCGCGCCGAACCGGTCGCCGCCCTCTACGCCCAGAACCGGGTCCGCCACGCCGGCGTCTTCCCCGAACTGGAAGATGAGATGGCGGATTTCGGCCCGGGCGGCCTCTCCGACGGCCGCTCCCCCGACCGCCTCGACGCCCTCGTCTGGGCCCTCACCCACCTGATGCTGGAGGGCCGGGGAAGCCCGAAGGTGAGGGCCGTCTAGGACGGAGCCGAAATCCGGCGCCGTCCCGGCGAGGCGACGTCAGTTCGCCACGTTCCACGTGTGCGCCCGGCTCTTCCAGGAGCCGTCGGCTTGCTTCTCCAGCACGCTGATGAGGCTGCCCGTGTAGGTCGCGCGGGTGCCGCCCTGGGCGGGGCCGGTGGCGGTCCAGCGGCCGGCCTGGTAGGCGAGGTTGCCCTCGACCTTGAGGTCGACGATCTCGATCTTGTGGTCGGCGAAGCCGCCTTCGAGAATGCTCTTGAAGAACTTCTCGATCTCCGCGGGGCCGCTGACCACCACCTTGGCGGGTGGCAGCAGCTTGGCGTCGGCCGCATAGAGGGCCGCGATCCCGGCGGCGTCCTTCTTGTTGAACGCCGCATCCCACTTGGCGTTGCCGGCCTCGATGGTTGCTCGTATGTCTTGAGCATGAGCCAAAGACGTCCCCAGGCCGACGGCGAGCGCCGTGGCCATCAATACAATTCGATCCATGTGAAATACCTCCCGAACCCCGCCGCGGCGCTCCGGTCGTAAGGTGCCGGTCTGTGAACACTGCGGCAGGAGCCTGCATCATCTTGTCCAAAGTTCGTAATGTCAATGCCGCAGCAACGTCCGGACGTGCCGGCGCGAGCTGACACGGCCGTCCCGGCGCGCGCTCCGCCCCAAGTGCCTTTCCGGCTCGGGTGGAGACCTCCGAGCCCTGCGCGATGGTCCCGGATTGAGCAGGCGCGAGCGTGTCCCGATCGAAGGGAGAGCCACCCCATGCCCACAGTCCCCTGGTGGCGCGCCCTGGCGCGCCGGCCGCGCCCCACCATGCCCGAGGCCAAGGCCTCGCTGGCGGCGCCCCTGATCGCCTTCCAGTCGCACGGACGTCCCGTGTGGACCCCGCGCGACTACGCGGCGCTCGCCCGCGAGGGCTATGCCCGCAACCCGGTCGTGCACCGTGCCGTGCGGCTGATCTCCGAATGCGCCGCCTCTCTGCGCTGGCTCGCCTTCGAGAACGAGCGCGAGCTCGACCGGCATCCCCTGCTCGCCCTGCTGTCCGCCCCCGGCGCGGGCCGTTCGGGACGGGCCCTGATGGAGGCCGCCTACGGCCACCTGCTCGTCTCCGGCAATGCCTACCTGGAGCTCGTCCGGGTGGACGGGGTCCCGCGCGAACTCCACGTCCTGCGCCCGGACCGGATGAAGGTGGTGCCGGGTGCGGAGGGCTGGCCGGAGGGGTGGGACTACACGGTCGGGGACCGCACATTGCGGTTCCGCCCCGGCCCCGACGGCATCTCCCCGGTCCTGCAGCTGACGCTCTTCCACCCGCTCTCCGACCACTACGGCTTCTCCCCGCTCGAGGCCGCGCAGGTCTCGCTCGACGTCCACAACGCGGCCTCCGCCTGGTCGAAGGCCCTCCTCGACAACTCCGCCCGGCCCTCCGGCGCGCTGGTCTACCAGTCCAAGGAGGGCGGCAACCTCACGGACGATCAGTTCGAGCGGCTGAAGCGGGAGCTCGAGGACGGCTTCCAGGGCGCCCGCAACGCCGGCCGCCCCCTGCTCCTGGAGGGCGGGCTCGACTGGAAGAGCATGGGCTACTCGCCGAAGGACATGGACTTCATCGAGGCCAAGCGCGAGGCCGCCCGCGAGATCGCCCTCGCGTTCGGGGTGCCGCCGATGCTGCTCGGCATCCCGGGCGACAACACCTACGCCAACTACCAGGAGGCCAACCGCGCCTTCTGGCGCCAGACCGTGCTGCCCCTCGCCGAGCGCACCGCCGAGGCCCTGTCCGCCTGGCTCGGGCCCCTCTGGAACGCCGGCCTGCGGCTCTCGCTCGACACCGACCAGGCCCCCGCGCTCTCGGCCGACCGGGACGCCCTCTGGTCGCGCGTCGGGGCGGCCGAGTTCCTGAGCGAGGACGAGAAGCGCATCGCGGTCGGCTACGGCCCCCGCGAGGACCGGCCGTGACCGACCTCGTCCGCACCTTCGCCGACCGCGGCGACCTCGCCCATCTGGCGCTCTTCCTCTGGGCCTCCGGGGCGAGCGCGCTGCTCGTCTGGACCACCAAGGAACTCGCCGCCTCCAACCGCCGCTTCGAGGACTTCGTCTCCGAGATCGCCCGCCTGACCCGCCTTTTCGACGACGACTGAGGTTCACCGCCATGACCGCCCTGATCGCGCTCCTTCGCGCCACGGCTCCGCTCGCCCCGACGGGGACCGCCACGCCCGACCACCGCCGGGTCTTCGCCCGCTTCGCCGGCCGCCTCGCCGCGGCCGCGGTACGCCGCGGAGCACGCCGATGACCGCCCCCGCCGCCGCCCCGGAGATCAAGCGCGCCGCCGCCGCGCTCTCGTCGGTCGACGCCGACGGCACCTTCGTCGGCTACGCGAGCCTCTTCGGCGCCGTCGACCTCGCCCGCGACGTGGTCGAGCCCGGCGCCTTCGCGGCCTCGCTCGCCCGGCGCGGCGCGAGCGGCGTCAAGATGCTCTGGCATCACGATCCCGCCGAGCCGATCGGCCGCTGGCTCGAGATCCGCGAGGACGCCCGCGGCCTCAAGGTGCGCGGCCGGCTCCTGACCGAGGTGGCCCGCGCCCGCGAGGCGCTCGCCCTGATGCGAGCCGGTGTCCTCGACGGCCTGTCGATCGGCTTCAGGACCGTCAAGGGCCGCGCCGAGCCGAAGGCCGGCGTCCGCCGCCTGATCGAGATCGACCTCTGGGAGATCTCCCTGGTCACCTTCCCGATGCTCCCCGCCGCCCGGGTCTCCGCGGTCAAGACCGCGCCGGCCGCGCGCCGGCCCGAGCCGCCGCTCGCCGACCGGATCCGCCGGGCGGCCGCCCTTCTCGAACCCCGAACCCCGCGAGGTCTCCATGACCGCTGAGATCGCATCCGCCCCCGAACGGAAGTCCGCCGCCCGCCCTCTCCGGACCGACGCCGACGTCGCCTCCGCCTTCGAGGACCTCATGTCCACCTTCGCGGCGTTCCGCGAGGAGAACGACCGCCGTCTGGACGACCTCGAGCGCCGCGGCGCCGCCGACGTGCTCACCGTGGAGAAGCTCGACCGCATCGACCGGGCGCTCGAGGAGCAGAAGCGCCTGACCGACGACCTCGCCCTGAAGGCCGCCCGTCCCCGGCTCGGCGACCCGCGCGACCGCGGCGAGGCGCGCCCGAGCGAGCACAAGCGGGCCTTCGACGCCTATGTGCGCGGCGGGGTGGAAATGAACCTGAAGCGGCTGGAGGAGAAGGCCCTCTCGGTCGGCTCCGGCCAGGACGGCGGCTACCTCGTCCCGGCCGAGCTGGAGCGCGAGATCACCCGGCGCCTCTCCGACATCTCGCCGATCCGCGCCATCGCGGGCAACCGCCAGGTCTCCGCCTCCGTCTACA
This sequence comes from Prosthecomicrobium sp. N25, assembly GCF_037203705.1. Classification (NCBI taxonomy): domain Bacteria; kingdom Pseudomonadati; phylum Pseudomonadota; class Alphaproteobacteria; order Hyphomicrobiales; family Kaistiaceae; genus Prosthecomicrobium; species Prosthecomicrobium sp. N25. Next base: position 1,520,245 of record NZ_JBBCAT010000001.1, read on the forward strand.
ACAAGCCCTTCTCGGCGACCGGCCCGGCCGCCGGCTGGGTGGCCGAGACGGGCGCCCGGCCCGAGACCTCGAGCCCCGTCCTGCAACTCCTCGCCTTCCCGACCATGGAGCTCTACGCCATGCCGTCGGCGACGGGCGCGCTCCTGGACGACGCCGCGGTCGACATCGACCGCTGGATCGCCGAGGAGGTCGAGCAGGTCTTCGCCGAGCAGGAGGGCATCGCCTTCGTGACCGGCGACGGCATCAACAAGCCGAAGGGCTTCCTCGCCTACGCCAAGGTCGCCAACGCCTCCTGGTCCTGGAACAACCTCGGCTACCTGACGACCGGCGTCTCCGGCGCCTTCCCGGCCACCAACCCTTCCGACAAACTCGTCGACCTCGTCTACGCGCTGCGCGCCGGCTACCGGCAGAACGCCACCTGGGTGATGAGCCGGCGCACCCAGGCCGAGATCCGCAAGCTGAAGGACAGCCAGGGCAGCTATCTCTGGCAGCCCCCCGCCAGCCCGGGCGCGCAGGCGACCCTCATGAACTTCCCGGTCGCGGAGTCCGAGAGCATGCCGGCGATCGCGGCCGACAGCTACTCGATCGCCTTCGGCGACTTCCGCCGCGGCTACCTGGTCGTCGACCGGGTCGGCGTCCGCGTCCTGCGCGATCCCTACTCGGCCAAGCCCTACGTGCTCTTCTACACCACCAAGCGCGTCGGCGGCGGCATCCAGGACTTCGACGCCATCAAGCTCCTGAAGTTCGGCACCGTCTGACGCCGGCCCGCCCGGCTCGCCGGGCCCACCCTCCGACCCCCTCCGGGCCGGCCTGCCAACCCTTGCGGTCGGCATTCGACCGGCAGGTCGACACGTCCCCTCCTGCGTGTGCCGGCCCGCCGCGGCCCGCCGCCGCCGCCCGTCGCGCGGCGGGCCGCCCCCTTCCTTCCGCGAGGCCCCATGACCGTCGCCCTCATCACGCCGCCTGCGGCCGAGCCCGTGACGCTCGCCGAGGCCAAGGCGCACCTGCGCGTCGACGTCGCCGACGACGACGCCGCTATCGCCGCCCTCGTCGCCGCCGCCCGGCGGCATGTGGAGAGCCTGACCGGCCTCAAGCTGATCGACCAGGTCTGGCGGCTCTATCGCGACGGCTGGCCGGCCGACGGGCTCGTGCCGATCCCGCTCTTCCCCGTCTCCGCCATCGGCCCCGTGGTCGTCTACGACGCCGCCGGGACCCCGGCGACCCTTGCCCCGGCCGCCTACCGGCTCGACACCCGCAGCCGCCCGCCGCGGCTCCGCCTGGAGGCGGGCGCCGCGGGTCCGGGCATCGGCCTGAACGGCATCGAGATCGACGTCACCGCCGGCTTCGGCGCCTCGGCGGCGGCGGTGCCGGCCGGCCTGCGCCAGGCCGTCCTGATGCTGACGGCCCGCTGGTACGAGGATCGCGACGGCGCCGCGCTCGGCGTGGTGGCGCCCGAGGCCGCCGACCGGCTGAGCGATCTCCTCGCCCCCTTCCGCTCCCCGAGGCTCGCATGAGCGGCCCCCCGGTCCCCCTCGGGCGGCTGCGGCACCGCCTGGTGCTGCAATCGTCCTCGGTCGGCAGTGGCGGCGACACCGTCTGGACGACGGTCGCCACCCTCTGGGCCGCCGTCGTGCCCACCGGCGCCGAGGAGCGCGAGAGCGCCGGCCGCGGTGCCGGCGTCGTGACCCACCGCATCACCCTGCGCTTCCGCGCCGGCCTGTCCAGCGCCCACCGGCTCGTCCAGGGCAGCCGCGTCTTCCGCATCCTCGCCGTCCAGGACCACGACGAGCGGCACCGCTACCACCTGGTCCTGGCCGAGGAGGAGCCCGCATGAGCGACGCGGCCTCGCGGCTCCTGGCCGCCGTCAAGGCGTCCCTGGCCGCCGACCCGACCCTGGAGGCGCTTCTCGGCGGCCCAGGGCGGATCCACGACATGGCGCCCCGCAACGCGCCCCTGCCGTATCTCGCCGTCGACCCGGTCGCCTCCCGCCCGATCGGCGGCGTCGAGGCCGAGGTGGAGGAGCACGACCTCACCCTGACGGCCTGGTCGCGCGCCGGCGGCAAGCGCGAGGCCCTGGCCATCACGGACCGCGCCGACGCCCGGCTGGCCGCCGCCGCGCCGGCCCCCGTTGGCCACGCGCTCGCCTCCATGAGGCTCGTCCGCCGCGAGGCGCGTATCGCCCGCGACCGCATCACCGCGACCGCGACGCTCGTCTACCGGGCCGTCACCGAGCCGGTCTGATCCCTCTTGTTCGGAGTAACCCCATGGCCGTCCAGCGAGGCAAGGACCTCCTACTCAAGGTCGATTCCACCGGGTCCGGCGCCTACCTGAGCGTCGCCGGCCTGCGCACCCGCCGCCTGGCCTTCTCGACCGGCACCGTCGACGTCACCAATGCCGATTCGCCCGGCGAGTGGCGCGAGCTGCTGGCCGGCGCCGCGCCGAAGCGCGCCAGCATGTCCGGCACGGGCATCTTCCGGGACGTCCAGTCGGACACCATCGTGCGCCAGATCTTCTTCGACGCCGCGATCCGCAACTGGCAGGTGGTCATCCCGAGCTTCGGCATCGTGGAAGGCCCGTTCCAGATCGCGGCCCTGGAGTTCATCGGCGAGCACGACGGCGAGGTCGTCTACGATCTCGCCCTCGAATCCGCCGGCCTCCTCACCTTCACGGCGATCTGACATGGCGAACCCCCGCCGCGGCGAGGTCGAGGCCGTGATCGACGGCCGTCCGCGCACGCTCTGCCTCACCCTCGGCGCCCTCGCCGAGCTGGAGGCCGCCTTCGGGGTCGACGACCTCGCCGCCCTGGCGGCCCGCTTCGGCTCGGGCCGGCTCTCGGCCCGGGACATCATGCGCATCCTCGCCGCCGGCCTGCGCGGCGCCGGCGAGGCGGTCGGCGATGAGGACGCCGGGCGCCTGCGGGTCGAGGGCGGTCTTCTCGGCGCGGCCGATCTCGCCGGCCGCCTCCTGGTCGCCACCTTCGGCCGGGCGGAGGATCCGGCCCGCGGCCCTTTCGACCCGAGCCCTTCCCCTGGGACGCCGCCCTGACGCTCTGCGTCGCCCGCTTCGGCATGGCCCCGGCGGCCTTCTGGGCGCTGACCCCACGCGAACTCGCCGCGCTCCTCGCGCCCCTCGCCGTGCCGGGCGGCCCCGGCCGCGACGGCCTGGCGGCGCTGCTGCGCGACTATCCGGACGGCCGGCCGCCCGGGGATGCGCGCCCCGGGGCCGCCTCCCTGCCCAAGGAGATCCCATGACGGACGGCCTCGACCCGGGCTTCGACATGACGGCCCGCCTCTCCGGCTCGCTCGCCGAACTGACCCAGCTCTCGACCGGCTTCGGAACGGCGCTCACCTCCGCGTTCCGCGGCGCGGTGCTGCAGGGCCGGGAGCTCGATTCGGTGCTGCGCGGGATCGGCTACTCGATCTCCAGCGCCTCCCTCGACCGCGCCCTGGCGCCGATCTCCTCGGGCATCGCCTCGGGCCTGGAGACGGCGGTCGCGGGGGCCTTCAGGTCGGTGCTCGGCTTCCGGCTCGGCGGCGCCATCGGGGAGGGCAGGGTGATGCCCTTCGCGGACGGCGGCGTCGTCTCGCGTCCGACCTTCTTTCCGATGGCGGGCGGCCGGACGGGCCTGATGGGCGAGGCCGGCGCCGAGGCGATCCTGCCCTTGCGGCGCGGAGCAGACGGCAAGCTCGGCGTCGCCGCCGCCTCCGGCGGCCCGCAGACCGTCAACGTGACCTTCAACGTGACCACGCCGGACGCGGAGAGCTTCCGCCGCTCCGAGGCGCAGATCCAGACGAAGTTAGCCCGCGCCGTCGGACGGGGACGGCGCGGGCTTTGACACCGGGCCTAACGAGGAGGGGCTCAGGCTCCGGTGCGTTCGTCTCGGCGGACGGGGATCCTCACAGACCCTCTTCCGCCTTCCCGAACCTCGATGACGGGGCGCCCGGCCGGCGCCCGGATACTTCGGCCTCAGGCGGCCCTGGCCAGGATCGCGCGGATCTGGTCCAGCAGCCGGAGGCGAGTCTTCTTGGCGACTTCGATCGCCTCGTCGGAGGCGGGCTCGACGTTGGTCTCCATCCGGTGAACCTGCCGGTTGATCTCGTGGTACTCGTCGGCGAGCCGCGCGAAATGACTGTCCGACATCTTCAGCTTGTGAATGTCGTCTGCGTATTCGGGCATCAGCTCGGCGAGTTCGTGATGGGTATGCGTCATCGTCTCTCCCTTGCGGGCGACCGGACCCGACCCGGCCGATGCGCCCGCGGCTCTTCCCTGTGCCTCGGCTCCGTTCCGGCTCGCGCCTCTCCGGGCGGCACCCTTGCGATCTTGGATAAGGCAGGGGTCGGCAACCTTCGTTGAGACAGATCAAAACTCAGGGGAGTTCTTGCGATGCCGGCACTTGCTGCGTTCCACGAGGTTCTCTTTCCCGTCGAAGTGGCGTTCGGGGCAACCGGCGGCCCGGAGCGGCGGACCGAAATCGTCGCGCTCGGCTCCGGCCGCGAAGTCCGCAACGCCCGCTGGGCCGATTCGCGTCGGCGCTTCGATGCCGGCACGGGCCTGCGCACCCTCGACGACCTCGCCGCCGTCGTCGCCTTCTTCGAGGAGCGCCGAGGCCGGCTCCACGGCTTCCGCTACCGCGACCCCGCCGACCATCGATCCTGCCTGCCTTCCGGGACGCCCGGGCCGCTCGACCAGCCGATCGGCACGGGCGACGGCGTGACCGCGGCCTTCCAGCTCGTCCGCCGCTACGGCGCCGGCACAACGGCCTGGACGCGCACCATCGCCAAGCCGGTCGCCGGCACGGTCCGGGTGGCGGTCGCCGGGGTCGAGAAGGTCGCCGGCACCGACTTCACGGTCGACACGACCACGGGCCTCGTCACCTTCCTGCCCGGCCGCATCCCGCCGGCGGGTGCCGAAGTGACCGCCGGCTACCGCTTCGACGTTCCCGTCCGGTTCGACACCGACGAGATCCGCGTCGATCTCGCCGCTTTCCGGGCCGGCGAGATCCCGGCCGTTCCGCTCGTGGAGATCCGCCCGTGAAGACGCTTCCGCCCGGGCTCGCCGCCCATGTCGCCGGCCAGGCCACCACGCTTGCGACCTGCTGGATCCTGACCCGCCTGGACGGCGTGGTCCTCGGCTTCACGGACCACGACCGCCCGATCCTGCTCGACGGCGTCTCCTGCGAGGCGGCCTCCGGCCTTCGCGCCAGCGAGGACGTGGCCCAGGCCGGCCTGGCGGTCGGCGGGGTCGAGGTCGCCGGGGCCCTCGCCTCGGCTGCCGTGACCGCTGCCGACATCGCCGCGGGCCTCTATGACGGGGCTCGGATCGACGTCCACCTCGTCAACTGGTCCGACGTCTCTGAGCGTCTTCACCTCAGGAGCGGCACGATCGGCGAGGTCGTCGCGGCCGAGGGAGCCTTCCGGGCCGAGCTGCGCTCCGCCGCGCTCGCCCTCGACGAGGAGCGCGGCCGCCTGTTCCAGCACCGCTGCGACGCCGATCTCGGCGACGCCCGCTGCCGGGTCGACCTCGCCGCGCCGACCCGCCGCGGTCTCGGCACGGTCCTGTCGGGCAGCGACCGGCGGACCCTGCGGCTCTCCGGCCTCGCCGCCTTCGCGCCGGCCCTCTTCGAGCGCGGCCGGCTGCAGGTCACCTCCGGCGTCCTCGCCGGCCGCGCCTCGGAGGTGAAGAGCCACGTCCTCTCGGCGTCCGTCGCCGAGGTCGAGCTCTGGCAGGCGCTCCCCGCCGCCCCGGCCCCCGGCGACGTCGTCTCGGTGACCGCCGGCTGCGAAAAGCTCTTCGCCACCTGCCGCGACCGCTTCGCCAACGCGGAGAACTTCCGCGGCTTTCCCCATCTGCCGGGACCGGACTTCGTCCTCGCCCACCCGAGTCGCAGCCGCCACGAGAACGACGGATCGGCGGTGGTGCCGTGACGGGCGTCCGTGAGGCGGTCGTCGCCGAGGCGCGGGCCTGGATCGGCACGCCCTACCGCCACCAGGCGTCGTTGCGCGGCGCGGGCGCCGACTGCCTCGGCCTCCTGCGCGGCGTCTGGCGCGCGGTGCTCGGCCCCGAGCCGGAGGTCCCGCCGCCCTACACGCGCGACTGGGCCGAGGCTTCCCGCGTGGACGCCTTCGCGGCCGCCGCCGCCCGCCACTTGCGTCCCCTCGAGCCCGCCGCCGCGCAGCCCGGCGACGTCCTCCTCTTCCGCTGGCGCGACGGCCTGCCGGCCAAGCACGCCGGCATCCTCACGGCGCCCGGCCGGTTCGTCCACGCCTACGAGGGGTCGGGCGTGGTCGAAAGCCCGCTCGTGCCCGCCTGGCGCCGCCGCCTCGCCGGTGCCTACGCGTTTCCCGGAGCCGACGACTGATGGCCACCATCCTGCTCTCCGCCGCCGGAGCCGCCCTCGGCGGCGCGATCGGCGGCCCTGTCGGCGCGCTCGCCGGGCGCGCCGTCGGCGCCTCGGTCGGCTACATGATCGACCGCGCACTCATCCGCTCGACCCTGCCGGACACGAAGGGCCCGCGCCTCTCCGACCTCGACATCCAGACGGCCACCGAGGGCAAGGCGATTCCGCGCGTCTACGGCCGTGTCCGGCTCGCCGGCCAGGTGATCTGGGCGACCCGGCACGAGGAGACGGTCAAGAAGAAGGAGACCTCCGGCGGCAAGGGTGGGCCGACCACCTCCACCTACCGCTACCACGCCAACGTGGCGGTCGGGATCTGCGAGGGCCCCGTCGCCCGCATCGGGCGGATCTGGGCCGACGGCGTCGAGCTCGACCGGACCGACCATCAGATCCGCTTCCACCTCGGCGACGAGGACCAGGCGCCCGACCCGCTCATCCTCGCCCGCCAGCCCGGCGGCGCGCCGGCCTATCGCGGGCTCGCCTACGTGGTCTTCGAGCATTTCCCGCTGAAGGCCTACGGCAACCGCCTGCCGCAATTCTCCTTCGAGGTGATCCGGGTCGTCGACCGCCTGGAGCCGCTGGTTCGCGCCGTCACCCTGATCCCCGGGGCGACCGAGTTCGGCTACGCGACGGCGCCGGTCTCGGGCGGCTCCGCGGCCGGCGGCTGGAGGTCCGAGAACGTCCACCAGACCACGGCCCCGACCGACCTCGAGGCCTCGCTGGACGAGCTGCAGGCCCTCTGCCCGAACCTCGAGCGCGTGTCGCTGGTGGTCTCCTGGTTCGGCGACGACCTCAGGGCCGGCGTCTGCCGGCTGAGGCCCGGCGTCGAATCCAACGCCAAGACCACGACGCAGGACTGGTCGGTCGCCGGGGTCGACCGCGCCGCGGCGCGGGCCGTCAGCACGGCCTCCGGGTCGCCGGCCTATGGCGGCACGCCCTCGGACGCCACGGTGGCGGCCGCGATCCGGGCCATCCGGGCCCGCGGCCTGAAGGTGGTGCTCTATCCCTTCGTGATGATGGACGTGCCCGCGGGCAACGGCCTGCCCGACCCCTACGGCGCCGCCGAGCAGGCCGCCTATCCCTGGCGCGGCCGCATCACCTGCCACCCGGCACCCGGCCGCCCCGGCAGCCCGGACAAGTCCGCCGCCGCCGGCACCCAGGTGCAGGCCTTCGTCGGCACCGCCCTGCCGGCCCACTACACGGTCGACGTCGACCAGGTCGCCTATACGGGGCCGGCCGAGTGGACCTTCCGCCGCATGGTCCTCCACTATGCCGCGCTGGCCGCGGCGGCCGGCGGCGTCGACGGCTTCCTGATCGGGTCGGAGCTGCGCGGGCTGACCACCGTCCGGTCCTCCGCCTCGGCCTATCCCTTCGTGGCCGCGCTCGCGACGCTGGCGGCCGACGTCCGCAGCCTGGTCGGCCCGGCCGCGACCCTCACCTATGCGGCGGACTGGACGGAGTGGTTCGGCCACCAGCCGCAGGACGGCACCGGCGACGTCTTCTTCCACCTCGACCCGCTCTGGGCCCACCCGGCCGTCGACGTCGTCGGCATCGACGCCTACTGGCCGCTATCGGACTGGCGCTACGGCGACCATGCCGACCGCAGCCTGGCCGACGGCCCCTGGGACGTGGCGTATCTGCGCGCCAATCTGGAGGCCGGGGAGGGCTACGACTGGTTCTACGCGAACGCCGCCGCCCGCAGCGCCGGCCTGCGCAGCCCGATCACCGACGGCGCGCGCGCAAAGCCCTGGGTGTTCCGCAACAAAGACCTCCGCTCCTGGTGGTCGAACCAGCATTTCGATCGTCCGGGGGGCATCGAGAGCGCCACCCCGACCGCCTGGGTGCCGCAGTCCAAGCCCTTCTGGCTGACCGAGGCCGGCGCGCCCGCCGTCGACCTCGGCTCCAACCAGCCGAACCTCTTCCCGGACGCCAAGTCGTCGGAATCGGGCGTGCCCTGGTTCTCGCGCGGTGCCCGCGACGACCTCGTCCCGCGCCGCCACGCCGAGGCGGTGATCTCCCGTTTCGACCCGGCCGCTCCCGGGTTCCAGCCGGCCTGGAACCCGGTCTCCACGCTGACCGGCAAGCGCATGGTGGACCCCTCCGGGATTCATCTCTGGACCTGGGACGCCCGGCCCTTTCCGGCCTTTCCGGCCCTCGGCGCGACCTGGGCCGACGCCCCCGCCTGGTCGACCGGGCACTGGCTGACCGGCCGGCTCGGCGGCACCTCCCTGCAGGGCCTGCTGGCCGCGCTCCTCGCCGAGGCCGGTGTGGTGGCGGTCGCCTGGCGCGGCGTCGGCGGCCATCTCGACGGCTACGTGGTCGACGACCGCATGTCCGCCCGCCAGGCGATCGAGCCGCTTCTCGCGGCCTTCCAGGTCGACGCCCTCGACCTCGGCACCGGCATCGCCTTCGCGGGCCGCGGCCGGTCGCCCGGGCTGAGTCTCGGTCTCGACGATCTGGCCGAGGCCGGCGAGGACGCCCGTTTCGAGATCCGGCGCGCCGAGGAGGCCGAGCTGCCCCGTTCTGTCGCCGTGACGGTTTCCGACCCGCTGCGCGACTTCCGAAGGACCACGGTCGAATCCGCCCGCCTGGTCGGCTCGTCCCGACGGGAGACCCGCGCCGATCTGCCCGTGGTGGCGGCCATCGAGACCATGGCGTCGCGGGCGGAGATCTGGCTCCAGGACGTCTGGGCCGGCCGCGAGACCGTCGCCTTCTCGCTGCCGCCCTCGCGCCTCGCCGTCGAGCCCGGCGACGTCCTCGCCCTCGACCTCGGGAGCCGGGCCCTGACCGTGCAGGTCGAACGGGTCGAAGCGGCCGGCCGCCTCGCCGTGGAGGCCCGCAGCCTCGACCCGGACCTCTACGCCCCCGTCCGCGCCCGCGGCGGCCCGGCCACCGTCGCGGCGACCGCCGCGCTCGGCGCTCCCCTGGTCCACGTGCTCGACGTGGCACGCCCCGACGCCGGGGCGCCGCTGCACCGGCCCTGGATCGCCGCCCACGTGCGGCCCTGGCCGGGCGGCCTTGCGGTCTGGCAGCGGCAGCCCGACGGCAGCTACGATCTCGCCGCGACCCTCGACGGCAGCGCCGCCATGGGGGAACTCCTCGCCTCGATGCCTCCCGGACCGACCGCACGGTGGGACCGGGGCACGGCGGTCGACGTCCGCCTCTACGGCGGCCACCTGGTCTCGGCGACGCCCGACGCGGTGCTCGCCGGCGCCAACCTCGCGGCGGTGCGCCACACGGCCGGCCAGTGGGAGCTGTTCCGCTTCTGCGACGCGACCTTGACCGCGCCCTCCACCTACCGGCTGACCCGCCTCTTGCGGGCCGAGTCCGGCAGCGAGGACGCCTGGGCGGCGCCGGCCCCGGCCGGCAGTCCGTTCGTTCTGCTCGACGACGCGCTGGCCGACCTGCCGATCGGCATCGACGCGCTCGACCGTGCGCTCGATCTCCGGGTCGGGCCTGCGTCCAAGCCCTACGACCATCCCGCCTACGCCCCGGTCTCGGCGACGCCGGCGGGCAGGGGCCTCCTGCCCTGGAGCCCCGTCCACCCGCGCGCCCGGCGCGACCGGGCGACCGGCGCTGTCGCCCTCTCCTGGATCCGACGCAGCCGGGTGGAAGGGGGCGACGGCTGGGGCGCGGGCGACGTGCCCCTCGGCGAGGAGACCGAGGCCTACCGGCTCGAGATCCTGCTCGGCTCGACCGTCATGCGGCGGGTCGAGACGACCGCGCCCGGTCACCTCTATGCCGCACCCGACCAGATCGCCGACTTCGGCGCGCCACCCTCGAGCCTCACCGTCCGGATCGCGCAAGTGAGCGCGACCCGTGGCCCCGGCGTCCCGCGGACGGCGACGCTCGCCCTCTGACCCCGTTCCTTCGAGGTTCCCATGACCGTCACGCCGAGGCTGGCGCTGCCGCTGATCGAGGCTGCGCAGGCGCAGAAGCACGTCACCCACAACGAGGCGCTCGACGCCCTCGACGCGCTCGTCCAGGCGGTGGTGCAGGACCGCGACCTGGCGGCGCCGCCGTCGAGCCCGGCGGAGGGCAACGCCTGGATCGTCGCCGCCGCGCCGACGGGCGCCTGGGCGGGACGCGCCGGCCAGATCGCGGTCTGGCTCGCCGGCGCCTGGACCTTCCTTCCGCCCGGCACCGGCTGGCGCGTCTGGGTTGCCGACGAGGCACGCCTGTTCGTCTGGACCGGCAGCGTCTGGCAGGACCTGGTCGCCGCCGCGCTGGCCGCCACGACGGCCCTGCAGAACGTCGCCCTGCTCGGCATCGGCACCACCGCCGACGCCACCAATCCGCTCGCCGCCAAGATCAACAAGGCGCTCTTCAGCGCCCGGCGCATCGCCGAGGGCGGCACCGGCGACCTCCGCGCCACCATCGACAAGGAAGCGGCCACCCGGACCGGCTCGATCCTCTTCCAGACCAACTTCTCCGGACGGGGCGAGATCGGCCTCGTCGGGACCGACGACCTGAGCCTGCGCGTCAGCCCGGACGGCTCGACCTGGACGGAGGCGCTGCGCTGCGTCGCCGCGACCGGCGAGGCGGTCACCCGGATGCACCGGCCCGACACAGACAACGCCCGCACGCTGGGGACGGCCTCGTTCCGCTGGTCGCAGGTCTATGCCGCGACCGCCACCATCAACACCTCCGACGCGCGCGACAAGCTCGACGTCGCCGACCTCGCGCTCGGCCTCGACTTCGTCCGGCGGCTCCGCCCCGTCTCGTTCCGCTATCGCGTCGCCGAGACCGGTCCGGAGGGCCCCCGCGAGGGCCGGCGCCGCCACGCCGGCTTCCTGGCGCAGGAGGTCCGCGCGGCGCTCGGTCCCGAGGACAGCGCACTCTGGACGGAGGACGCCGCCAGCGGGCGCCAGGGGCTCCGCTACGAGGAGCTCGTCCCCGTCCTCGCCCGCGCCGTCCAGGAACTCGACGCCCGGCTGTCCGCACTCGCCCGCCGTCCCTGAGCCCGCCCTCCGTCATCGAGGAGACCCCCATGCCCACCGAATCCAACACCGTCACCGGCCAGCGCATGGTCGTCCTGGACGACGGCCGCAATGTTCCCGTCGTCGCCCTCGACGGGACCGTGGGGTTGCCCGGCTACGACGCCGACTTCGACAAGCTCGTCGTCGGCACCACGCGAGACAAGTTCCGCGACGAGTTCTTCAGCTTCGACACCGTGTCGGTCTGGGAGCTGGTGCAGACCGGTTCCGGCATGACCATCGCCCCTCAGGGCGCGAGCTTCGGATCCCGCTACCTCGCGGTCGCCACGGGCACCGACGCGAACAGCGAGACGATCATCCTGTCGCGTCGAAGCTTCAGGATGCCCTTCAAGCTCGGTTTCGGCCTGACGATGTCCCAGCGCATCGCCAACCAGGAGGTCGTGGTCGAACTCGTCTCCGTCAACGCCGCCGGCCAGGTGGAGACCGACGCGACCTTTGCGTCCCCCGCCTTCGCCAATGCCCTCAACGGCATGGCGTTCCGCTTCGACGGCACGACGCCGACCTCCGTGACCGCGCTGCACCGCGGCTTCGGCGTCACCGCCGGCTCGGTCTCGATGACGTCCCAGGCCACCACCGTCGGGGTCGGCTCGGGCGCGGCGGACCTGATGCCCGCCGGCGTCTACGAGATCCATGCCGACATGGAGAGCCTCTACTTCCAGTCCATGGCGATGGATGCTCTCACGGCGCCCAACACGCCCGCCGTGCGCCAGAACAGCCTGCCCGACCCCGCCAAGCTCTACAAGCTCCGCGTCCGGATCCGGAATCTCTCTACCGCCCCGGCCTCCTCGACCGATGTCGGCCTGCATTTCGTCCGCCTGCTCGACACGGCGCGGATGACCGTCGACTTCCGCCAGGCCGGCCGGCCGACCGACATCCGCAGCGCCGTCCCGGTTCTGGTCGCCGGGGGTCAGGCCGTGACGGTCCAGGGGATGACGGCCTCGGGCTCCACCCAGACCGGCAACGTGGTCCCCGCCGGGGTGCTCGCCAAGACGACGCAACCGAGCACCCGCAACGACAACGCGGCGACCGGGCTCGTGTCCGACAAGCTCGGTCGCCCCGTCGTGGTCCTCGGCCATATCCGCGAACTGGTCGACACGAACGCGGCCGTGACCCTTTCGGGCACGACCGAGACCACGATCGTCTCCGCCGCCGCCTCCACGTTCAACGACCTCCACGCCCTGGAGGCCTCCAACACCTCGACAACCGGTGTCCGGGTCGACGTGCGCGACAGCGTCGCCGGAACAGTCCGGCTGAGCTTCTGGCTCGCCGGCGGATCGAGCGCGGTCTTCGAATGGTCCGTGCCCAAGAAGCAGGCCTCGGCCAACGCGGCCTGGACCGCGCAGCTCTCCGCCGTCCCGACCGGCGGCGACGTCCGCATCTCCTCCACCACCGTCCGCAACATCTGAGGCCGAGCCCATGGCGACGCGCACCATCACCCTCGCCTACACCTGCGAGGAAACCGTCGAGACAGTCGAACGGGACGGGCAGGCGGCCGAGACCGGCAACCTCCTGGTCACAGTGCCGACGGCGGGCACCCCGCAGGGTTACACGGTCGCGGTTCCCGCGGGCATCACCGATTGGCAACTCGCCGCGACCATCGAGGGCCTCTGGGCGAACCTGGGCCGTCCGGACTGACGGGCCTGCCCCCGCCGCGCCCGCGCCGCTTCCCGTCCCGCCAGCCCCCGGAGGCTTCCCATGAGTCCCCTCGTGCCCTGGCACGACCGCCTGTCGGCCGAACTCGGCCTCGCCGAGATCCCCGGCCCCGGCTCCCGTCCCCGCATCCTGGAAATGGCGGCCGCCGTCGCCCGCTCGCATCCGCGTCTCGAATGGATCGCCGCCTTCTACGAGGACGACGACATCCCGTGGTGCGGGCTCGCCGTGGCCTGGGCGATGGTCGCCTCGGGGCTGACGCCGCCGCTGCCCAACCCCCTCTCGGCCCGCGCCTGGGCGGAGTGGGGGCGCCCCCTGTCCACCCCGGTCCCGGGCGCGGTCCTCGTCTTCGCCCGCCAGGGGGGCGGCCATGTCGGGCTCTACGAGGGCGAGGACAAGGCCCGCTACCTGGTGCTCGGCGGCAATCAGGGCAACCGGGTCGGCCGCGACCCCGTCGCCAGGTCCCGCCTCCTCGCCGACGCCGCCGGGCGGCCGATCGGCATCCGCTGGCCGGCGACGGTCCCCGTGCCGGCCGGGGCGGGGCCGGTTCGCCTCGACCTCTCGGCCGGCGCCGCCTCCCGCGACGAACGTTGACCCCGAACCCGAAGGATCAGCCATGGAACAGACCAAGACCCTCCTCGCCTCCCGCACCGTCTGGGGCGCCGCGATCGCGGTGCTCGCCGCCGTGGCGGGCCTCTTCGGCTACGTCGTCGCCCCCGACGACCAGGCCCGGGCCGCGGACCTCGCGGGCGAGATCCTCGGCCTCTGGGACCGCCTCGCGGTGGTGGCCGGCGGCGCCCTGGCGATCTGGGGCCGGGTGAAGGCCTCCAAGAGGATCGCCTGACCCCCATGGGCTGGTTCTCGCTCGCCCGCAGCCTCGTCGGCCTCGCCCTCGCCGTCCTGGCCTGGGCGAACCGGCGGGGCGCCCCGGAGGCCGCCGCCTCCGCCGCGGCCCGCTCGCGATTGAAGGAGGCGCTCGATGCCCTGGATCACGCCGAGGCGGCCCGCCGCCGTCTCGATCGCGATCTGTCTCGCGATCCCGGCCGGCTGCGCGCCGACGACGGCCATCGTCGCGACTGATCTGCCCGCCGACCCGATTCCGGCTCGCGGTGTCGTGTGCCGTGCGATGCGCCCGATCGACTGGTCGACGCGCGACACCGACGAGACGATCCGGGCTGTGAAGAGCCACAACGCCGCCTGGGCGGCCCTCTGCCCGTCGGCCCCCTGACCGAGCCGGCCTGGACCTTTCGATCACGGGCGTTCACATTGCCGTTCATCGGCGGTTCAGTGCCGCTCGGGTAAGGAGGGGCGATGGTCAGGAAGCTCGCCCCCCTCTGTCTGGCGTTCGCCACGACGGTCGCCGCCCTCGCGCCCGCGCTGGCGGCCCTTGCCCCACAGCCCTCGATCGCGCAGTCGGCGGCCGGGGAGTGCCTGACCTTCGGCGCCATGCAGGAGGCCCTCCTGGACGGCAGGGCCCGCCGCCTCGCCGAGATCCGTCGGATGCTGGAGGGCGACATCGTCAAGGCCGACCTCTGCCTCGACGAGGGCAAGCTCTCCTACCGGGTGACGGTGCTGACGCGCGACGGCCAGGTGAAGAAGGTCGTCCTCGATGCGAGCTCCGGCCAATTCATGTACGATAAGCGCTGACATCCATTTGAGTCCGGCGCACGAGGGGATTTGCGGTGAGACTGCTCGTTGTCGAAGACGATCCGAATTTGAACCAGCAGCTGGTCGATGCCCTGAAGGACGCGGGCTATGCCGTCGATACGGCCCGTGACGGCGAGGACGGCCACTTCCTCGGCGACACCGAGCCCTACGACGCCGTGATCCTCGACATCGGCCTGCCCAAGATGGACGGCATCTCGGTGCTCGAGCAGTGGCGGCGCGACGGGCGCAAGATGCCCGTTCTGCTGCTGACCGCCCGCGACCGCTGGAGCGACAAGGTGGCGGGCATCGACGCCGGCGCCGACGACTACGTGGCCAAGCCCTTCCACATGGAAGAGGTGCTCGCCCGTGTCCGCGCCCTGGTGCGTCGCTCCGCCGGGCACGCCTCCAACGAGATCGAATGCGGCCCCGTGCGCCTGGACGCCCGTTCCGGCCGCGTCACGGTCTCGGGCCACATGGTCAAGCTGACCTCCCACGAGTACCGGCTCCTCAGCTACATGATGCTGCACCAGGGCCGGGTCGTCTCGCGCACCGAGCTGGTCGAGCATCTCTACGACCAGGACTTCGACCGCGACTCCAACACCATCGAGGTCTTCATCGGGCGCCTCAGGAAGAAGCTGGGCGTCGACATCATCCAGACCATCCGCGGGCTCGGCTACACCGTGGGCATGACGGGCGATGCAGGGTAGTTCACTCGCCCTACGCCTCTTCGTCCTCGCCGCGATCTGGAGTGCCCTGTCCCTGGCGGCCGCCGGGCTGGTGCTGATTTCGGTCTACCGGACGTCGGTCGAACGCGGCTTCGACGAGCGTCTCGGGGTCTACCTCAAGACGCTGGTCGGCGCCATCGCGGCCCAGTCGGACAACGCGGGCAGCTTCCGCGAGCCCGACAACATCGGCGAACCCCGGTTCGAGCTGCCGCTCTCCGGCTGGTACTGGGTCGTGCGGCGCGTGTCGGACCACAAGGTCATGCTGACCTCCAACTCGCTGGTCGGCGACGTCCTGGTGCTGCCGAGCGACGTCGGCGTCGCCCCGGGGCCCGACAAGATCGCCAAGGCCTATATCCAGGGCCCGGACCGGCAGGACCTGCGCGTCATCGAGCGGGAGATCAGCTTCGACGACGTGACCGCCTACAAGCTTGCCGTCGCGGGCGACGCGGGCGACGTCAACGAGGACATCAACGTCTTCTCCACCCGCACGGCGCTGATCCTCGCGCTTGTCGGCTTCGGCCTCGTCATCACCACCTACTTCCAGGTGCGCCTCGGCCTCTTTCCGATCGAGCGCATGCGCCGCGCCCTCTTCGCGATCCGGGCCGGCGAGGCCGAGCGGCTGGAGGGGACCTTCCCGTCCGAGATCACCCCGCTCGCCCAGGAGCTGAACGCCCTGATCGAGTCCAACCGCGAGACCATGGAGCGCGCCCGGACCCACGTCGGCAACCTGGCCCACGCCCTGAAGACCCCGCTTTCGGTGATAACCAACGAGGCCCGCTCGGCCGACGGCCCCTTCGCGTCCCGGATCGCCGAGCAGTCCGCGCTGATGCGCGAGTACATCGACACCCATCTCGAACGCGCCCGCATGGCCGCCCAGCGGCGCGTAATCGGTGCGGTCACCGAGGTCGAGCCCGTGATCGACCGCCTCGCCCGGGCCATGCGCAAGATCCACGAGCGCAAGGGCGTCGTCGTCGACGTCGAGGTCCAGCCCGGGCTGCGCTTCCGCGGCGAACGGCAGGACCTGGAGGAGGCGCTCGGCAACCTCATGGACAACGCCGCCAAGTGGTCCGGCGGGCATGTCGTGGTCACCGCCAGGATCGAGGGCCAGCAGAAGTCCGACGAGCGCCGCTTCCTGAGCATCTGCGTCGACGACGACGGGCCCGGCCTCGCCCCCGAGGAGCGCTCCCAGGCCCTCAAGCGCGGGCAGCGGCTCGACGAGACCGTCCCGGGCACCGGGCTCGGCCTCGCCATCGTGGCGGACCTAGCCAAGCTCTACGGCGGCCGCTTCCAGCTTCTCGAAGCTCCTATCGGAGGCCTGCGGGCCGAACTGGTCCTGCCCGCCCTGTGACGGCGGCATGGCGCCTCCGTCGGATCGGAACACCTGCCGGTCTGGACCTCTCCCGCCTTCGCCGCTAGAACCTCACCCGGTCCGCCGGCCGAACGCCGGCGGCCGCGCGACGACCGAGGTTCAGCAGAAGACGAGGCGGCATGCCCCCTATCCGGATCGCAGTCCTGTGCGCCGCCGCCCTGGTCGCGGCCTGCACCACGACCGAGCCGGTGGAGACCGCCGGAACCCCGAAGAAGCCGGGCCTGACCGAGCGGATCGGCCTCGGGTCCACCCTCGGCGCCATTCTCGGCAGCGACGCCGGCCGGGGCCTGGACGAGCGGGACCGCTCCCTCTCGGCGGATGCCGAGTACGACGCCCTCCAGTACGGCGCCGCGGGCGCCGCCAAGGAATGGAAGAACACCCTGAGCGGCCATTCCGGCATCGTCACGCCGGGACCGGCCTACTCGGTCAACCAGTACACCTGCCGTGACTACACCCACCGGATCGTGGTCGGACCGAAGGAGGAGGTGGTCCGTTCCACCGCCTGCCGGCAGCCCGACGGCAGCTGGCGTCCGCTCGGCTGACCTCCTGGCGAGGCAGCGACGGATTCTTAACCAGCCCTGAGGGAAGATAGGGATAGCACCTATCGTTCCGGACGAGGCCGACTCATGCCCGACAGCGGGCACCTGAACGCCAAGATGAAGGCCTACATGGACGCGCTGTCGCCGGCGGCACGCGCGATGCTGGTCCGTACCGTCAAGGCCGCCGAGGCGCGGGGCGAGGGGCCGCCGCCCATGAAGGCCCTCATGGCCGCCGTCGCCAGGCTCGAGGCCGGCTCCTCGCTGTCCGACCTGAACCTGCTCGGCAGGAGCGATGAAGGCGCGCGCCCCCTTCGCACTGACCCCATGCCCGACCCGGCGCCCTGGTCGGACAGGCTGCGCCAGGCCGTGCTTCAGCCGGTCGGAGCCATCGCGGCCGACGGCGACGTGCCGGTCAAGCAGGTCGGCCGGATCCGCCGCGCCTCGCTCGCCCCCCTCTGGACCTGGATCACCCGCGATCTGCTGCCGGGCCCTCACGCCGAGGCCCTGCGAGCCGAGGGCGCAGGGGATCTCGCCGGCACTGCCCGCGCCTTCCGCCGCGAGATCGCGCGCGCCGTCGTCGAGGCGCTCCGGGCGGCCGAGACGGACCCCCGCGCCTGGCAGAAGCTCGCCCTGCACGCCGGTGGCGACATGGTCGCGCGGGACCTGCGGGACGTCGTCTACGTGCTGCAGCGCGACACGCAGTTCGCTGCCCTCGTCCAGCAGTTGCCGCGTCAGATCGGCCCCGCCGAAGTCGGCGACGCCGGCCTTCTCCAGATCCTGCGCGGCGTCGTCGAGCAATCCGTGATCTCCGCCGCCTTCGTGGGCGCGGTCCTTCTCCAGCGCACCGCCTCGCCCTGGCTCCTGGCCCAGCTCGCCGTCAAGCTCACCGGCACCTCCGACGCCCGCCTGCTGCACACCGGGCGCTACGGTGCCTTCATCGACGTCGTCATCTCCGAGGCCGAGCGGCAGGTGGAAATCCTCCGCCAGTCCACCGCGACCCGTCCGGAACGGGCCCAGGCGCGGGCGGCGCTCCGGGAGTTCCACGACATCCTGCGCAACCTGCGCTTCGGCATCGAGGTCGACGACGTACCGGTCTGGTTCAAGCGCATCGCGGCCGCGCGCCGGGACATCTCCGAGGTGGTCGGCCGCGAAGTCGAGAACACGTCCGGGCTGGTCCGCCGCGCCCTAAGGGTCGAGACGCTCAACGGCGGCTTCGGCGGCGGCTGGGATGCCGACGCCTTCGAGGACGCCGAGTTCGCCGTCAGGCTGCTGGTCGAGGCGCGCGCCTGCCAGGACAGCCTCGCCCTCAACGATCTCCTCGTCCGCACCCGCAAGCAGCTGGAACCGACCCTCCAGGTCCTGTCCGACAAGCTGATGGCCGATCTGAAGTCGAATGCCGCGCTCGATCGGGACGCCATGCTGGCCGCCGTCGATGGCTCGATCCGCCTGACCGCCATCGTGTTCGGCGAGGAACTGGCCGCGATCCAGCGCAAGAGCCGCGACCTGGCCCTGCAGCGTCCGGCCGGCCGGGCGCACGGCTGACGGCCTACGGCAGGCCGCGCGCCCCTTGACGGCGATCAAACCCTTGCCATCTTGGCCGGGCTAAGGAGGGTCCGCCATTGCGGTGGTGCCCCGGGAAGGATACCTGAGGCGGCAGGAGTCCGGTCCGTCGATCCGGCCGCAGGGCTCCCCCGGAAGATCTGGTCGCCCGAAAGCCCGGCAACATGCTCCTTTGGATCGTCTTCGCTGCCATGACTGCCCTTGCGGCGCTCGCCGTCCTGGCGCCCGCCTCGCGGGCCGCCCGGCGGGCCGCGGGGGCGGAGGCGAACGACGTCCACGTCTACAAGGACCAGCTCGCCGAAGTCGACCGCGACCTGGATCGTGGCCTGATCGCTCCGGCGGAGGCCGATGCCGCCCGTACCGAGATCGCCCGGCGGCTGCTGAAGTCGGCGCGCAACGCCGAGGAGACCGCCGGCGGTTCCGCCGGCCGACGCGGGTGGGTTGCCGCGGGCGCCGGGGTGGTGGCCGTCCCGGCCGTCGCCCTCGGCCTCTACCTCTCCCTCGGCCAGCCCGACCTGCCGGACCAGCCGCTCGCCACGCGGCTCGCGCGGGCCCCCGACCAGCAGACCATCGACGACCTGGTCGCCCGTGTCGAGGCGCACCTCGCCCAGAAGCCCGAGGACGGGCAGGGCTGGGAGGTGCTCGCCCCGGTCTACATGCGCCTGAACCGGCCAGCCGACGCCGCCCGCGCCTACGGCAACGCCATCCGGCTGCTCGGGTCCGATGCGCGCCGGCAGTTCGGCCACGGCATGGCCCTGACGGCCGCCGCCGGCGGCGTCGTCACCGCGGAGGCCCGCGACGCCTTCCAGAGGTCGGTCGAGGCCGACCCCGGCCAGGTCCCGTCCCGGATGTATCTCGCCCTCGCCCTCACCCAGGAAGGTCGCCACGCCGACGCGGTCGCGGCCTGGAAGGCGATCGTCGATGCCGCCAAGGGAGACGAGCCTTGGCTCGAACCCGCCCGGCGCGAGCTCGCTGCCGCGGAGAGCGCGGCCGGCCTGCCGCCCTCCGCGCCCAAGGCCCCGCCGTCCGCCCAGGCGCCGGGTCCCGGAGCCGACGAGGTCGCGGCCGCCGAGTCCATGCCGCCGGCCGACCGCAAGGCCATGATCGAGGGCATGGTCGCCCGCCTCGGCGAGCGGCTCGCCGCCGGCGGCGGCAGCGTCGAGGAATGGACCCGCCTGATCCGCTCGCTCGCCGTCCTCGGCCGTACCGAGGAGGCCCGCGACGCCGCCCGCAAGGCGCTGGCGGCCGTGGGGGCGAACGCCACGGACCGGGCGCGCATCGAGGAAGTGTCGAAGGGGCTGGGGCTGGCCCTGTGAGGAGCGGGACGGGTCCGGGCGTCGGCCCGGGCGGACGGTCCCGCATGGAGACGAGGGGAGGGGAGCCGCTGCCGGCGCCGCCGGACGGCCCCTGCGAGGAGCGATGACGAGGAAGCAGAGACGCCTGACCCTGATCGGAACCGCCGGCGCCGTCCTGACGCTCGCCGCGGGGCTCGTCGCCTACGCGCTGACCGACCGGATCGTGTTCTTCAACAGCCCGAGCGACGTGCTCGCCAAGACCCTGCCGCCCGACCAGCGCATCCGCCTTGGCGGCCTCGTCAAGGAAGGGTCGGTGAAGCGCGGAGACGGCACCACGGTCCGCTTCGAGGTGACCGACACGGTCGCCTCGATCCCGGTCACCTACACCGGCATCCTTCCGGACCTCTTCCGCGAGGGCCAGGGCGTGGTCACCGAGGGCAAGGTCGGGCCGGACGGCTTGTTCCGGGCCGACAGCGTGCTCGCCAAGCACGACGAGAACTACATGCCGAAGGAAGTCGCCGAGAGCCTCAAGAAACAGGGGCACTGGCAAGGCGAGACCCAGGCGAAGAAGTGAGGCGTCCTGGCGGCCGAGGGGGCCGCGGGACGCGCAAGGGGCCGCCGGCCCCGCTCGAGGACGGACGGAAGCCATGCTGGTCGAGATCGGACATTACGCCCTGGTGCTGGCCTTCGCGCTGGCCGTCGTCCAATCGGTCCTGCCGATCTGGGGGGCCCGCACCCGGGACGCTCAGCTGATGGCGGTCGCCGCGCCCGCCGCCCTGGCGCAATTCCTCTTCGTCGGCATCGCCTTCGGCCTGCTGACCCATGCCTACCTGGTCTCGGACTTCTCGGTCCTGAACGTCGCCGAGAATTCCCACTCCCTGAAGCCCTTGATCTTCAAGGTGAGCGGCGTCTGGGGGAACCACGAGGGCTCCATGCTCCTGTGGGTGCTGATCCTCGCCCTCTTCGGCGCCCTGGTCGCCGCCTTCGGCCGCAACCTGCCGGAGTCCCTGAAGGCCAATGTCCTCGCCGTCCAGGCCTGGGTGGCGAGCGCCTTCCTGCTCTTCATCCTGACGACGTCCAATCCCTTTGCCCGCCTCGACCCGGCGCCCCTCGAGGGCCGGGACCTCAATCCGATCCTGCAGGATTTCGGCCTCGCCGTTCACCCGCCGCTCCTCTACCTCGGCTATGTCGGCTTCTCGATCTCCTTCGCCTTCGCGGTCGCGGCCCTGATCGACGGGCGCATCGACGCCGCCTGGGCCCGCTGGGTCCGGCCCTGGACGCTCGCCGCCTGGATCTTCCTGACGCTCGGCATCGCGATGGGCTCCTACTGGGCCTACTACGAGCTCGGCTGGGGCGGCTGGTGGTTCTGGGACCCGGTCGAGAACGCCAGCTTCATGCCCTGGCTGGCCGGCACGGCGCTGCTGCACTCCGCCATCGTCATGGAGAAGCGCAACGCCCTGAAGGTCTGGACGATCCTGCTGGCGATCCTGACCTTCTCGCTCTCGCTGCTCGGAACCTTCCTGGTCCGCTCCGGCGTGCTCACCTCCGTGCATGCCTTCGCGACGGACCCGGCCCGGGGCGTCTTCATCCTCGCCATCCTGGTCCTCTTCATCGGCGGGTCGCTGGCGCTCTTCGCCTGGCGCGCCTCGACCCTGACGCAGGGCGGCATCTTCGCCCCGATCAGCCGCGAAGGCGCGCTCGTCTTCAACAACCTGTTCCTGACCGCCTCCTGCGCCGCCGTGCTGATCGGCACGCTCTACCCGCTCGCCCTCGAGGCCATCAACGGCGACAAGATCTCGGTCGGAGCGCCCTTCTTCAACCTGACCTTCGGGCCCCTGATCCTGCCGCTCCTGCTCGCCGTCCCGATCGGGCCCTTCCTGGCCTGGAAGCGCGGCGACCTGCTCGCCGCCGCCCAGCGGCTGTCCGTCGCCTTCGCGCTCGCCGCCGCCGCCATCGTGGCGACCTGGTGGGCGACGCGCGGCGGGCCGGTCCTGGCGGCCTTCGGGGTCGGTCTCGCAGTTTGGCTCATAGCCGGCGCGCTCGCCGAGACGGCCTATCGCGTCAAGCTCTTCGCCGAGCCGCTCGATGTCTCGCTCCGCCGGGCCAGGGGCCTGCCGGGCTCCGCCTGGGGCATGATGATCGCCCACATCGGCATCGGCCTCACCGTCCTCGGCGTCGTCGCCGAGAGCGCCTGGAAGGTGGAGAGCATCGTCGCCCTGAAGCCGGGCGAGACGGTCTCGATCGCCCGCTACCAGGTCACCTACGAGGGCACCAGCCCCCGCCAGATGGAGAACTACCAGGAGCAGAGCGGCCTCTTCACGGTCCGGGACGGCAACCGGGTCGTCGCCGTGATGCGCCCCGCCAAGCGCTTCTACCCGGCCCGCCAGATGCCGACGACCGAAGCCGCCATCGCCCAATTCGACCTCTACACCTCCAACCTCTACATCTCGCTCGGCGACGCCCAGCAGGACGGCGGCGTGGCAGTGCGCATATACTGGAAGCCGCTCGTCAATTTCATCTGGTACGGCTGCGTCGTGATGGCCTTCGGCGGCCTCCTGTCGCTCGCCGACCGCCGCCTGCGCGTCGGCGCCCCGACCCCGGCGCGGCCGGCGCCGAGGATCGCCGCCGGAGCCGCCGAATGACGGCCCTCCTCAGCCGCATCGTCCTCGCCGCCGCGCTCGCCGCCGCCGCGGCGGGGCCGGTCCGGGCCGTCCAGCCCGACGAAATCCTCCCCGATCCGGCCCTCGAGAGGCGGGCCCGCGAGATTTCGGCGGAACTCCGCTGCATGGTCTGCCAGAACCAGTCCATCGACGATTCGGACGCCCCGCTCGCCAAGGACCTGCGGGTGCTGGTGCGCGATCGCCTCAAGGCCGGCGACAGCAACGAGGCCGTCAAGGAGTTCCTGGTCGACCGCTACGGCCAGTTCGTGCTCCTGAAGCCCCGCTTCGAATGGGAGACCGCCGTCCTCTGGCTGACCCCCTTCGTCGTCCTCGGCCTCGGCGCCCTCGCGGTTGTGACCGCCTCCCGCCGCCGCCGTCCGGCCCAGGGGGCCGATGCGGTCCTATCGGAGGACGAGAGGAAGCGGCTCGACGATCTCCTGTCCGGATCCTGAGCTGTCGACCGCATACGGGACATTACGAAGATTTAATCCGCCCGACAGTGCACGTTAAGGCGGCGACCTCCATCTTGTCGGTCATCAGCGGCACGCCCAGGCCAAGAGGGCGCCGGCCGCGTCAGAGATGAACCCCGATTGGACGGAGTGACTCCGCAATGATCGACCAAGTGAAATCCGCCGCCGGCATTCTCGCCGGCAAGCGCAAGGCCCTCCTCGCCGGCGTGCTGTCGCTCGGCATGGTCGGCGCTCTCGCCGCCGAGGGCGTCCTCACCGCCGTTCCCCCGGCGAGCGCCCAGGCCGTCACGGCCCCGACCGCCCCGCAGAACGGGCACGCCATCAACACCTTCTCGTTCGCCGACGTGGTCGACCGGGTCGCCCCGGCCGTGGTCTCGATCCGCGTGCAGGGCGAGCAGGAGGCCCCCAACATGGTCCAGGGCCTGCCGGACCTCCCGGAGGGCAACCCGCTCGAGCGCTTCTTCCGCGAATACGGCGAGCGCAACATGCCCGGTCAGCGCGGCCGCAACGAGCGACCCCCGATGCAGCGCGTGATGTCCCAAGGCTCGGGCTTCATCATCGCCCCGGAGGGCAAGATCGTCACCAACTTCCACGTCGTGAAGGGCGCCAAGGAGGTGACCGTCGTCACCAACGACGGCAACGAGTACCGCGCCAAGGTGATCGGCTCCGACGAGAAGACCGACGTCGCGGTCGTCCAGATCGACGAGAAGGGCCGGACCTTCCCGACCGTCTCCTTCGCCCGTACCGACATCCGTGTCGGCGACTGGGTCCTCGCCGTCGGCAATCCCTTCGGGCTCGGCGGCAGCGTGACGGCCGGCATCGTCTCGGCCCGCGGACGCGAGATCGGCGCCGGTCCCTACGACGACTTCCTGCAGATCGACGCCCCGATCAACCGCGGCAACTCCGGCGGGCCGACCTTCAATCTCGCCGGCGAGGTGGTGGGCGTGAACACGGCCATCTTTTCGCCCTCCGGCGGTTCGGTCGGCATCGGCTTCGCCATCCCGACCGCGACGGTGGAGCGGGTGATCGCCCAGCTCGAGCGCAACGGCGAGGTGGTGCGCGGCTGGCTCGGCGTCCAGATCCAGCCGATCAACCGCGACATCGCGGACGGCCTGGGCCTGAAGGACGCCCGCGGCGCCCTCGTCTCCGAGCCGCAGCCGGACTCGCCCGCCGCCAAGGCCGGCATCCGCTCCGGCGACGCCATCCTGGCCGTCGACGGCAAGGCCGTGCGCAACCCGCGCGATCTCGCCCGCACCATCGCCGACTACGACCCGGGCGCCTCCGTGCGCATCACGGTCCTGCGCGGCGGCAAGGAGCAGGATGTCACCGTCGTGCTCGGCAAGCTGCCGGCCGAGACCCCGCGGGAGGCGAACAACCGCCGCGGCGGCGGCACGGACGGCGCCCCCGCGTCGCTCGCCGACCTCGGCCTCGCGGTCGCGCCGGCCGGCGACGTCGGCTCCGGCGACCGCGGCGTCGCGGTCGTCCGCGTCGACCCGAACGGGCCGGCGGCGAGCCGCGGCATCGAGGTGGGCGACGTCATCCTGGAGGTCCAGGGCCGCACCGTCGCGACGCCGCGCGACATGACGGATGCGATCCGCTCCGCCCGCACCGACGGCCGCAAGACGGTCCTCGCCCGGGTCAAGCGCGGCGAGCAGACCCGCTTCGTGCCGTTGCCGGTCGCCGGCTGATCTTCCGCTCCCGTCCCGCGGATGGCGCGGGACGGCACGCCCCCGGCGCTTTTCCGCCCCCACCCCCGGCGCCGGGGTCCGGCGCGGCGGCGGACACACCCGGTCCGCCGCCGCAGCCTTCCTCCCGCATGCCCTTGGAGGAGGGCGCCGGTCCGCCTAGAGTCTCCCCCATGCGGATTCTCATCATCGAAGACGACCGCGAGGCGGCCGCCTACCTGGTCAAGGCCCTGAAGGAGGCCGGCCACGTCGCCGACCATGCGGCGGACGGCGAGGACGGCTGGCACATGGCCCGCAACGAGGACTACGACGTCCTCGTCGTCGACCGCATGCTGCCGAAGCGGGACGGCCTCTCCATCGTGGAGGGCCTGCGGCGCGACGGGCGCGACACGCCGGTGCTCATCCTCTCCGCCCTCGGCCAGGTCGACGACCGCGTGAAGGGCCTGCGGGCCGGCGGCGACGACTACCTCGCCAAGCCCTACGCCTTCACCGAACTCCTCGCCCGCGTGGAGGCCCTCGGCCGCCGCCGCCGTCCCGGCGACGTGGAGACCACGCTGAAGGTCGCCGACCTCGTCCTCGACCGCCTGTCCCACGCCGTCACCCGCGCCGGCATCGAGGTGCCCCTCCAGCCCCGCGAGTTCAGGCTGCTCGAGTATCTGATGAAGCACGCCGGGCAGGTCGTCACCCGCACGATGCTGCTCGAGAACGTCTGGGACTACCATTTCGACCCGCAGACCAATGTCATCGACGTCCACATGTCCCGCCTGCGCGCGAAGGTCGACAAGGGCCAGGAGAGGACGCTGCTGCACACGGTGCGCGGCGCCGGCTACATGATCCGCGATCCCGGCCGATGACCCGCTTCGGCCCCCTCGGCCGCTTCCTCCGGACGACGGCCTTCCGGCTCTCGCTCGTCTATCTCGTCGTCTTCTCGGTCGCGACCGTCTTCCTGGTCGCCTACATCACCCGCTCGACCTCCGACCTGCTCACGCGACAGATCCGCGACACCATCGACGAGGAGATCCAGGAGCTCGACTACGAGTTCCAGGTCGGCGGCATCCGGCGGCTCCTGACCACGATCGACCAGAAGAGCCGCTCGCCCGGAGCCAGCCTGTACCTCCTCAGCGACTTCTCGGGCAACATCCTCGCCGGCAACATCGCCGACATTCCGCCCGCCATCCTGGACGACGCGTCCGCGGCCGCCCGGCCGATCCGCTACTCGCGCGTCGACGGCGACCGCGCGGGCCGGCACGTCGCCCTTGTGCGAGTGATGACGCTCGACGGCGGCTTCCGCGCCCTGGTCGGCCGCGACCTCGGCGAACGCGAGCAGTTCCGCGAGATCTTCGGCCGCGCCGTGCGGGCCATCATGATCGTCATGGTCGTGTTGGCGGTCGTCACCTGGTGGTTCGTCTCGCGCCGCGTCCTGCGCCGGATCGACCAGGTCTCGGCGACGAGCGCGAAGATCATCGCCGGCGACCTCTCCGGCCGCCTCGCCGTGACCGGCACGGGCGACGAGTTCGACCGCCTGGCCCAGAGCCTCAACGGCATGCTGGAGCGGATCGACGACCTCATGCGCGGCCTGAAGGAGGTCTCCGACAACATCGCGCACGACCTCAAGACCCCGCTGACACGGCTGCGCAACCGCGTCGAGGAGGCGCTCTCCGGCCCCGACGACCCCGCGCGTGCCCGCGCCGCCCTGGAGGCGACGATCGAGGAATCCGACGCCCTCATCCGCACCTTCAACGCCCTCCTGATGATTGCCCGCGTCGAGTCCGGCAGCCAGCAGGCCGAGATGGACCCGGTCGACCTGGCCGCCATCGCCCGCGAGGTCGCCGAACTCTACGAGCCTCTGGCCGACGAGCAGGGCTTCGCCCTCTCGGTTGCCGCTGACCGGCCCGCCATGGTGGTCGGCAATCGCGAACTCCTCGCGCAGGCACTCAGCAACCTGATCGATAACGCCCTGAAATACGGCCGCGCGGAAGGTCGCGCCCCAACCGTTCGCATCGCGGTGGAGGAGAGCGGCGGCACCGTGGTGGCGAGCGTGGCGGACAACGGCGAAGGAATCCCGGCGGCGGACCGGACCCGGGTGCTGGGCCGCTTCGTGCGCCTGGAGACCAGCCGATCCGCCCCCGGGTCCGGCCTGGGCCTGTCCCTCGTCGCGGCGATCACGAGACACCATCGCGGAACGCTGGCTCTCGCCGATGCGGGCCCGGGTCTCCGCGTCGAACTACGTTTTGGAACCACAAATTCCTAAAACGTAATTCGATGTAATTCTTCGATCGCGACCGTTGCTCCTTTGAGGTGCGACCTATATGGGGCGTCAGTGGACTGTCAGGTTCGGGTCCGCTGCAGACGACAGACATTCTGAGGAGGGAATTCCTGCATGTGTGAGACGTGTCGAAGCGCTCTGGGACGCCGGTCGTTCCTGCAAATGGCGGGCGTGGGGCTCGCGGCAGTCGCGGCCGGCGTCGGCCTTTCCTTGGGGCCCGCCGCCGCCGCGGACGGCGCTGGCACGAGCCTGACCCCCGATCAGGCGCTCACCAGGCTGCAGGACGGCAACGCGCGCTTCGTCGCCAACGCCCAGCTCTGCGCGGCTGATCTGAACGCTCAACGGGGAGCCGTCGCCAAGGGGCAGGCCCCCTGGGCGACGATCGTCTCCTGCGCGGACAGCCGTGTCCCGCCCGAACTGGTGTTCGGCGGCCTCGGGCTCGGCGAACTGTTCATCACGCGCAACGCCGGCAATCTGGTCGACACCGCCGTGCTGGGCACCATCGAGTATGGGGCCGCGGTCCTCGGCTCGCCCCTGATCGTCGTGCTCGGACATTCCAAATGCGGGGCCGTCGCGGCGGCCTGCGACGTCGTCGTCAAGAACGCGACATTCCCGGGCTCCATCGGCCCGATGATCGAGCCGATCGTTCCCGCGGCCCTGGCAGTCAGGGACAAGGGCGGGGACTTCGTCGACGCCGCCGTTCGCGAAAGTGCGATCCGGACGGCCGCTCGGCTCCCGGCACGCAGCTCCGTGGTGGCCGACCTGGTCGCCAAGGGCAAGGTCAAGATCGTGTCGGCCCGGTACGACCTGGACAGCGGAAAGGTCGAGTTCCTCGGCTGAAGCGAGCGATAGGCGCCCCGGACCCGCCAGCGCCTGACGGCGGTCGGGGCGCTCGCAGTTGCCGCCGGACCCGGAGGGTTCCGGATCCGTCCACCCTTGACCTGCCCGCGCCCGCCCGGTTCTTTGCATGGGAACCGGGCAGTCGGGCGGGAGTCGGGGTGTGGTCAGGTCGTCGAAAACGGAAGAACCCGGTGGCCCGACGGGCCGCCTGATGGACCGCATCGCCACAGTCTTCGCCCCCGATTCGAAGAAATCCGCCAAGCTGGCCCTCGACCGCCTCGCCGCCCGGGCCAGGGACGAGGACGGCGGTGCCGATCTTCTCCGTGTCCTCGAGGACCGGCGTGTCCGCGATTTCCTCGCCGGCGTGCTCGGCTCCTCGCCCTACCTGACCGAACTGGCGGTCCGCGACCCGGAACGGCTCGCCCGCATCCTGGAGGCGCCGCCCGAGGCCGGGGTCGAGCGGCTGATCGCCGCCGCCGGCCAGGCCGTGGAGGACGAGCCGGCGCTCATGCGGCACCTCAGGCTTCTCAAGCAGGAGGCCGCGCTGACCCTCGCCCTGGCGGACCTCGCCGGCGCGCTGCCGACCCTGGCGGTGACCCGCGCCCTGACCCGCTTCGCCGACGCCGCCATCTCGGCCGCCCTGCGCGCCGCCCTCGCCGACGTCGCCGCCCGCGGCAAGATGCGACTTCTGGACGAGGCCGACCCCGAGAAGGGCTCGGGCCTGATCGTCCTCGCCATGGGCAAGCAGGGCGCCTACGAGCTGAACTACTCCTCCGACTGCGATCTCATCGTCTTCTTCGACCATGCCCGCGTGAAGGACCGCCTCGCCGACCCGGACGAGGCGGTCGACCTCTTCGTGCGCGTGGTCAAGCGGATGGTGAAGATCCTGCAGGAGCGCACGCCCGACGGCTACGTCTTCCGCGTCGACCTGCGGCTTCGGCCCGATCCCGGCGCGACGCCCGTCGCCATGTCGGTCGACGCCGCGCTCCAGTATTACGAGAGCATGGGCCAGAACTGGGAGCGCGCGGCGCTCATCAAGGCCCGGCCCTGCGCCGGCGACCCCGAGGCCGGCGAGGCCTTCCTGGCCGAGATCCGTCCCTACGTGTGGCGCAAGTATTTCGACTACGCGGCGATCGCCGACGTCCACTCGATCAAGCGCCAGATCCACGCCCACAAGGGTCACGGCGACATCGCCGTGCTCGGCCACAACGTGAAGCTTGGCCGCGGCGGGATCCGCGAGATCGAGTTCTTCGTGCAGACCCAGCAGCTCATCGCCGGCGGTCGCAATCCCCGGCTCCGCGGCCGGGAGACGCTGGGCATGCTCGACGAGCTGGTCGACCAGGGCTGGATCGGACAGGACGTGCGCGACGCGCTGCGCGAGGCTTACCTGTTCCTGCGCAACGTCGAGCACCGCATCCAGATGGTCGCCGACGAGCAGACCCACACCCTGCCCGAGGACGTGGCCGGCGCCACCCGCATTGCCCGGATGATGGGCTTCCGCACCCTCGACGACTTCTCCGCCGCGCTCCGGCGCCGGCTGGAGACTGTCCAGCGCCACTACGCGCGCCTCTTCGAGAGCGCCCCCCAGCTCTCCTCGGGCAAGGGCAACCTCGTCTTCACCGGCGACGACGACGACCCGGGCACGATCGAGACCCTGTCGCGCATGGGCTATGCGAGGCCCTCCGAGGTCACGGCGGCGATCCGCGCCTGGCACTTCGGCCGCTATCCCGCCACCCGCTCGACCGTCGCCCGCGAGCGCCTGACGGAGCTGACCCCGGCGCTCCTCGAGGTGCTGGCCGCGACCGCCAACGCCGACGCTGCCTTCCTGGCCTTCGACCGCTTCGTCGCGCGGCTGCCCGCCGGGATCCAGATCTTCTCCATCCTGGTCTCCAACCCGCGGCTCCTGCACCTCCTGGCGGAGATCATGGGCGCCGCCCCGAAGCTCGCCGAGATCCTGTCGCGGCGGCCCCGGGTCATCGATGCGGTGCTCGAACCGGCCTTCTTCGACACCCTGCCCGGCGAGGCCGAGCTTCGTGCCCGCCTCGACACCTACCTCGCCGAGGCCTCCGGCTACGAGGAGGTTCTGGACCGGATCCGGATCTTCGGCCAGGAACAGGTCTTCCTCATCGGCGTGCGCATCCTGACCGGCACCCTCTCGGTCACCCAGGCGGGTGTCGCCTACGCGACCCTGGCGGGCCTCCTGGTCGCCACGGTGCTCCGCGTCGTCGAGGCCGAGATGGAGCGCGTCCACGGCCGCGTCCCCGGCGGCGCGGCGGCGGTCGTCGCCATGGGCAAGCTCGGCGGACGGGAAATGACTGCCGCCTCCGACCTCGACCTCATGCTCCTCTACGACTACGACCCCGCCTCGGACATGTCGGACGGGCCGAAGCCGCTGATGGCCGGACAGTACTACGCCCGCCTGACCCAGCGCCTGATCGCCGCCATCTCCGCCCCGACCGCGGAGGGCACCCTCTACGCCGTCGACTTCCGTCTCCGCCCCTCAGGCAACAAGGGCCCGGTCGCGACCCGGCTCTCCGGCTTCCGCGACTACCACGCGAGCGAGGCCTGGACCTGGGAGCACATGGCGCTGACGCGCGCGAGGGTGATCGCCGGCCCGCCCGCCTTCGCCGCCTCGGTCGAGACCGCCATCCGGGCGGCGCTCGTCCGCCCCCGCGATCTCCGGAAGCTCAAGGCGGACGTCCTGGAGATGCGCGGGCTGATCGAGGCCGAGAAGGGCACCCGCGACGTCTGGGACATCAAGCAGGCGCCGGGCGGGCTGGTCGACGTCGAGTTCGTCGCGCAGTACCTCATGCTGGCGGCGGCGGCCCGACACCCCGACGTACTCTCCACCAACACGGCCCTGGCCCTGGCCCACCTCGCCGACCGCGGGCTCCTGGACAGGGGTGAGGCCGAGGTCCTGATCCCCGCCGTCCGGCTCTACCACCACCTCACCCAGGTGCTCCGCCTGGCGCTCGACGGCCCCTTCGAGCCCGCCAAGGCCCCGCGCGGCCTCCTGGACCTCCTGGCCCGCTCGAACGACATGCCGGACTTCAAGGTCCTGGCCGCCACGCTGACGGATACCGAGGCCGCCGTCCGGGCCGCTTTCGAACGCCTGATCGGTCGCGTGCCCAACCGGTGAGAGGCGTCCCCGCATTACCGAAGTTTAATGCTGCCGAATGCCGGCCGTAAGGTCCGGACGCCTAAGCTCCATCTCGACGGTCGGGCCTCGGCGCGGCCCGCGGACCAGGAGGGCACCCGGGGGGCGCCCGAGGCCGCCGAGATGGAGATTGCGATGAAGACCTGGACGATGGTGGTTCTGGGCGCGGGCGCCCTGGCGGTCGTGGCCGGCGGCGTCGCTGTCGCCGAGGGGCGGCACATGATGGGGCACGGCTGGGGCCCGGAGGGCGGCGGCCCGGGATACGGGCACGGCGAGATGATGGGCCGGATGTTCAACCGGCTCGACGCCAACAAGGACGGCACGGTCACCACCGAGGAGGCCCTGGCCATGCCCGACGCCCGCTTCGCGGACATCGACAAGAACAAGGACGGCTTCGTCGACAGGAGCGAGATCGATGCCATGATCAAGCAGCGTCGTGAGGCGATGATCGACCGCTGGATCAAGCGCTTCGACGTCGACGGCGACGGCAAGATCTCCAAGGAGGAGGCCGAGAAGCCGTTCCGCAAGCGCTTCGCCCTGTTCGACCGCAACGACGACGGCAAGGTTACCGAGGAGGAGGCCCGCGACGCCATGCCCATGTGGGGCTTCGGCGAGGGCCGCGGTCGCGAAGGCTGGCATGGCCGCATGGGCCACGGCGGCATGGGCCCCTGGCATGGCCCCGACCGCATGTGAGTTCGGTTCGTCCGCCGCGCCCCCGCGGCGGACCGATCCCGGGACTGGCTCGTCCCCGACTGGGGCTGCCCGCGAGGGCGGCCCCATTTTTCGGTCTCCGCACGCCGCTCCGGCCCCGGTTCACCATGGCCGCGGAACGCCTTCGAGACGCTGGCGTTTTTCTGCAGTCTGGCGATAATTGCGCCGAACTTCCGTCACGAACAGCGCCTAGATCAAGTCTCGGCCGGACGGATACGGCGCCAGGCGGCGCGAGGACCTTCGGCCGGTCGCCGCACTCCCGCGGCTGCCGTTCCGCCGGCCCCGAACCGATCCACCCCGGCATCCGGGAACGCGGAACAGAGGAAGCGAAACGATGAATAGGCTTTCGAAAGTCCTGGTCTCCTCGGCCGCGATCGCGGCGCTCGGCATCGGCGCGGCCTTTGCGGCCACCAGCCACAAGACTCCGGAAGAGAAGGCGGACCGCATCATGAAGCGGCTCGACGCCAACAAGGACGGCGCGGTCAGCCGCGACGAGATCGCCGCCAAGGCGATGGAACGCTTCGCCAAGGGCGACCTGAACAAGGACGGCCGAATCACCAAGGACGAGATCGACGCGACGATGCCGAAGGCGAAGCCGGAGAAGCGGGCGAAGCTGTTCCGCCGCTACGACGCCAACGGCGACGGCGCGATCACGCAGGCCGAGGTCGAAGCCAAGATCCAGAAGCGCATGGCCAAGATGGACTCCGACAAGGACGGCAAGATAACCCGCGCCGAGTACATCGCCTTCCGGGCCGCCAAGGCGGCCAAGAAGCACGGCTGAGCCCGGGCCGAACCCGGCCCGCCACGGACTCCGGCGCCGCCCTTCGGGGCGGCGCTTTTGTATTTCTTGCCAGTGGCAACGCCCGGATCCCTCCGTCACGCCGCCGCGCTGGTCCGCAGATCCGCTCCGGCCGGCTCCTCGTCGAGCCAGATCAGATCGTCGCTCCGGTCCGGCGCGTGGCGGCCGGCGACTTCGATCCGGTTCCTCCCGGACGTCTTGGCCTGGTAGAGCGCCATGTCCGCGACCCCGTAGAGCTGTTCGGCCTCGAAGTCCTGCCGAAAGGCGAGACCGACCGAGATCGTGACCGGGATTGCTCCAGTCGTGGTGGCGATCGGCGTCGCGGCGATCGCGGCGCGGGCCGCCTCCAACTGCCGTGCGATGTCGTCCGCCGTGCCGGGACCGCCAAGGAAGGCGAACTCCTCGCCGCCGATGCGCGCCAGCATCCCGAACGGCTCCAGCGTCGCGCCGAGACGTGCAGCCACCGCCTCCAGCACCTGGTCGCCGGCCGGGTGGCCGTGCCGGTCGTTGATCCGCTTGAACAGGTCGATGTCCAGGATGGCGAAGGCCGAGGCGGCATCGCCATGGCTCGCGACGCGCTCCATGAAGGCGCGGCGGTTTGCCAATCCCGTGAGGGTATCGACTCTGCTGAGACGTTCTACCTGCTGATTGGCCCGGTGGAGCTGAGCGAACATGGTTACAAAGATGTAAACCACCGGTCCGATCACGGCCAGCGTGATGGCTAATGTGAACGCCAGTGATCGGAAGAACACGGGCCAGCCGGCAAAGAACAGTGCTTGCAGGAGGATATCGGCTGCGATCGTCGAAAACAAGATGACCGCATTGATCTTCAGGACCCCCCGCAGAAGGTCCCGACGGCAGTCCACGCTGAACGTAAGGAGACGCCGCATGCCCCAAGTCCCGGGTTTCAGGCGCATGACCCTACGTCAACTCGATTAAGACATCCTTCCCATCGTGAGAAGCAGGCGGAGTGTCGTCCGGGTTCCTGTTCAGGCCGCGTGGCGGCCGATGCGGGCGACGGGCGCCTTCGGCAGGCGGATCGAGACCACGGTCCCGACCCCGACCGTCGAGGCGATCTTCATGGAGCCGCCGTGCAGCTCGACCAGCGAGCGTGCGATGGCGAGGCCGAGCCCCGAGCCCTTGTGGGTCTTGGTGAACTGGTTGGCGACCTGCACGAAGGGACGGCCGAGCGTCCGGATGTGCTCGCGCGGGATGCCGATGCCGGAATCCAGGATCGACACCGTGATGGCGTCCCCGACCGAGCGCGCCCGGATCGTGACCTTGCCGCCCGGGCCGGTGAACTTCATGGCGTTCGAGAGCAGGTTCAGGAGGATCTGCTTCACGGCCCGGCGGTCCGCGGTGAACACCAGACCCGCCTCCAGTTCCGTCTCCACCCGGATCCGCTTCTCGTCCGCCTGCGGCGTGAGCACCCGCGTCGCCTCCGACACGATCTCGTCCATGGCGAACTCCTCGGGGTCGAGCGCCAGCGCGCCGGCCTCGATGCGCGACATGTCGAGGATGTCGTTGATGACGCGGAGCAGGAAGGTGCCGCTCGCATGGATGTCGCGGGCGTATTCGGCGAATTTGTCCGGCCCGAAGGCTCCGTACATGCCGCTGCGCATGATGTCCGAGAAGCCGATGATGGCGTTGAGCGGCGTGCGGAGCTCGTGGCTCATGTTAGCGAGGAAGTCCGACTTGATGCGGTTCGCCTCCTCGGCCTTCTGCTTCTCGCCCGCATATTTCTCGGCCATCTCGACGAGTTCCTGCGTCTGACGCTCGAGCGCCTGGCGCGACTGGCGCAGGTCCATGACCGTGCCCATCAGGCGCTTCTCGCTCTCCGTCAGTCGCTCCTCGTGCCGTTTCAGCTGTGTGATGTCGGTGCCGACCGACACGAAGCCGCCGTCCTTGGTCCGGCGCTCGTTGATCTGCAGCCAGCGGCCGTCCTGGATCTGCGCCTCGTAGGTGCGCGCACCCGCCTCCGGCTTTCCCTCGTGCGGGATCGGGGTGTGCACGATCGGCTGCCGCGCGGCCCGCATGACCTCCGCGTAGGGCGTCCCCGCCGTCACCGCCTCGTCGTCGAGGTTGTGGAGCTGCTGGTACTTGCTGTTGCACATGACCAGCCGGTTGTCGGCGTCCCACAGCACGAAGGCCTCCGAGATCGTCTCGATGGCGTCGCGCAGCCGCAGGTCCGCCGTCGCGGTGCGCTCCGCGATCACGCGCTGCTCGGTGATGTCGGTCGCGATGCCGATGAGGTGCCGCGCCCCGCTCTCGTGCCGCTCGGCCACTTCGGCACGGATCCGGAACCACAGCCAGTCCCCGTCCGACCGGCGCATCCGGAAGGCCTTGTCGACTGTCACGGTGCGACCCGACAGGCAGCGCGCGACCATGGCCGAGAGGTCGATGTCGTCGGGGTGGACCAGGTCGCGGAGGCGCGCCGCGGTGATCAGCCCGTCTCCTGGCTCGAGTCCGAGCATCTCGTACATGGACGAGGCCCAGAAGATCCGGCCGCCGGCGAGGTCCCAGTCCCACAGCCCGCAGCGCCCGCGCCGGAACGCCGTCTCGGCCCGCGCGGTGGTGTCCCGGTGCAGGTCGTCGGCGGCGGCGGCGCGCTCGATCTGGGCGAAGTAGGCGTAGGTCAGCACGAGCAGGATGAGCGCCATGAAGGTGAACATCACCACGTTGGCGCCGAGGCTCGTCCGCCAGTCTGCGAAGATGGCGTCGAAGGTCTGCACAACCGCGACGGAACCAGCCCGGTTGTCCAGGTGCATGACGGCCGCGAAGGCGGTGTCGCCGGTCGTGAGGGCGACCTCCATGACCCCGGCCCGCGCGCCGAGCGTCGTCAGCGGCTGGCTGACACCCAGCAGGTCCGTGAGCGGCCGGTTCTCCCAGGTGGGCGTTTCCGGCAAGGTCTCGACCACACGGCCCCGTGCGTCCGAGACCAGGATCAGGCGCCGCCCGCCCCCGATGGAGGGCAGGATCGTGTCGGCGAGGATCTGCAGCTCCCGCCGGGCGGCCTCGGCATGGGCCTGGGGACGCGACAGGACCGAGGCGACGCTCGCCGCCGTCATGACGATCTCGTCACGGGCATGGGACCGCCGCATATGGTATTCTTCGAGCAGTCCCGCCGCCCGGAACACCGCCACGGACGAGATGAACGCGATGATCAGGATCGGGATCGAGCGTTTCAGGATGGGCTCTGCCTTGACGAGCTGGCAATAGGCAGGTTCCGCCAGAAGGCGGATGTGCCCGCGCAGCCGGGTATCACCACGGAACATGCCCTCAAGCCTCGCGCGAATCCGCGACAAAGCCTGGGCAGCGTCCGCCCATGCCATCGAAGGACCCTTCATTTTCTAGATTGTTGGGTGGTCCGGGCTACCGACAACGTCCCGAATCACCGCGATTTGAATCCAGGCCCGGACTCTTGTCCAGGGTGCCGAACCCCCATCAGGAACAGGGCGTTGGGGCGTGACTCGAAAGCCTCACTGAAGACAGCGGCCGACGATGTCCGAGACGTCGCGGGAGAGCCCGGGCTTGGCGGCGATGCGCTTCAACTCGACCTCCGCATGGGCCCGGCGCCGGCTTTCCAGCGCCCGCCAGGAGCGGAAGGCGGAGAGGAGGCGCGCCGCCACCTGCGGGTTCTTGTCGTCCAGGTCGAGGACCACGTCGGCCACGAACGAGAAGCCGGCCCCGTCCGCTCGGGCGAACTGCGTCTGGTTTCCGGTCGCGAAGGTGGTGACCAGGGACCGCAGACGGTTGGGGTTGGAGAACGAGAAGGCGGGGTGGCGCGTCAGGCCCTTGACCCGGTCGAGCGTGGAGGGGAGCGGCGCCATGGCCTGCACGGCGAACCACTTGTCGATCACCAGCGGGTCGCCCTCGAAGCGGGCATAGAAGTCGGCGAGCGCCGCCTCGGCCTCCGGCGCGCCGAGCGACACCAGGGTCGCGAGCGCGGCGAAGCGGTCGGTCATGTTGTCGGCCGCCCGGTAGTGCGCCGCCACGCGGCCGGTCGCATCCGGGTCGGGCGCGTGCGCCAGGTAGTCGAGCGCCGCATTGCGTAGGGTCCGCCGGCCCGCGGAGGCCGCATCGGGGCTGTAGGGGCCCGTGCTCGCGAGGTCGCGGTAGAGCGCCCCGAAGGCGTCAGCCGCCCCGGCGGCGACCGCCCGCTTCAGCCGATCGCGCGCCGCGAACACCATGTCGGGGTCGACGTCGGACCCGATCTCCCGCGCGATGTCGGCCTCTCCGGGCAATCCGAGTACGAGGGCCCGGAACGCATGGTCGAGCCGGTCGTCTGCGGCCACGGTCCGATACGCCTCGACGAAGCGCGGGTCGATCTCCATCGCGCGGCCGGCCCTGAGCGCGGCCGTGCCATCGACGAGGAGGCGGGTGGCCAGCGTCTGGGCGGATTGCCAGCGGTTGAAGCTGTCCGGGTCGTGGGCGAGCAGGAACAGGTGGTCGGCCGTGTCCAGGTTCGCGGTCAGGCGCACGGGCGCCGAGAATCCCCGCAGCAGCGAGGCGACCGGGCGGGCGCCGACGCCCGTGATCGTGACCTCGTGCCGTGCCGCGGTCGCCACCATGACGTCGCCGGCCGCCTCGATTCCCTCGATCCCCTCGTAGGCCATGTCCTCGCCGTTCGGGCCGACGAGGCCGAAGCGGATCGGGATCACCATGGGCTGCTTGGCCGGCTGGCCCGGCGTCGGCGGACAGGACTGCTCGATCACGAGCGTCACCGTCTTGGCGGCTTCGTCCCAACGGGAGGTGACGGAGAGCTCCGGCGTCCCGGACTGGCTGTACCAGAGCATGAAGTCGTCGAGATCGTGCCCGTTCGCCTCCGCGAAGCAGGCCACGAAGTCCTCGATCGTCGCCGCGTCGCCGTCGTGGCGCGCGAAGTAGAGGTCCATGCCCGCCCGGAACCCCTCCGGCCCGAGCAGGGTCTTCAGCATGCGGACGACCTCGGCGCCCTTCTCGTAGACGGTCGCCGTGTAGAAGTTGTTGATCTCCTGATAGACCTCGGGCCGCACCGGATGCGCCAGCGGGCCGGCATCCTCCGGGAACTGGTGGCTCTTCAGCAGCTTGACGTCCGAGATCCGCTTGACCGCCCGGGAGCGCTGGTCGGAGGAGAATTCCTGGTCGCGGAAGACCGTCAGGCCCTCCTTCAGGCAGAGCTGGAACCAGTTCCGGCAGGTGATCCGGTTGCCGGTCCAGTTGTGGAAATACTCGTGGGCGATGATGCCCTCGATATTGGCGAAGTCGGTGTCGGTGGCGGTGTCGGGCCTGGCGAGCACGTACTTGTCGTTGAAGATGTTGAGGCCCTTGTTCTCCATCGCCCCCATGTTGAAGTCGCTGACCGCGACGATCATGAAGACGTCGAGGTCGTACTCGAGCCCGAACGCCTCCTCGTCCCAGCGCATGGAGCGCTTCAGCGAATCCATCGCGTAGGCGGCGCGCTCCGCCTTGCCGTGCTCGACATAGATCTCGAGCTTCACCGCCCGGCCCGAGCGGGTCGTGAAGCTGTCCCGCAGCACGTCGAAGTCGCCGCCGACCAGCGCGAAGAGGTAGCTCGGCTTGGGGAAGGGGTCGTGCCAGACCGCGAAATGCCGGTCCGTGCCCGGCACTTCGCCGGCCTCGACCAGGTTGCCGTTGGAGAGCAGGTACGGCGCCTCCGCCCGCCGCGCCTCGATCCGCGTGCGGTAGACGGCGAGAACGTCCGGACGGTCGAGGAAATAGGTGATCCGCCGGAAGCCCTCCGCCTCGCACTGGGTGCAGTAGTTGCCGCCCGAGCGGTAGAGACCCATGAGCTTGGTGTTCGACTCGGGCGCGATGCGGGTGACGACGCGGAGCGTGAAGGGTCCGGCCGGCGGCTCCAGGATCGTCAGTTGCGCCGGGCTCGCCTCGAAGGCGTCCGGCTTCAGCCGCGCCCCGTCGATCTCGACCGCCAGGAGTTCCAGGTCGTCGCCGTCGAGCATGAGGGCCGTTCCCGCCGGCGTGCCCTCCCGGCGCTCCAGGCGCAGGTCGGCCGTGACCTCGGTTGCGGTGGGATTCAGCACGAAATCGAGGTCGACGGTGCGGATCGCATAGGGGGTCGGCTGGTAGTCGGCGAGGCGGATCGGCTCGGCAGGCCGTACGAGGGGCGTGTTCATGGTCGATCCGTCTCCGTTCCCGATGGACCTCTCCGAACCGCCGAAGCAGCCGGAAGGTCTCGCCGCCCCCGTTCTAGGGATGCCGGCCCGCTTCGCCAAGCGCCTACCTTACCGGTCCGCGGCGATGCGGAACTGATCTCGGTCATGCCGCGCGAACATTCGAGAGTGTTCAGAAGGCGAGATGCGTCTCCATTGGGCCGCCGGGTGCCAGGAGCTCGGCGCTCGACCCGGACCAGACCACCGTCCCCTTCTCCAGGATCGCGTGCCGGTCGGCGAATCGGGCGAGCGCCTCGACATTCTTGTCGATGACCAGGATCGCCAGGCCCTCCCGCTTCAGGGCTTCGAGCGCCGCCCAGATCTCCGCCCGCACCACCGGCGCCAGTCCCTCCGTCGCCTCGTCCAGCACCAGGAGCGAAGGATTGGTCATCAACGCCCGCCCGATCGCCAGCATCTGCTGCTCGCCGCCGGAGAGCTGCGTCCCCAGGTTGGCCCGCCGTTCCCTGAGCCGCGGGAAGAGTGCATAGACCCGGTCCAGCGTCCAGCCGCCCGCGCCGCGGACCGCCGCGGTGGCCACCAGGTTCTCCTCGACCCCGAGCCGCGGGAAGATCTGCCGGCCCTCCGGCACCAGGCCCAGCCCGGCTTGCGCGATCCGGTAGGGCGGCGCGCCCGCCAGGTCCCGCCCGGCGACGCGCACGCGTCCCGCGCTTGGCCTCAGGAGCCCGAAGACGGCTCGGACCGTGGTGGTCTTCCCCATCCCGTTGCGGCCCATGAGGGTGACGACCTCGCCGGCCCGGATCGACAGCGTGACGCCGAACAGCACCTGGGCCTCGCCGTAGCCGGCATGCAGGTCCTCGATCTCCAGGAACGCCGTCATGCCGCGTCCTCGCCCAGGTAGGCACGCCGCACGGCCGGGTCGCGGCGGATCGCCTCCGGCTCACCGCTCGCCGCGACGGCCCCCTCCACCAGCACCGTAACCCGGTCGGCGAGCGCGAAGACGGTCGTCATGTCGTGTTCGATCAGGAGCATGGGCAGGCTGCCCTTGAGCCCGGCGAGCAGCGCCGTCAGCCGCTCCGTCTCCTGCTTGCCCGTGCCCGCCATCGGCTCGTCGAGGAGCACGAGCCTGGGCTTCTGGACGAGCGCCATCGCGAGTTCGAGCGCGCGCTTCTCGCCATGGGACAGCCGCGCGGAGGGGATGTCGGCGCGCCGCGCGAGGCCGACGTCGGCGATCGCCCGCTCGGCCCGCTCCGCGACGGCGCGGTCCGCATCCGCCGGCCGGAAGAAGCGGAAGGAGCTGCCCGCGGTCGCCTGCGCGGCGAGCGCCACGTTCTCGCGTGCGGTGAAGCCCGCCACCACGCTGGTGATCTGGAAGATGCGCGCGAGCCCGAGCCGCGCCCGCGCCGCCACCCCGAGGTCGGTGATGTCGCGCCCCGCGAAGTGGACGCGCCCCCGGCTCGGCTTGAGGACGCCGGCGATCTGGTTGACGAGCGTCGTCTTGCCGGCGCCGTTCGGCCCGATGATCGCATGGATCTCGCCCGGCATGACCTCGAGCGAGACGTTCCGCGTCACCGCCAGCGCGCCGAAGCTCTTCGACAGGTTGTCGAGCTGCAGGACCGGGTCAGCCATGCCGGCCTCCGAGCAGCCGGCGCAGCCCTCCGCCGCGCAGGAGCACGATCAGGATCAGCATCGGCCCGAAGATCGCCTTCCAGTGCTCCGTCCAGTGCGACAGGATCTCCTCGATGACGATCACGGCCGCCGCCCCCACGATGGCCCCGTGGAGCTGCCCGAGCCCGCCGAGCACCACCATGACGATGAGCTCGCCCGACCGCTGCCAGGACATGAGGGCCGGCGAGACGAACTCGGTCTGGTTCGCCAGCAGCGCGCCGGCGATCGCCGCAGCCCCGCCCGAGAGCGCATAGGCGGCGAGCCGGTACGGGTAGGCGTCATAGCCGAGCGCCGCGAGCCGCCCCTCGTTCTCCTTCAGCCCGCGGAACACCCGGCCGAATCGCGAGGCGACGGCGCGCTGGCCGAGGAAGAGGAAGACGCCGAGGGTCAGGATCGCCGCATAGGCCATGCCCATGTCCCCCTTCAGCCAGGCCTGGCCCGCGACGGTCGTCCGCGACCACAGCGTCATGCCGTCGTCGCCGCCGTAGGCGGAGAGGCTCGTGAAGGTGAAGAAGCCCATCTGGGCGAAGGCCAGGGTGATCATGATGAAGTAGACGCCCCGCGTGCGGAGCGCGATCGCCCCCGTCAGCGCCGAGAAGAGCGCCCCGGCCGCGAAGGCGAGCGGCAGGACCGCGAACGCGTCGGTGAGGCCGAGGTCCGCCCCGATCAGCACCGCATAGGCGCCGATGCCGAAGGGCGCCGCCTGCCCGAAGCTGACGAGCCCGCCCTGGCCGAGAACGAAGGAGAGCGACAGCGCGGCCAGGCCGAAGATGGCGACCCGCGTCGCCATGGTGGTCCAGAACGGCTGCCCGGCCGCCTGCGCCAGGAGCGGCACGGCCGCGAGGGCGGCGACGAGCACCAGCCCCATGGCGGGCGAGCGGAGGAGGAGGCCCAGCCGGTTCGGCCCGGCATTGTCGTTGGCGGCCAGCATCGCCATCAGCGCCGCTCCGCCGGGAAGAGGCCCTGCGGGCGCACCGTGAGGACGAGCGCCATCAGGACGTAGATGAGCATGGAGGCGAGCGCCGGGCCGGCCTTGGCGGCGGCCGAGTTGGAGACGGCGAGCTTCAGGATGTCGGTCATGAAGGCCCGGCCGAGCGTGTCGACGAGGCCGACCATCAGGGCCGCGATGAAGGCCCCGCGGATCGATCCGATGCCGCCGATGACGATCACCACGAAGGCGAGGATCAGGACCGTGTCGCCCATGTTGGGCTCCACCGACAGGATCGGCGCCGCCATCGCCCCCGCGAAGCCGGCCAGCATCGCCCCGAAGGCGAAGACGATCATGAAGAGCCGGTCGATGTCGACGCCGAGCGCGGAGACCATGGGGGCATGGGTCGAGCCTGCCCGGACCAGCATGCCGATCCTGGTCCGCGCCACCAGCACCCAGAGCAGGACCGCGACCGCGATCCCGGAGACGATGATGGCGATCCGCCACACCGGATAGAGCAGTCCCGGCATGATCGCCACCGAGCCCGACAGGATCTCGGGCGTCCGCATCCCGATCGGCGAGGCCCCGAACACCATCTTGACGGCCTCGGTGGTGAACAGGATCAGCCCGAAGGTCGCCAGCACCTGCTCCAGGTGGTCCCGCCCGGTCAGGTGCCGGAAGACCAGGATCTCCAGCACGAAGCCGATGACGAGCGTGCCGAGGAGCCCGAGGGCCAGCCCCAGCCCGAAATGGCCCGTGAAGGCGACGGCGGTGGCGGCGAGATAGGCCCCGAGCATGTACTGCACGCCATGCGCCAGGTTGATGAAGTCCATGACGCCGAACACCAGCGTCAGCCCGGCCGCCACCAGGAAGAGGATCACGCCGAGCTGCAGCCCGTTGAGAACCTGGATGGTGAGGAGGGCGGTGTTCATGCGGGGGCTGAGACCTCACGCTGTCGCGCGGCGCCGCGCGCCCTCTGCGGGCGCGGCGGGACGGGGAGGGGGATCGGGTTATGGGATGTTGTGCGGCGCTCGCCCGGACGGGCGGGCGCCGCCGGCACGTCACTTCAGCGGGCACTCGCCCGCATAGGCGTCCTTGAAGTCGTCGAAGACCTTGGTGACGATCTCGGTCTGGAACTTGCCGTCCGCGCGCTTGACCGCCTTGACGACATAGACGTCCTGCGACGGGAAGCCGTTGGCGTTGAACTTGAAGTCGCCGCGGATCGACTTGAACGGGGCGGACGCGAGGGCCTTCCGGAAGGCGGCCTTGTCGGAGACCTTGCCGCCGGTCGCCTTCAGGGCCCCGTCGATCAGCTTCGCGGCCTCGTAGCCCTGCGAGGCGTAGATGGACGGCACCACGCCGTATTCCTTCTCGTAGGCCGCCACGAAGGCCTTGTTCTCCGGCGTGTCGAGGGTCGGCGCCCATTGCGCGCCCGACAGGAGCCCGATGGCGGCGTCCTGGACGGCCGGCAGGGTAGTCTCGTCGATCGTGAAGGCCGACAGGAACGGGATCTGCCCCGCGAGCCCGGCCTGGGCATACTGCTTCACCAGGTTCACGCCCATGCCGCCCGGCATGAAGGTGAAGACCGCGTCCGGCTTGGCGGAGGCGATCTTGGCGAGCTCCGCCGCGAAGTCGAGCTGGCCGAGCTGGGTGAAGATCTCCTCTACCACCTCGCCCTTGAAGTGGCGCTTGAAGCCGGCCATCGAGTCCTTGCCGGCCTGGTAGTTCGGGGTCATCAGGATGACGCGCTTGTAGCCCTTGTCCTGGGCGTACTTGCCCATGACCTCGTGGTTCTGGTCGTTCTGGTAGGACGCCGAGAAGAAGAACGGCGAGCACGCCTTGCCGGCGAGCGGGGAGGGGCCCGCGTTGCCGGAGATCAGGAAGGTCTCGGCGTCGAAGACGGGCTTGGCCACCGCCATCATGACGTTCGAGAAGACCACGCCGGCAACGATGTCGACCTTGTCGCGCTCGATCAGCGCCTTGACCTTGGTGACGGCCACGTCCGGCTTCAGCTCGTCGTCGACGACCACCACCTCGGTCGGCTGCCCGCCGAGCTTGCCGCCGAGCTCCTTCACGGCGAGCTGGAAGCCGTCGCGCATGTGGACGCCGAGCGCCGCGGACGGCCCGCTCAGCGTGGAGACGAGGCCGATCTTGACCGGGTCCGCGAGAGCGGGAGCCGCCACCATGAGGGCGCCGAGCGCGACCGCGCCAGCCAGTTTCTTCTGCATACCGAACTCCTCCCGAACCGAATGACCGCCGCCTGACCCTGCGGCGACGCCGGAGCTTAGCCGAAATCCGCGGCCGCGCACGGGCTGCCGGGGCGGCCATACGGGAGAATACCTGCCGGACTAGAAAGTTCAAGCTTAAAACATCTGCCCGAAGCTGGCGAAAATGTCGCGAAAGAGCCCGCGACCCGGCGGCGCCCGAAAAGGTCGGGGCCCCGGCGATCGACACCCTGTGGGCGGCCCGGTCCGGCGTTCGGACCGCGGCCTACCG
This sequence comes from Prosthecomicrobium sp. N25, assembly GCF_037203705.1. Lineage (NCBI taxonomy): Bacteria > Pseudomonadati > Pseudomonadota > Alphaproteobacteria > Hyphomicrobiales > Kaistiaceae > Prosthecomicrobium > Prosthecomicrobium sp. N25. Next base: position 1,564,229 of record NZ_JBBCAT010000001.1, read on the forward strand.
TCAGAGCGCCCCGGCCGCCAGGCCGGCGCCGAGCGCCGCGATGGCGTATCCCGCAGTCGCCGGCAGCGAGCGCGACAGGCGCCCGAGGCCGAGTCCGCCGGCGTAGCCGAGCCCATGGAGGGCGGCGGTGGCGAGCGCGAAACCGGCGAAGTAGCCGAGGAGGCTGCCCTCGGCGGGGGCTTCCGCGCCGTGCGCGGCGCCGTGGAGAACGGCGAAGACGGCGACGAGAGCGAGCGCGGCGCCGGCCGGCACCAGACGGCCCGCGCCGGCCGCGATCCCGAGAACGACAACGGAGGCGAGCACGCCGGTCTCGACCAGCGGCATCCCGGGCAGCATCGCCTCAAGCGCCCCGCCCGCGAGCATGATCGTAACGAAAGCTGCCGGCAGCGCGACCGCCGCGAGCCCGCCGAGCCGCTGGCCGAGCAGGCCGACCGCCACCATCGCCAGCACGTGGTCGAGGCCGAGGACCGGATGGGAAAGCCCGGCCACGAGACCGCCGGCGCCCTCGTGACCGGGATGCGCTCCGGCGGACCCGGCGACGACGACAAGGATGGCGGCGAGGGGAAGGGCACGGAAACGCTTCATGTCTGGACCTCGTTGTCTGATCCCGCAGGCGCCGGACCGACGGGCCGACCGGCGTCCCCCGGGAATCCTAACGGCAGGCCGGACCCGGGTCATGCCCGTTCGGGCGGCGCAGGCCGCCGAAAAAACAGGCAACCACGACCCCGCCCGATCGGCTGAATTGACAAGCGTTCGGCGCCGGCCTTTCTCCACAGCAGGAAGCGCTGTCGAAAACCGGGAGTCATGGCCATGCGCATGTCGGACTTGAAGGCGGCCGTCGTGACCGGAGGGGCCTCCGGTCTCGGCGAGGCGACGGCCCGCATGCTGGCGGCCGAAGGCGTCAAGGTCGCGCTCTTCGACCTCGACCGCGAGCGGGGCGGCGCCATCGCGGCAGATATCGGCGGCCTCTATGTGCCGGTCGACGTGACCAGCGAGGAGAGTGTCGCCGCCGGCTTCGCCGCCGCCCGCGCGGCGCACGGGGTCGAGCGCATCCTGGTCTGCTGCGCCGGCATCGCGCCCGCCGCCAAGGTGACCTCAAAGGGCGCCCCGCACCCGATGGCGCTCTACGAGAAGGTCATCGCCGTCAACCTGATCGGCACCTTCCGGGCGATCGCCCACGCGGCGACCGGCATGGCGGCCCTCGATCCGGTCGGCGAGGACCACGAACGCGGCGTCGTCGTCTCGACGGCCTCGGTCGCCGCCTATGACGGCCAGGTCGGCCAGGCCGCCTATGCGGCCTCCAAGGCCGGCGTCGCCGGCATGACCCTGCCGATCGCCCGCGACCTCGCCTCCCTGGGCATCCGCGCCGTCGCCATCGCGCCCGGCCTGTTCGAGACGCCGATGCTCAAGGGCCTGCCCCAGGAGGTGCAGGACAGCCTCGGCCGGCAGGCGCCGTTCCCGTCCCGCCTCGGCCGCCCGGCCGAATATGCCCGGCTGGTCCGGGCGATCGTCGAGACCCCCATGCTGAACGGCGAGGTCATCCGCCTCGACGGCGCGATCCGCATGGCCCCGCGCTGACGCCCTTACCGCTTCCGGGAGCGATCTGCCGACGCCTGGGCACACGCCCCGCACGATACGGGCAGGTTATGCGTGGCACCGCACGAGGTGCCATGAGCCATGACCATGCATCATGGCTGGAATAATCATAAATCCAGGCGCGCCCCCCGGCGCGAGCCGCTATTCTCCCCCTGACGGCGACCCGGGCCGGGAGCCGGCGACCTTGTGCTTGCCTCAATCTGAGGCAATTATACCAGATACCAGGCAAGCTCGCCCGGGTGGCCCGGAGCGCCCTGCCGTGGCGGCGGAAACCCGACGCGGCCGGACGCCATCTTCCTAGGGGGAAGCAGTGGATATTCAGCGGAAGACCAGCGGCCGTCCCGGCAAGGGCCGCGACCTCGCCAAGCCCAAGGGCCGGCCGATCGACGAGGCGGCGTTGGCCGAGGTCAGGGCGCTGCTCGGCGACCGCTCCCGCCGCCGCGACCTGTTGATCGAGCATCTCCACCTGATCCAGGACGCCTACGGCTGCCTGCAGGCCCGTCATCTCGCCGCCCTCGCGCTCGAGATGCGCCTGGCCCAGGCCGAGGTGTTCGAGGTCGCGAGCTTCTACCACCATTTCGACGTCGTCCGCGAAGGCGAGCCGCTGCCCGCGAAGCTCACGATCCGCGTCTGCGATTCGCTCTCCTGCGCGCTCGCCGGTGCCGAGCAGCTGACCGAGGCGCTGAAGAAGGGCATGGACCCGGCTGAGGTGCGCGTCGTCCACGCCCCCTGCATCGGCCGCTGCGCCGAGGCCCCCGCCGTCATCGTCGGGCGCAACGCCTTCGGCAATGCCACGCCCGAGACCGTGGCCGCCGCGGTCGCCGCTCACCGGACGAAGCCCGACGTTCCCCACTACCGCTCCTTCCACGACTACCGCGCCGACGGCGGCTACCGCCTGCTCGAGGCGTGCCTGAAGGGCGAGAAGACCCCCGAGGACCTGATCGCGATCCTGTCCGATGCGGGCCTGCGCGGCCTCGGCGGCGCCGGCTTCCCGGCCGGCCGCAAGTGGCAGTTCGTGCGGGGCTACCAGGGCCCGCGCCTGATGACCGTCAACGGCGACGAGGGCGAGCCCGGCACCTTCAAGGACCGGCACTACCTCGAGTCCGACCCGCACCGCATGCTCGAGGGCGCGTTGATCGCCGCCTGGGCGGTCGGCGCCGACAAGATCTACGTCTACATGCGCGACGAGTACCCCTCCGTGCTCGAAATCCTCGTCAAGGAAATCGAGGCCATCGAGCTCTCCGGCCTCGCCGCCCACGCCCCGATCGAGCTCCGCCGCGGCGCCGGCGCCTACATCTGCGGCGAAGAATCCGCGATGATCGAGAGCATCGAGGGCAAGCGCGGCCTGCCGCGCCATCGTCCGCCCTACATCGCCGAAGTCGGCCTCTTTGGCCGCCCGACGCTGAACCACAATGTCGAGACCCTCTACTGGATCCGCGACATCGTCGAGAAGGGCGCCGCTTGGTTCTCGGGCCAGGGTAAGGAGGGCCACAAGGGCTTCCGCTCCTATTCGGTCTCCGGCCGCGTAAAGATCCCGGGCGTCAAGGTCGCCCCCGCCGGCATCTCCGTGAAGGAGCTGATCGACGTCCATTGCGGAGGCATGCAGGACGGCCACACGTTCCACGGCTTCCTGCCCGGCGGCGCCTCGGGCGGCATCTTCCCGGCCTCGATGGGCGACCTGCCGCTCGACTTCGGCACCTTCGAGAAGTTCGGCGGCTTCGTGGGCTCCCACGCGGTCGTGATCCTCTCCGACAAGGACGACGTCAAGGCCGCCGCGCTCAACCTCGTGTCCTTCTTCAAGGATGAGAGCTGCGGCCAGTGCACGCCCTGCCGGGTCGGCACGGAGAAGATGGTCGATCTCCTGAAGGCGCCAGGCCCCGTCGATCCGGACATGATCAAGGACCTCATGCAGGTGATGCGCGACGCCTCGATCTGCGGTCTCGGACAGGCCGCGTCGAACCCGGTCAATCACTGGCTGACGTATTTCGCGGAGGAAACGCGATGACCGACACGATCAAGTTCATCCTCGACGGCCGCGAGGTCGAGGCTCAGCCGGGCGAGTCGATCTGGGAGGTCGCCAACCGCCTCGGGACCGAGATCCCGCACCTCTGCTGGCTGCCGGAGCCCGGCTACCGCGCCGACGGCAATTGCCGCGCCTGCATGGTCGAGATCGAGGGCGAGCGCGTCCTCGCCGCCTCCTGCGTGCGCAAGCCGACCAACGGCATGGTGGTGAAATCCGCTTCCGAGCGGGCCAAGAAGTCGCGCGAGATGGTCTTCGAGCTGCTGCTCGCCGACCAGCCCGCGCGCGAGGGCCACCGCGACCCTGACGCTTCGTTCTGGAAGTGGGTCGACGCGATGGGGGTCGAGGCCTCCCGCTACCCGGCGGGCCAGGCCCCCAGCCAGGACATCTCGCACCCCGCCATCGCGGTGAACCTCGACGCCTGCATCTCCTGCGGCCTCTGCGTGCGCGCCTGCCGCGAGGTCCAGGTCAACGACGTCATCGGCATGGCCTACCGCGGCCACGCGATGAAGCCGGTCTTCGACATCGACGACCCGATGGGGGATTCCACCTGCGTGGCCTGCGGAGAGTGCGTCCAGGCCTGCCCGACCGGCGCGCTCTACGAAAAGTCGCTGATGGACGCGGAATACAAGAGCCGCACCGTCTGGGCCGACAAGGCCGTGGACAGCGTCTGCCCCTACTGCGGCGTCGGCTGCCAGACCAAGGTCTACGTCAAGGACGACCGGATCGTTCAGGTCGACGGACGCGACGGTCCGGCCAACGAGAACCGGCTCTGCGTCAAGGGCCGCTTCGGCTTCGACTACGTCCGCCATCCGCAGCGGCTGACGAAGCCCCTCATCCGCAAGGAGGGGGTCGGAAAGTCCCTGACCGACGTGCCCGATCCTTCGAACCCCTGGACGCATTTCCGAGAGGCGACCTGGGAGGAGGCGCTCGCGAAGGCCGCCTCCGGCATCGCCCGCATCCGCGACCAGCATGGCCCCCACGCGCTCGCGGGCTTCGGCTCGGCCAAGGGCACCAACGAGGAGGCCTACCTTTTCCAGAAGCTGGTGCGCGTCGGCTTCGGCTCCAACAATGTCGACCACTGCACGCGCCTCTGCCACGCCTCGTCGGTGGCGGCCCTCATGGAAGGGGTCGGCTCTGGTGCGGTCTCGGCGCCCTTCACGGCCGCCAACGACGCCGACTGCATCATCGTCATCGGGGCGCGGCCCGAGCAGAACCACCCGGTCGCCAACACCTACTTCAAGCAGGCCGCCAAGGCCGGCAAGAAGATCGTGGTGATGGACCCCCGTGCCCAGGGTCTCTCGCGCTTCGCCTGGCGCTCGCTCCAGTTCAAGCCGGGCGCGGACGTCGCCATGCTGAACGCGATGCTGAACGTCATCGTGACCGAGAAGCTCTATGACGAGCAGTACATCCAGGCGAACGTCGACGGCTTCGCGGCCCTCAAGGCCAAGGTCGCCCAGTTCACCCCTGAGGCCATGGAGCCGGTCTGCGGCATCAAGGCCGAGGTCCTGCGCGAGGTCGCCCGCACCTACGCCACCTCCGAACGATCGATCATCTTCTGGGGCATGGGCGTCTCCCAGCACACCCACGGCACCGACAACGCCCGCTGCCTGATCGCTCTGGCGCTGATCACCGGCCAGGTCGGCCGGCCCGGCACGGGCCTCCACCCGCTGCGCGGCCAAAACAACGTGCAGGGCGCGTCGGACGCCGGCCTGATTCCGATGGTCTTCCCGGACTACCAGTCCGTGGAGGACCCGGACGTGCGCGGCCGGTTCGAGGATCTCTGGGGACGCACCCTGGATCCGAAGCGCGGCCTGACCGTCGTGGAGATCATCGACGAGGCCTACGAGGGCAAGATCAAGGGTATGTACGTGCAGGGCGAGAACCCCGCCATGTCCGACCCGGACCAGAACCACGCCCGCGCGGCCCTGGTCAATCTCGAACACCTCGTCGTGCAGGACATCTTCCTGACCGAGACGGCGCTCTATGCCGACGTGGTCCTGCCGGCCTCCGCGCATGCCGAGAAGCTCGGCACCTACACCAACACGAACCGCCAGGTGCAGATGGGCCGCCCGGCCCTGAAGCTCCCCGGCGAGGCGCGCCAGGACTGGGAGATCATCTACGACATCGGCCGCCGGATCGGCGTCGGCTGGGAGTACGAGACCGTTGCCGACATCTATACCGAGATGGCCTCGACCATGCCGTCCCTGGCGAACATCACCTGGGACCGTGTGATGCGCGAGGAGAGCGTCACCTACCCGGCGGACGCTCCCGACCGGCCCGGCCACGAGATCATCTTCGCCCAGGGCTTCCCGACCAAGGACGGCCGGGCGCGGATCGTGCCGGCGGAAGTCCTGCCGCCCGACGAGATGCCGGACGTCGAGTTCCCGCTGGTCCTCTCCACGGGCCGCATGCTGGAGCACTGGCACACCGGCTCGATGACCCGGCGCGCCGGCGTTCTCGACGCCATCGAGCCGGAGCCGGTCGCCCTCATGAACCCGCGCGAAATCCTGCGCCGGGAGATGAAGGCGGGCGAGCTGGTCAAGGTCGCGACGCGCCGCGGCGAGATCGAAGTGACCCTTCGCGCCGATCGGGACTGCCCGGAGGGCTACATCTTCGTGCCCTTCTGCTTCAACGAGGCCGCCGCCAACTTCCTGACCAACCCGCAGCTCGATCCCTTCGGCAAGATCCCGGAGTTCAAGTACTGCGCGGCGCGGGTCGAGAAGACCGACGTCCTGCGCGAGGCCGCGGAATAGCTCTCCGGCGATCGGAGTTGCGAGCGGCGCCGCCCGGCAAGGGCGGCGCCGCTTTTCTTTCGCGGGAAACGTTACGGTAGGGGCGGGTTCGCCGCCCGGGATACAATGGGGCGTCAGGCACGGGTTTTGCATCCAGAACTCGTTCCTTTCGACGCGAGCTGACCCATGCCCAAGCCCCGCATCGCCCACATGGCCGGCCCGACGGCCACGATCCAGAACACGCCGCCCCTCGTCACCTCCAACAAGGCCCGCGCCAAGGCGGGGCTGCCTCTCCGCGCAGCGGCGACTGGCGCGGAATTGCGCTTCGACGCCCTGCGGGCCCAGCGCCTGGCCGCCCCCGCCCGGATCCACGTCGAGCAGTTCTCCGCCCATCCCCTCGAGGCCGACGCGGCCGACCTCTACGGTCCGCCGGACGGCTACGTCGGTGCCGACGGGGTCTTCTCGAAGGAGCGCCGCGCATCCGGCGACAAGCCCGTCTACGAGGTCGAACTCCGCCCCGAGGACGGCCTCTACCCCTTGCCCTACATGGCGCTCCAGTCCGACGGGCGGCCCTGGGATGACGAGTGCGCCGACCCGGGCGCACCCGATGCCCGCGCCCGCCAGGGCTTCTTCCCGGACGGCTCGCGCAGCTTCGAGGAGATCGACCGCCTGTCCGTCGACGAGAGCGGCCTCGCCGGCGTCCTCTCGAGCGTCGCCGACATCGACTTCTTCCGCGTCCTGCCGCCCTCGGGATTCCGCAAGGGCCTCCCGCAAGCCGGCCGCGCCGATCTCGGCGAGGGCGACATCCCGCCGGAGCGCCGCGGATACGACTTCTTCCCCTACCGGCCCTACCAGCTCGCCAGCGCGCCGCCGCGGCCGGCGCTCGCCAAGGTCACCAACGACGTCGCCGCGCTCGCCGCCGATCCGCGCTACGACGGCCTGATCTGGACCCAGGGGAGCCCCCAGGTCGAGGAATGCGCCTACTGGTTCAACCTCCTGATCGACACCACGAAGCCGATCGCCTGCAACTCCGCCCAGCGCCCGCAGGGCCAGATCTCCAACGACGGCCCGCACAACATCCGCGACAGCGTCCGCTACATCGCGTCGCGCGTCTGGGACGACGGCGAGGGCCGCAACCGCATGGGCACCCTCGTCATCCAGGAGCAGCAGTTCTTCGCGGCCCGCGAAGTCGCCAAGGCCGACGCGCGGCCCGGCGGCTACGTGGCGACCGGCGGCCACGGCGGCATCCTCGGCCAGATCAGCCATCTCGGCCGGATCGCCGTCACCTACCTTCCGGCCTACAGGCACACCTGGCGCTCCGACGTGCGCCTGACCGTGCTGCCCGACAGCGTCGAAGCCGTGCGCGCCGGGCCGGGCGGGATCGAGCGCTTCCCCGTCAGGGTGAAGGAGGCCGGCAGGCTCCTGCCCGACGCCATCCCGTCGGTCTCCATCATCAAGGACGGCAGCTTCGCGGCCGCCGACTTCGGCGACGACCCGGAGATCGAGACCGACCTCAAGGCCCTCATCGCCGACCGCCTCGCCCTCGGCCGCCTCGCCGGCTTCGTCGTCGAGGGGCTCGTGCCCTACGGCAAGTTCACCTCCGCGGCCCGCACCGCGCTCGGATTTCGGGCCGTCTTCTCCGGCTTGCCGCTGGTGATGGTCGGACGCGGCTATCCCGAGGGCTTCGCCGATCCGCACCCCCTGACAATCGCGGGCGCCAACCTCACCGCCACCAAGGCCCGCCTCCTGCTCATGGCCTGCCTGATGAAGTTCGGCAGCCTGCCGCCGGCCCGCGACCCCGCCGCCCCGACCCCCGAGGAGGTCACGGCCACCCGCGAGGCCGTCGCCCGCTACCAGGCGGTCTTCGACACCCACTGAGCCCCGCGCCCGCCGCCGCTCGGCGGGTCGCCGGCCCGCCCGGTGGAACCCGCTTCCCGGTCGCGCGGGTTTCCGTCACGCTGTCCCGGATCGCCACCGCCGCCCCGAGTCGCCCCCACGGATTGACGGGCGGACGAGGCGGGTCTATATGAGTGACGAATTTCAAAATTCGTCAGCGCTCATCGGCTGGCGGAAACGGACCGGACCATGACCGCGCATCCCGCCGAGGACATCCGCCAGGACACCAGGACCCGCATCCTGGACGAGGCCGAGCGGCTGTTCCGGCACTACGGCTACGCCAAGACGACCGTCGCCGACATCGCCCGCGAACTCGGCATGTCGCCCGCCAACGTCTACCGCTTCTTCCCCTCCAAGGCGGCCATCAACGAGGCGATCGCCGAGCGGATGCTGGCCGAGCGGGTGACCGAATCCCGCCGGATCGCGCGCGGCCCGGGGACCCCGACCGAGCGCATGCGCGAGCTGCTCCTCGCCAATCACAGGATGACTCTCGACGCCTTTATCGCCGAGAAGAAGGTGCACGAGATGGTCTCCGTGGCGATCCACGAGCAGTGGGAGGTGGTCCAGCGCTTCATCCACGCCACCACCGAGATCTTCGCCGAGGTGATCCGGCAGGGGATGGAGGCCGGCGAGTTCGCCGAAGGCGACGCGCACCGGATCGCCCGCTGCGCCCACCAGTGCTACGTCACCTACATCCACCCCGAACTCGTCGTGCAGTGCCTGACCGACCCCGAGCGGGCGCAGCCCGAGGTGCTGGCCGACTTCATCCTTCGCGCCCTGCGCGCCTGAACCCGAGCGAACGCGGCGCTCCCGGCGGCCGCGTTCTTTTTTGCCTGTGGACTGAGGAAAATCGGAAAATGTCAGCGATCATTCATTCCCCAAAGCTCGTCACGGTACCGGTCCTCGTCGCGCTCGGCCTCTCCCTCGCGGGCTGCAAGGAGGAGGTCTCGGTCGCCCCCGAGCCGCCCCGCCCGGTGAAGACCCTGACGGTCGCCGCCGCCGCCGCCGAGCGGACGCTGACCTATTCCGGCGCCGTCGAGGCCCGCGTCTCCGCCGCGCTCGGCTTCCGCGTCCCCGGCAAGATCGTGGAGCGCAGCGTCGACGTCGGCGACCGGGTGACCGCCGGCCAGGTGGTCGCCAGGATCGATCCCGCCGACCTGGGTCTCGCCCTGCAGGCCGCCGAGGCGAATGTCGAGGGCGCCAAGGCGCGCGTCGAGGTCGCCCAGGACGCCCTGGCCCGGACCCGGACGCTCTTCGACAAGGGCCACGTCGCCAAGGCCGCGCTCGACAAGGCCGCACTCGAGGCCGACCAGGCCGCGGCGGCGCTGGACGCCGCGCGCTCCGCCCGTGACCAGGCCCGCAACCAGAGTCTCTATGCCGAACTGAAGGCCGACGGCCCCGGGATCGTCACCGAGGTGCGCGCCGAGGCCGGCCAGGTGGTCCTCGCCGGGACACCCGTGGTCGTCGTCGCGCGCGACGGCGAGAAGGAGGTGCGGGTCGCCGTGCCCGAGCAGGAGATCCGCCATCTCGCCCCCGGCCAGTCTGTCGCGGTCGGCTACTGGGCCGACCCTGCGCTCCGTCAGGAGGGCCGCGTCCGCGAGGTCGCCGGCAGCGCCGATCCCGCCTCGCGCACCTTCTCGGTGCGGGTGACCCTGCCGGACGACCCGGGCATCCGCCTCGGCCAGACCGCCACGGTGTCCGTCGCGGTCCCGACCGCCGCCGCGGGCGTGGCCGTTCCCCTCTCGGCCCTCGCCGAGGCGAACGGCCGGCCGGTCGTCTGGGTCGTCGACCCGGCGACCGCCACGGTCCGCTCCCGCGTCGTGGAGGTCGGTCCGGTGACGCCGGACGGCACCCGCGTGACCGCAGGGCTCGTGCCCGGCGACAAGGTCGTGACCGCCGGCACCCAGTTCATGGTCGAAGGCCGCAAGGTCCGCCTCGACGGGCCGCTCGCCACCGCCGCGCTCGCCCCCTGAACCGGGGACCATTCCGATCCGCCACCCCCGCACGGGCGCAAGTCCCCGCGCGGGCGACAGCCAGTCTTTCCCCGGAGGCCGCCATGGCCCGCGCCGCATCCCCGCAAGGCTTCAACCTCTCGCGCTGGGCCATCGAGCATCCCGGCCTGACCCGCTTCCTCTTCGTCGTCACGCTGCTGGCCGGCGTGCTCGGCTTCGTCGAGATGGGGCGCAAGGAAGATCCGGACTTCACCTTCCGCGTCATGGTCGTGCAGGCGGTCTGGCCGGGCGCGTCCCTGCAGGACATGCAGGACCAGGTGGTCGACAAGATCGAGCGCAAGCTCCAGGAGACGCCGAGCCTCGACTTCCTGAAGTCCTACACGCGCGCCGGCAGCGCCGTGATCATGGTCAACATCAAGGGTTCCGCGGTCGGCCGCGAGGTGGCGGACGCCTTCTACCAGGTGCGCAAGAAGGTCTCTGACATCGCCGACACGCTCCCGGAGGGCGTCCTCGGCCCCTACTTCAACGACGAGTTCGGCGACACCTATATCGCGCTCTACGCCTTCACGGGCCGCGGCTTCTCGGCGCCCGAGCTGGAGGATGCGGCCAAGCGCGCCCGCGACGTGGTGCTGCGCATCCCCGGCATCGAGAAGGCCCAGATCCTCGGCGCCCAGGACGAACGCGTCTACATCGACATCGCCTCGCGGACGCTGGCCGAGCGCGGACTGACCGTCCCCATGATCCGCGACGCGCTTGCTGCGCAGGCCTCCGTCGATCCCGCCGGCCGCGTCGAGACCGGCTTGCGCTCCGTGCGCATCAGCGTCGACGGCACGCTGAAGTCCGTCGAGGACATCCGCGAGCTGCGCCTCAGGGTCGGCGCCCAGGTCATCCGCCTCGGCGACGTCGCCACCGTCACCCGCGGCCTGATCGACCCGGCCGATCGCACGTTCCGCTTCGGCGGCGAGGAGGCGGTCATGCTCGGCGTCGTCATGGGCAAGGGCGGCAACGTCACGACGGTCGGCGAGCAGCTGCGGGCGACCCTGAAGGGCTTCGAGCGGACCCTTCCCGTCGGCATCCGGCTCGGCCAGGTCTCCGACCAGCCGGCGGTGGTGGAGGAGAGCATCGGCGAGTTCACCAAGGCCCTCGTCGAGGCGCTCGTCATCGTCCTCGTCGTCTCCTTCCTGTCGATCGGCTGGCGCGCCGGCCTCGTCGTCGCCATCACGATCCCGCTCGTGCTGGCCGCCACCTTCGCGATCATGGACCGGCTCGGCATCGACCTGCAGCGCATCTCCCTCGGCGCCCTGATCATCGCGCTCGGCCTCCTGGTCGACGACGCCATGATCGCGGTCGAGATGATGGAACGGAAGCTCGAGGAGGGGCGCGACAAGCTCTCCGCGGCGAGCTTCGCCTACACCTCCACCGCCTTCCCCATGCTGACCGGCACCCTGATCACCACGGCCGGCTTCATCCCGGTCGGCTTCGCGGCCTCGACCGCCGGCGAATATGTCAGCTCGCTCTTCTGGGTCGTCGGCATCTCGCTGATCGTGTCCTGGATCGCCGCCGTGTACTTCACCCCCTGGCTGGGTACGCTGCTCCTGAAGGAGCGCCGGCACGACGGGGAGGGCGAGCACGATGTCTACGCGACCCGCTTCTACCGGTCGCTCCGGGCCGCGGTCGGCTGGGCCGTCCGCCATCGCGCGATCGTCCTCGTCCTGACGGCCGCCACCTTCGCGGGCAGCCTCTACGGCCTCCGCTACGTGCCGAAGAGCTTCTTCCCTGAATCGACGCGCCTGGAAATCCTCGTCGACATGTGGCTGCCCGAGGGCAGCGGTATCGCCGAGACGAAGGCCCAGGCGGCCGCGCTCGAGAAGCGGCTCATCGCCGACCCGGACCAGGCCACGGTCGCCACCTTCGTGGGCGAGGGCGCGCCGCGCTTCTACCTGCCGCTCGACCAGCAGCTGCGCAACCCGAACTACGCCCAGATCCTGGTCGTCGCCAAGGACCTCGCCGCGCGCGAGCGGCTGGTCGCCCGCACCCGGTCCTGGCTCGCCGAGGACTTCCCGACCGTGCGCGGCAAGGTCGACCGCCTCTTCAACGGCCCGCCCGTGGGCTGGGCCGTGCAGATGCGAGTCACCGGCCCCGACCGGGCCGAGGTCCGGCGCATCGCCGACGAGGTCGAGACCGCCTTCCGGGCCGACCCGCGCGTCTCCACCGTGCACGACGACTGGCTGGAGCCGGTCCCGACGCTCCGCCTGGTCATCGACCAGGACCGCGCCCGGGCGCTCGGCGTCTCCTCCCAGGCGATCCGCCGCACCCTGCAGGCGACCCTGTCGGGCGCCCCGATCGGCGCCTTCCGGGACGGCGAGAAGACCGTCTCGATCCTGGTTCGCGAGCCCGGCGAGAGCCGCACCCTGCTGACCGCCGTCGCCGATACCTACGTGGCGAGCGACCGCGGCGGCTCCGTGCCGATCGCCCAGGTCGCCAAGGTCGAGACCGTGCTCGAGCCCGGCATCGAATGGCGCCGCAACCGCCTGCCGACCGTCACCGTGCGCGGCGTCATCCCGGACGGCATCCAGGGCAACGACGTCACCCCGGCGCTCTACGCCAGGTTGAAGCCGCTGCGCGACAGTCTGGCCCCCGGTTACGCCATCGAGATGCAGGGCGGCATCGAGGAGAGCGCCAAGAGCCAGGATTCCATCAACGCCAAGGCCCCCTTGATGATCTTCGTCATGATGGTCCTGCTGATGGTTCAGCTTCAGCACTTCGGCAAGACCATGCTGGTCTTCCTGACCGCGCCCCTCGGCCTGATCGGCGCCTCCGCGGCCCTGCTCGCCACCAACTCCGCCTTCGGCTTCGTGGCGATCCTCGGCGTCATCGCGCTCGCGGGCATCATCATGCGCAACTCGGTCATCCTGATCGACCAGATCGGCCAGGACATCGCCGCCGGCCACGATCCCTGGGAGGCGACGATCGGCGCCGCCGTCCGCCGCTTCCGGCCGATCATGCTCACCGCCGCGGCGGCCGTGCTGGCCCTGATCCCGATCGCCCAGTCGGCCTTCTGGGGTCCTATGGCCTACGCCATGATGGGCGGCATCCTCGCCGCCACGGTGCTGACCATCTTTGTCCTGCCCGCCTCCTACGCCCTCGTGTTCCGCGTCCGCCGCCCGGAGGCGGCCGCCCGTCCGGCCGCGCCCGAACCGGTCGCGGCCGTCCTGCCGATGACGGCCGCCCCGCTCGGCCTCCGCAAGCTTGACCTGGATCGTTCCGCGCCGCTCGATCATGCGGCAGAGTGAGGGGATCGAGGGCTTCCGGAGGATCGCATGCCGACCGTCGCCGAGATCAGGACGCTGAGCGCGGAACTCGGCCGCATCGCCGCTCAGCGGCGGTCCGAGCCCGCCGAACCCGAGTCGCCGGCGAGCGGCTCGGAAGAGGTGCCTGGCGTCGACGCCGAACGGCTCGCCGCGGCGGCGGAAGACTTGATGGACCGCTTCGAGGCCGAGATCCGGGATCATCCCCGGGCGGCCGTCGCGGCGGCCTTCGGCATCGGCCTGGTCCTCGGCCTCGCGATGCGGCGGTGAGGGGGAAACGCATGAGCACGCTCGGCACCACGACCAAACTCTACCTGCGGGTCGCCTATCTGCGCCGCCGCGTCCTGCTCCGGGAGGCCCTCCTGCGTAGCGCGCTGGCGGTCGTCGCCGGCATCCTGCTCGTCGTCGGGCTGGGGCTCCTCGACTACGCCGTCTTCCTGGCCCTGCGGGAGCGGCTCGGCGACGTCTCCGCCGCCCTCGCGATCGGGGCAGCCCACATCCTGGCCGCGGTGCTGCTCGCGATCCTCGCCTTCCGCGACCATGTCTCGCCCGAGTCCGCGGCGCTGGCGGAGGCGGAGGCGGCCGCCCTCGACGCCGTCGCGGCCGAGGCGGAGGGGCTGATGCAGGGCCTCGCCAAGGTGGAGCGCGCCGTGGAGCGGCTCGGCGGCAACCTGTCGACCGGCTTCGCGGCGGTCTCCGCTCTGACCGGCCTCCTGGGCCGCTCGCGGGAGAAGTCCTAGGGCATGGACGGCGCGTCCTGCGGGCTGCCGAAGCCTCAGGCCGCGCCGGCCAGGGCCGTTGTCGCGTCCGTCCCGGGGGCCGGTCCTGTCGACGCCCTGACGGCGAGTTCCGTGTCCCACAGCTCCTTCACCGGCCGGCGGATCCCGTCCCTGAGGTCGATCAGGATCTCCACCGCATGCTCCGCCATCTGCTGGGTCGGGATGCGGATCGCCGTGATCGGCGGATTGGAGAACTGCACCACCGGGTTGTCGCCGAAGGTGATCAGCGACATGTCGCGCCCGGGCACCAGCCCGCTCTCCAGGATGGTCTGCAGGGCCCCGACTCCCATCCGGTCGGTCACCGCCACGGCCGCGGTCGGGCGATCGTCCTGGGCGATCAACCGGGCCATGGCGAGCCGCCCGCCGTCCTCGTCGAGCGAGCCGGGCATGAACAGCGGCTCCATCCCGAACCGTTGCGCCGCCGCCGCGAAGGCGTCCGCCCGCGCCTGCGAGAACCGATAAGGCTTCTCCGCCGTCAGGCAGGCGATCCGGCGGTGTCCGAACGCGGCGAGATGCTCCACCGCGAGGCCCAGCGCCTGGCCGCAGTCGATCTCGACGGAGACGACCGGATCGTCGCCGTCCGGCCGCCCGCCGAAGGCCACGTAGGGAAAGCCGACGCTGTTCAGGTAGGCGATCCGCGGGTCGTCCGCCCGGATGCGGGGAACGATCACCCCGTCCACCCGCCGGCCTTCCACGATGCGCCGGTAGGCCGCGACCTCGCCCGGTCCCTCTGGAGCCGACATGACCAGGAGGTCGAATTCCGTCCCGCTGAGCCGCGACCACGCGCCCTCGATGATGTTGAGGAAATAGCGGTCGTCGAAGCCGCGCGCCTGGTCGGGAATGACGAAGCCGATGACGTCGCTGCGCCCGCTCTGCAACCGGCGCGCGACTTCGTTCGGCACGTAACCGATCCGGTCCGCCTCGGCGCGCACCCGATCTCGCGTCAGTTGCGCCACGTCCGAGTATCCCGCGAGGGCGCGCGAGACGGTCGTGATACTCAGTCCGAGCGTCTGTGCGATGAGCCGGAGCGACATGGCACGACCTTCAATGTTGAATTTGTCGATATCTCTACATACGAGATCACTGTTCTTCTCCTAAGGAAATACCCTGGGGGAGTCATAAGTATTTCACATGAGGCACGGCCCTGCACCGGGGAGCATTTTCCAGTTCGCTGTGCTAATGGTCCGAGGAATGAACGAGGAGGTAAGCCTCCCGCAGCCTGAGGAGCCGACCATGCCGAACGCCGAACCCGTGCTCGACCTCTCCCCCGCCGCGATTCTCCCTGCCGACCACGCCCACGCGACCCTGGTCGGCCGGGTCTGGCGCCCGGGTCTCGGCCCGAGCTTGGTCACCCTCCGCGGCGACGACGTGATCGACATCACCAGCCGACTCGCACCGACCGTGCGGGACCTCGCGGAACAGCCGGATCCGGCCGCCGTCGTGGCCGCCGCCGCCGGCGAGCGGGTGGGCCCGGTCGCCGACATCCTCGCCAATTCGGATGAGGACCGCCGCGATCCCTCGCGGCCCTGGTTCCTCGCGCCGATCGATCTCCAGGCCGTCAAGGCGGCCGGCGTCACCTTCGTGATCAGCCTCCTGGAGCGGGTCATCGAGGAGCAGGCGCGCGGCGCCCCCGAAAAGGCCGCCTCGACCCGCGCCGCCATCGACAAGATCATCGGCCACGACCTGCGCGCCCTGGAACCGGGCTCCCCGCAGGCGCTGAAGGTGAAGGAGGTGCTGATCGAGCGCGGCGTTTGGTCGCAATATCTCGAGGTCGGCATCGGCACCGACGCCGAGATCTTCACCAAGGGCCAGCCCCTGTCGCAGGTCGGGCCCGGCGCCGCCGTGGGCCTCCACCCGGTCTCGACGTGGAACAACCCGGAGCCCGAGGTGGTCGTCGTCTCCAATTCCAAGGGGCGGATCGTCGGCGCGACCCTTGGCAACGACGTGAACCTGCGCGACGTGGAGGGCCGGTCCGCGCTCCTGCTCGGCAAGGCGAAGGACAACAACGCCTCCGGAGCCATCGGGCCTTTCGTCCGGTTATTCGACGCCCGTTTCGGCCTCGACGACGTCAAGCGCGCCGAGGTCACCCTGGAGGTCGTCGGCCCCGACGGCTTCCGCCTCGACGGCCGCTCCAACATGGCCGAGATCGCCCGTTCTCCCGAGGCCTTGGTCGCGGCTGCGATCGGCCGGCACCATCAATACCCGGACGGCTTCGTCCTCTATCTCGGCACCATGTTCGCCCCGATCGAGGATCGCGACGCCCCCGGCAAGGGCTTCACACACAAGGTCGGCGACGTCGTCCGCATCGCCACCCCGACCCTCGGCGCCCTGGTCAACCGCGTCCGCCTCTCCACGGAGGCCGAACCCTGGACCTTCGGCTTCGCCGACCTGATGCGCAACCTGGCGGGGAGGGGGCTGCTCTGACCGGGACCGGCGGGATTGGCCGGGCGTGTTTGGCGCGGGGCCGCGAGCCCTGATGGGGGTCCCCTGAAGTCCGACCTTTCGGTCTGATATTGCCGGGCTTATCCCGGCAATCCACACCACGAAGACCGCAAGCCGGTCATGGATGCCCGGGACAAGCCCGGGCATGACAGAAACAGAGACCGGAGAAGGGTGTAAGACTTCGTGAGCCGGGTATGACGCATCAGTTCGTCAGCGTCCCCGGATAGGACAGCACCGCGCGCCGGGTCTCGGCGGAATAGACGCCGTCGACCTGGCCGCGGTAGAGGCCGCGGCGCTGCAGGATGCGCTGGACGCCCTTGCGCGTCTCCTCCGAGAAGGCCGACATGTCGCCCGAGAGCGCGTCGACCGAGTTCGCCTCGCGCCGGGCGAAGCCGTTGAGGAGAAGGGTCGCGGCCTTCTCGCCGTCGGCCTGCACGCCCCGCCCGGCATCGAAGAGCAGAGCCGCGTTCCACATCGCCGCCGTCGAGCCCGCCGCCGCGGCTCGCTCGTACCAGCCGGCGGCCTCCGCGTCGTTGCGCGGCCGGCCGAAGCCGTTCTCGGCGAGCCAGCCGAGCTGGTTGAGCGCGTTGCCGTCCCCGAGGTCGGCCGCCCGCTGGTACCACTCGGCCGCGCGCGCATAGTCGACCGGCCGCCCGCGGCCCGTCTCGTAGTGCCAGCCGATCTGGTGCATGCTCGGCGCGTAGCCGAGCCCCGCGGCGCGGTTGTACCAGTCGAAGGCGCGGGCGTAGTCGACCGGCCGCCCGAGCCCGTTCTCGTAGAGCCAGCCGATCTGGTGGATGCTGCGCGGGTCGTTCGCGCGGGCGCCCTTCTGGTACCACTCGAAGGCCTTCGCGTAGTCTTGCGGCACGCCGGTGCCGTTCTGGTAGACGAGGCCGAGCCGGAACATGCTGTCGGTGCGGCCGAGCGCGGCCGAGCGCTCGAACCACGAGATCGCCGCGGCCGGGTCGCGCCGCCGGCCGAGCCCTTCCAGGTTGATGGCGCCGAGCTGGTACATCGCCGCCGAGGAGCCCGCCGCGGCGGCCTTCTCGAACCAGTCGACCGCCTTGTCGTAGTCGATCGGCCGGCCCACGCCCTCGAGGTGGAAGGTGCCGAGCACCGTCATGCTTTCCGCCCGCCCGAGCCGCGCCGCGCGCTCGTACCACTCGTAGGCCTTGGCGAGGTCGACGGGCCGCCCCAGCCCGTTCTGGTTCATGAAGCCGAGCTGGTGCATCGCCAGCGTCGAGCCGAGCTTGGCGCCCCGCTCGTAGCTGTCTGCCGCCCGCGCGTAGTCGACCTTGCGGCCGAGGCCGTTCTGGGCCAGCCAGCCGAGCTGCGCGTAGCTCTCCGCGCTGCCGAGCGCCGCCGCCTTCTGGTACCACTCCGCCGCCTTGACCGGGTCGACGGGCCGTCCCAGCCCGTTCTCGAACATCCAGCCGATCGCGTGCGTCGCGCTGGCGTTCCCGAGTGCCGCGGCGCGGTTGTAGAGGTCGAAGGCCTGGCCGAGGTCCTGCGGCGCGCCGAGGCCCTCCCGGTAGGCGCCGGCCAGCAGGCTCAGCGCGACCGGATCGTCAGCCTCGGCGGCCCGCCGGTATTCGCGCACCGCGTCCGCGCTCTGGCCCCGCTTTTGCAGCGCGAAGCCGAGAGCGGTGAAGAAACGCCGGACGTTCGGATAGGTCTGGGTCGCCGACTGGCAGGCCGGCACCGCCCGGGCGGCATCGACCTGCGCGAGCTCCACCCCGGCCTCGCCCTGCGGCCTGTCCGGATGGTCGTTGGGCAGAGCGAGCCGGTCGCAATCCTGGGCCGGCACGTCCGCGCGCGAGCCGATCGTCACCCGGGACACCGAGAAGCCGCGCGGCAGGGCCGCCCGCGCCGCGTCCTTGAGCGGCTTCAGGTCGTCGATGGTCTTGACCGTGCCGTCGATCGCGATCGCCCCGTCGTCGAACGAGACGCGGCCGGCCGCCAGCCGCCCCGCCTGCCCGAGGCCGAACCGGACGGCCGCCACGAATCCTTCGGCCGCGCCGTCCGCGATCTGGGTCTCGTCCGTGACCTTCACCCCCGGCAGGCTCGCCTGGACCGCCGCCGCGATGTCCTTGCGCGCCGCGTCCGAGGGCACGAAGCCCGTCAGGCGCACGAGCCCGGACCCGACCGACACCGTGAACGGGTAGGGCGAGATCCTCGGCGCGTTGACGGCGTTCTGGGTCACCCGGAAGTTCGGCGGCAGCGCGGTGCCGGGCGTCCGCGTCAGGGTCGCGAAGTCGGCCGGGTTGCGCGCCGCCCCCTCGATCGTGATGGCGTCGCCCGAGATGGCGATGCGCCCCCGCGCGAGCTTCGGGACCACGTCGAGCGCGAAGCGCGCCGCGCGGGCGAAGTCCGGCGGGGCGCCGTCGGCGATCTGCGTCTCGTCGCGCGCGCCGACGCCCGGCAGGGCCTGGTTCGCCGCCGCGATCAGGTCCCGCCGCACCTCCCTCGAGGGGCTGTAGCCGCGCAGCACCACCGACTGGCCGTCGTAGGTCGCCGACCATTCGAAGGGCGAGACGGCGGGCGGCACCACGTTGACGCTGACCCGCGGCGACCCCGGCACCGTGGCCGGGTCGAGCGTCGAGGCCCGCTCGTAGGCCTCCGCATTCCGCGCCCGCCCCTCGATCGTGACGGTCTGCCCGGACAGAAGGATGCGGCCCTCGCCGAGGTCGGCGAGCCGCGGCAGCAGGAACGCGACCGTGTCCGCGAAGCCCGCCGGCTCGCCGTCGGCGATGCGGCTGTCGTCGCGCAGGGCCGTACCCGGCACGGCGCGCTCGGCGGCGCTCCGCAGCCTGGCGCGGGCCTCGCCGTTCGGCACGTAGCCTGTGAGGGAGACCCCATCCCGGCCGGTCTGCGCCTGGAACACGTAAGGGGCCACCGCGGCCGGGCGCACCTGGGCGTCGACCCGGCCGCCGCCCGGCAGCGTCGCCGCCAGGTCCTGCTCCAGCGCCTGCCAGGCCTCCGGGCTCGCCGCCGTCCCCTCGAGCGCCACTTGGTCGCCCTCGATCTTCACCGACCCGCGCGCCAGCCGCCCGAGCCGCCCGGCCGCGAAGGCCGCCCGCTCCGAGAAGGCCGGGGGCGCGCCGTTGGCGACCTCCAGGCGGTTGTCGACCCGCAGGTCCGGCGCCCCGCGCTGCGCGGCCTCGCCGATCGCCGCACGGGCCGCATCGCTCGGTGCGAAACCGGTCAGCACGATCGTCCGTCCGTCGACATTCGCCGCCATGGTGAAGGGCGAGACCGTGCGCGGCCCGCCGATCTCCGTCATCGTGCGCATCAGCATCGGCCACGCGACCGCGAGGCCGCCCGCCCCGATCGCCACCGCGGCGACGCCCGCCACCAGCCACTTGCGCCCGCCCCCCGCCTTGGGCGGCGCGACCTCCGCCGGACCGGGCACGGGCGCCTGCGGGCGGTAGCCCTGCGGCGGACCCGAGGTCTCGCGCGTCGGCGCCGTGACCGCGGCCTCGACGGGGCCGAGCGGCTGGGTCGTGGTGGCCTGGTAGGCCGGCCTGTGCACCGCCACGGTCGCCCCGTAGGGGACCGCCTGGGAGGGCGCGAGCGGGCTCGACGGCTGCGCCGGCGGCGCGGGCGGCCGGTCCTGGGCCGCCAGGAGGCGCGTTCCCTCGCCGGTGATCACCATCGTCGGCTGCTCGTACGGGACCGGCGCGGGCCGGGCGCCCTCGAACGGCGGCGCCCAGCCGAGGTCCGACCGAAGTTCCGCGATCGATTGCGGCCGCTCCTCCTCGTCGAGCCTGAGACACTTGTCGACGCCGAGAAGGAATTTCTCAGAGAAGAGCGTCGGGTCCGGCACGGCCTCGGCGGTCGGTACGTGCGGATCGGAATTGTCCCCGCTCCGCCGCGCGATGCGGGTGAGCCGCGTCGTCGGCGGCACGGGCAGGCGCCCGGTCACGGTCCGGTAGAGCACGCCGCCGAGCGAAAAGAGGTCGGTATAGCGGCCGTGCACGCCCGGCCCGCTCTCGTCGGTCTGCTCCGGCGGAGCGTAGCGCATCTGCGCCACCATCTTGGACGAACGGCCGCGGTCGATGCCGTGGCCCGCCGCGCCGAAGTCGATCAGCACCGGCTCGCCGTTGATTCGCACCATGATGTTCCGGGGCGTGATGTCCCGGTGCATGGTGTTCTGGCTGTGCACGTAGTCGATCGCGGTAAAGAGCTTCTCGAAGAAGGGCCGGATCTCCTCCTCGCCGGGCGGCGCCGCGCGCTGGGTCAGCCACTCCTCCAGGCTGACGCCGTCGACGTATTCCATGATCATGTACGAGGTGTTGTTCGCCTTGATGAAGTTCTCGCCCCGAATGATGTACGGGTGCGCGAAGCGCGACACGACGGCCAGCGCCTCGTCCTGGAACTTCTTCAGTGCGTACTCGTAGGTGCCCTCCGAGATATCCTTGTCGACGATCACCGTCTGGCCGGCCCGCGAGGAGATGTCGCGGACGTAGAACTCCTTGATGGCCACGGTCTTGTGGGTGACTTCGTTGAACGCGCGATAGGTGATCCCGAAGCCGCCGGCTCCGAGAACGCTCTCGATCCTATAGCCGCCCACCTCGCTGCCGAGGTCGAGGGCGAAAGGATAGCGCGGGTCTTTCATCGAACTCCCCGAGGCCGGCACCCGGCCCTGCGTCGGCGGAGGTCGAGACCGGGCTCCGCAGCCGCTCCACAACACGACTTCGGCAGCGGCGGATTCGCCGTCCGGCAACGTCGGCGCATCATGACGGGCATGGTCGCGCGCGACAAGCATCGGCCGTGCCACGGCCGCCGAAACTCGCCCGATTCATAGGCCAGTGAACTGAACTCCCGCTGAACACGGCGTTTTTCCGGCATTCCCATGTCGCCGACGGTCGGACAGCGTTGACCGACCGTGAACCTCAAGCCTCGAATTCGACCCGACAGGCCTGCCCGGTCAGCGCCGCCCAGGCCTCCGCGATGGCGGCGGCGGCGCGGTCAACGTCCTCCGCACTCGTCCAGCGGCCGAGCCCGATCCGGATCGAGGCGAGCGCCTCCTCGTCCGAAAGGCCGATTGCTCGCAGGACCGGGGAGGGCTCCAGGCTGGCCGACGCGCAGGCCGACCCGGCCGAGATCGCCACCCGGTCCTTCAGCGCGTGGATCAGGTCCACGGCGACGACCCCCGGCAGGCGGAGGTCGAGATTGTGCGGCAGGCGCGCCGTCAGGCTGCCGTTGACCGCGACCCCCGGGATCGCCGCCGAAAGCCTGTCGAGGAGGCGGTCCCGCAGGCCGCGCAGCCGATCCGCCTCCTCCGCCATCTCGGCCCGCGCGATCCGGGCCGCCGCGCCGAAGCCGACGGCCAGCGGCGCCGGAACGGTTCCCGACCTGAGGCCCCGTTCCTGGCCGCCCCCCGCGAAGAGCGGCTCCAGGCCCACCCCGCGCCGGACGTAGAGCGCCCCGATTCCCTTCGGCCCGTACATCTTGTGCGCGGAGAGCGAGAGGAGGTCGACGCCCGCCGGCTCGACCGCCAGGGGAACCTTGCCCGCCGCCTGGGCGGCGTCCGAGTGGAAGACGATGCCGCGCGGCCGTGTCACGGCCCCGATGTCGCCGATCGGCTGCAGGGTGCCGATCTCGTGGTTCGCCGCCATCACGCTGACGAGCCCGGTCTCCGGCCGGATCGCCGCCGCGACCGCCTCCGCCGAGACGATGCCGTCCCGGTCCGGCATCACCCGGGTCACCGGGAAGCCCCGGCCTTCGAGCAGGTCCATCACGGCGGCCACGCAAGGGTGCTCGATCGCGCTCGCGACCAGGTGCCGCCGTCCCTCGGGCAGCCGCGCCGCCGCCCCGCGGATCGCCAGGTTGTTCGATTCCGTCGCCCCGGAGGTGAAGACGATCTCCCCCGGCCGGGCGCCGATCAGCGCCGCGACGTCCCGCCGCGCCGCCTCGACCGCCGCCTCCGCCTCCCACCCGTAGGCGTGGTCGGCCGAATGCGGATTGCCGAAGGCCGCCTCGAAGAAGGGCCGCATCGCCTCGAAGGCGCGCGGGTCGAGCGGGGTCGTGGAGTGGTGGTCGAGGAAGAGCGGGCGCGTCATCGTCTGAATATCGGGTCTCGGCCCTGCCGGGTCCAGCCGCCCCATTGATCCCCGCCGCCGCGGCACTAGGATCACGCCCGAAGGAGATCGCCTTGGACGCTGTCCCGAGCCCCCGCCGCATCCGAAGCCTCGCACCGCTCGAGACCGCGCTCGCCGCCCTCGCTCCTCGCCTCGCGCCCGTCGTGCCGGAGCGCGTGCCGCTCGCCGGCGCGGCCGGCTTCGTCCTCGCCGAACCGCTGTCGCCGCCGGGCCCGTGCCCGCCCTGGCCGGTGGCGTCCCGCGACGGCTACGCGGTGCCGGCCGATGCCGCCCTGGGGGCGGCGCCGTCGTCCCCGGTGTTCTTCCCCGAGCGCCCGGCCGCCGTGGAGGCCGGCGAGCGCATGCCGGCCGGCGCCGACGCCGTGCTGCCGCCCGAGGCGGTCGAGGAGATCGCCGGCCTCGTCGAGGTGACCGGATCGGCCGCCCGGGGCGACGGCGTCCGCGAGCGCGGCTACGACGCCGAGGAGTATGCCCCGATCCTGCCCGCCGGCGTCCGTCTGGCCCCGCTGGCGCTCGCCGCGGCTCGCGCCTGCGGCATCGACTTCGCCGCTGTTCGGCGGCCGAGCGCCCGGATCGTCACCACCGGAGACGGGGAGGGGCCGGAGGCCGCCGCCGACCTGATCGCCGCCCACGCGGCCCGGGCGGGCCTCTCGCTCGCCGCGCGCCGCCACGTGCCCGACGATCCCGACGCCATCGCGGCCGCCGTCGCCGACGCGGCGGTGGATCTCGTCGTCACCATCGGCGGCACCGGCCTCGGCACCACCGACCGCACCGTCGACGGCGTGGCGCGCGCCGCCGAGGTCCTGGCCCACGGCGTCGCGCTCTCTCCCGGCGAGACGGCCGCGATCGCCGCCGCGCCCGACATGGCGGTCCTGATGCTGCCCGGCCGGCTCGACGCCGCGCTCGCGGCCTGGCTCGCCCTCGGCCGCCCGATCGCGGCCCGCCTCGCCGGCGCCCGCGAGGCACCGCCGCCGCCGCTCCTGCCGCTCGCCCGCAAGGTGGTCTCCACCATCGGCATGACCGAGATCGTCTTCGTCGTCCTCGCCGACGGCCGGCTGGAGCCTCTCGGCGGCGCCGGCCTGCCGCTCGGGCGCCTCGCCCGCGCGGACGGCTTCGTGACCGTCCCGCCGAACCTCGAGGGCTACCAGGCCGGCGCCCTCGTGGCCTTCGAGGCCCTCGCCGGAGCCGCGCCGTGACCGTGGCCGCCGACCCGCTCGCCGCCGGCCGCCTCGCAGCGGTGGCCCGCCAGGAGCAGTTCCTCGAGGTGGTCGACGGCGACGAGGCGATGCGGCGCTTCCTGGCCGCCGTCGAACCGGCTCCGCTCGGCGCCGAGGACGTCGACCTGCTCGACGCCCTCGGCCGCGTCCTCGCCGGCGACCTGCACGCGCCGGTCGACGCGCCGCCCTTCGACAGGGCCGTCGTCGACGGCTTCGCGCTGCGGGCCGTCGACACGGAGGGCGCCTCGGAGGGGAGCCCGCGGCGCCTCGCGCTCAATCCGGAGGTCCTCGCCTGCGGAACGCCGTCCCGCATCGAGGTCGCCGAAGGGACCGCCACCGTCATCGCCACCGGCGCCAACCTGCCGCGCGGCGCCGACGCGGTCGTGCTGGTCGAGGCGACCGAGGTCGAGGAGACGCCGGACGGCCCCGTCGTCGTGCTCCGCCGCCCGGCGGCGCCCGGCCAGTTCATCGGTTCGGCCGGCTCCGACATCGCCCGCGGCGAACTGATGCTCAGGACCGGCACCCTCGTCGGCGCCCGCGAGATCGCCCAGATGGCCGCGGTCGGGATCGCGGTGGTGCCGGTGGTGCGGCGCCCCGTCGTCGCCGTCCTGTCGACCGGCGACGAACTCGTTCCGCCGGGCGAGCCGCTTCGGCCGGGCGCCATCTACGACGCCAACGGCGCCGTCATCGCCGCCACCGTGGCCGAGAACGGCGGCGACCCGCGCCCCTTCGGAATCGTGCGCGACGACCTGGACGCCCTGACGGACGCCATGGAGCGCGCCCTGGCGACGGCCGACATGGTCGTCCTCTCGGGCGGCACCTCGAAGGGGGCCGGCGACCTCTCCACCCGCGTCATCGCCCGCCTGGGCGAACCCGGCATCCTGGTCCACGGCGTCGCGCTGAAGCCCGGCAAGCCGCTCTGCCTCGCCAAGGTGCGGGGCCGTCCGCTCGTCGTCCTGCCCGGTTTCCCGACCTCGGCCATGTTCACCTTCCACAGCTTCGCCGTGCCGGTGATCCGCCGGATGGCGGGGCTCGGGCCGCGCCGCGAGGCGGAGGTCGACGCGATCCTGCCGACGCGCCTCGCCTCGGAGCGGGGACGCACCGAATACGTCATGGTCAGTCTGGTGGAGCGGCCCGACGGTGCGCTCGCCGCGGTCCCGACCGCCAAGGGATCGGGCGCCGTCACGGCCTTCACCCAGGCCGACGGCTTCGTCGAGGTGCCGGCGCTGACCGACGCCGTCGACGCCGGCTCGCCCGTCCGCGTCCACCTGTTCGGCGGCGCCGTGGAGGCCCCCGACCTGATCGTCGCCGGCAGCCACGACCTTGGTCTCGACGTGGTCGCCTCCCGGGTCGCGGACCGCGGCTTCCGGCTCCGCATCCTGGCGCTCGGCTCCGCGGCCGGCCTCGCCGCCGCCCGTCGCGGCGAGTGCGACATCGCCCCCGTGCACCTCTTCGACCCGCGCTCCGGCACCTACAACGAGCCCTTCCTGGTCCCGGGCCTCCGCCTCGTTCCCGGCTGGCGACGCATGCAGGGCGTGGTCTTCCGCCCCGGCGACCCCCGCTTCGAGGGTCGGCCGGCGATGGAGGCGATCGCCGCGGCGGCCGCCGACCCGGACCTCGTCATGGTCAACCGCAATGTCGGCTCCGGCACGCGCGCCCTGATGGACCGCGAGCTCGGCGGCCTGCGCCCGAAGGGCTGGTGGAACCAGCCGAAGTCCCACAACGCGGTCGCCGCCGCCGTCGCCCGCGGCTCCGCCGACTGGGGCCTGTCGATCTCCACTGTCGCCGGCCTCTACGGCCTCGGCTTCCTGCCGCTCGTGGAGGAGGAATACGACTTCGTCCTGGTCGACGCGCGCCGGGAGCGTCCCGCCGTCCGCGCCTTCCTGGAGGCGCTCGCCGACCCGCGGGTGCGCGCGCGCCTCGGCGCGCTCGGCCTGGAGCCGAAATGAGGGCGGCGGCCGTCGCCGCGGCCCTGGCCGCCGGCCTCCTCGCCGCCGCCCCCGCTGCCGCGGTCTACCGGGGCCACGGCGGCCCGGTGCGCGCCATCGTCGAGCCGGCGCTGCCGGACGCGCTGGTCACGGCCGGCTTCGACAGCTCCGTGATCCGCTGGGCCCAGAAGGACGAGACCGCGGCGGCCGTGCTGCGCATCCACGAGGGTCCCGTCCACGCCCTGGCGGCCCTGCCGGACGGCCGCTTCGCCTCGGCGGGCGAGGACGGGCGGGTGGTCGTCTGGTCGGCGGGCTCCGCCGAGCCGCAGCGCGTCCTCACCGGGCACCAGGGCCCGGTGGTCGCCCTGGCGGCCTCGCCCGACGGAGCCCTGCTGGCTTCCGCCGCCTGGGACCGCACGGTGCGCGTCTGGCGCCTCGCCGACGGCGCCGAGATCCGCCGCTTCGAAGGCCACCAGGACAACGTCAACGGCGTCGCCTTCACGCCCGACGGGCGCGCCGTCGTCTCCGCCGGCTACGACGCCACGCTCCGCACCTGGCCGCTCGACGGCACGGGGGCCGGAACGGTACTGACGCTTCCCGCCCCCCTCAACGGCCTCGTGCTCGCCCCCGACGGGGAGGCGATCGCGGCCGGGGCGGACGGCAGGCTCCATGTCGTGACCCCGGGCGGTGGCGCTCCGCTGGACCTGGAGGTCATGCAGACGCCCGTCACCTCCCTGGCGATCTCGCCCGACGGGACCCGTCTGGCCGCCGCGGGCCTGCGCGGCACCGTCGCCATCGTCGACCGGGCCACCCGAACCCCGACCGCCACCCTGGTCGGCCCGGGCCTGCCGGTCTGGTCTCTCGCCTTCGCGCGCGACGGCCGAACCCTCTTCACCGGCGGCGCCGACCGTCTCGTCCGCCGCTGGAACCCGGTGACCGGCCGGCCCCTCGACCCGGTGTTGCCCGAGCCGCGCGACGCCGCCCCGGACGCCGTCGCCGAGCGTGGCGAGCGCGTTTTCCGCGCCTGCCGGGCCTGCCACACGCTGACCCCCGAGGACGGCAACCGCGCCGGGCCGACCCTGCACGGCCTCTTCGGCCGCCGCATCGCCTCGGTGCCCGGCTATCTCTATTCCGAGGCGCTGAAGTCCATGGACATCGTGTGGACGCCCGAGACCGTCGCGAAGCTCTTCGAGGTGGGCCCCTCCGCCTACACGCCCGGGACCAAGATGCCCGAGCAGACGATCGGCGATGCCGCCGACCGCAAGGCGCTCGTGGATTGGCTCGAGAAGGCGACCCGCTGAGCCGCGCCGGTCAGCTCTCGCCCTCCGCCGCCTCGGCGGCCCGCCGCCCCGCCTCGCGCTCGCGGATGTAGTCCTCGGTGGTCCTGACCGGCGGTCGCTCCTTGGCCGCATAGGGGTCGACCGCGGCGTTTGTGGCGGCCTGCACGCGGCAGTCCTCGCACATCTTCAGGAACGCGAGCCGCGAGGCGTTCGCGCCGGAGAACATCCAGTGCCGGCCCTCGAGCTTCGCCACCACCCGGTCGATGGCCGATTTCGTGCCGAACGGCTTGCCGCATTCGGTGCAGCAGAAGGGCTCCTCCTCCTTGATCGTCACCGGAGGCGCCCCGAAGGCGGGGAAATTGATCCGCGGCTCGAGCGTGATCACCTTCTCGGGGCAGGTCGCCGCGCAGAGCCCGCACTGCACGCAGGCGGCCTCGTCGAAGCGCAGCATCGGCCGGTCCGGATTGTCCTTGAGGGCGCCCGTCGGGCAGGCCGACACGCAGGCGAGGCAGAGCGTGCAGCCGTCGACCCGGACGTCGACCCGGCCGAACGGCGCCCCGGCCGGCAGCGCCACGAGGTCGGCCGGCTCGGGCGCGACCCTGTGCATCTCCCGGAACGAGAGCGCCAGGATCTCGCGCTTGCCCCCCGCGGCCGCGAAGGCCGAGGGGCGCGGCGCGGTCGCCCCGAGGGGCAGGGACGCGAGTGCGGCCGTCAGCGCGTCCGGATCGTCCGTCGCCAGGATGCCGACGCCGCCCGTGCCGTAGCCGAGGGCGCCGGCCAGGATCGCGCCGAGCTCCGCCGTCCGCTCCAGGCCCGAGACGTCGTGCTTCGGCCGGGCGCGGGTGAGGAAGCGAACGCCCGCCGCCCCGTACGCGAAGGCGGCCGCCGCGAACTCCGGCCCGACCTGGGTCACTTCGTTGACCCCGAGCGGCAGTACGTTCGCGGGCAGGCCCGCGCCGAAGCGCGCCGCCGCGTCGATCAGGTCGTCGCCGTGGTCGCCGTCGTGGACCAGCACGACCGGCCATTCCCCGCCGGCCGCCCGGTAGGCGGTCAAGAGGGCGCGGAGCCGGGCGAGCGTGACGTCCGCGGCCGGGTGGTCGTAGCTCGCCGCCCCGGTCGGGCAGGCCGCCGCACAGGCCCCGCAGCCCGCGCAGATCTGCGGATCGATCGCCACATGCGGGCCGGCCGGCGTGATGGCGCCCGTCGGACACAGGTCCAGGCAGCGGCGGCAGCCGACGATGCGCGAGCGGGAGTGGGCGCAGAGATCCTCCCGGAAGGCGATGTATCTCGGCTTCTCGAAGGTCCCGACCAGCGCCGCCGCCTTCAGGCAGGCCTCCGCCACCGCCGCGGGGCTGCCCGGGTCGGCCTTGATGTAGCCGTCGCGCAGGTCGGCGGCGGGGACCAGCGACGGCCCGCCCGAGAGGTCGAGGAGGATGTCGGCCTTGGAAACCGCCCCGTTCCGGCCGGGCGGAAAGGCGAGCGCGCCGCGCGAGGACGGGGACGGGGGGGCGTAGTCGTCGAGGGTGATCTCGAACCCGCCGAGGACGCCGCGCAGGGTGCGGACCGTCCCCTTGTGGACCGGGAAGTCCGTCCGCCGCGGCGGCGGCACGTCGCGTGGGCGCGTGAGAATCACGGTCACGTCGAGCACGTCCGCCAGGCGTCGTCCCGCCTCGATCGCGACCTCGTCGCGCCCGTAGACGAGGACCACGCCTTCGCTCGTGAGTTCGACCCCCTTGGCGGGCGGCACCTCGACGGCCGCCGCCGCCAGAAGCGCCGCCATCTTCGGCCCCGCCCGCGCCGCGTCCGCGGACCAGCCCGCCGTCTCGCGGATGTTGGCGAAGGCGAGGGGGGCGGAGAAGCCCATGTCCTCTGCGGTCTCGCGGAAGAGCGGCGCCTCCTGGGTGCAGCCGACCATGAGCGGCGCGCCGCGCCCCGCCTCGGCGCGGAAGAGGTCGATCTCCGCCCGGCAGAGCTGCTGCGCCGTCTTGACGCGCCCCGCCCCGCATCCGCGCGCGATGGTCCCCGCATCGGGGTCCATCGTGTCCTCGCACGAGCAGACGATCACCGTCCCGCGGCCGATATCCATGTTCGACGTCCCTGACCCGGGCGCGATCTTGTGCTATCGCCGCGCCTTACGATGCGCCTATATATCCTGCGCCAGGAGGAAGCCCAGCGCCAGCGCGGCCAAAAAGCCGTCGGCCAGCGCCGGGCTCGAATGCAACCTCGAAGATCCGGAGCGCCGCGCCCGTGACCCGCGCCATCGCGGAGCCGCCCCTCGACCTGCCGCCCGTCTTCCGAACCGTCACGCTCCGTGAGCTCGGCGACGCCTTCGCGCACGCCATGGCGATCGGCGCCGAAGCCGGGGCTGGCACGCTCGTCTGGGTCCGCCGCTTCGACCTCGTCGAGATCGCCGTCGTGCTGGAGCCCGACGAGCCCCTCGCCGGCGCCCGCCGCGTCCTCTATCTCGGCCTGAACGCGCTCGCCGACGCGCTGGCCGCCCATTGCCCGCCCGAGAAGTCGATCGAGATGCGCTGGCCGGACGCCCTGCTGCTCGACCGAGGCCTGGTCGGCGGTGGCCGCATCGGCTGGCCGGAGGGCGCCCCCGAGGACGCCCCGCCGCCCTTCATGGTCTTCGGCGCCATGGTCCGCACCTTCGTCAGCGCGCGCGCCGAGGCCGGCGACTGGCTGGTCGGCACGAGCCTGGAGACCGAGGGCTTCGAGGAGATCGACACCAAGGCGCTGGTGGAGAGCTTCGCCCGCCATCTCATGGTCCACGTGCACGAATGGCAGGACCGCGGCTTCCGTCGCATCGGCGAGCGCTGGCTCGCCCGCCTGCCTCGCCAGGGCGCCGAGCGCCGCGGCCTGGACGTCAACGGGGACCTGCTCGTGCATCGCCCGCGCGCCGCCGGCGAGGGCGCCGCGGCCGAGCGCAGCGCCCTCCTGCCCCTCCTCGCCCGGCCGACATGGCTCGATCCGGAGACCGGCCTGCCATGGCTCTGAAGCTCCTGCGCACCATCCGGCTGGACCCCTCGGACACCTTCGTGTTCGACCGGGCGGCCGAGCCCGGCGAGTGGGCGGTTCCCGGCGGCTTCCGCTTCTGGGACTGCGATCCCGCGCGCCTCGACGGCAAGGCCCGCCAGGCCTTCCGCGCCGGCTTCCTCGGCCTGTCCTCCTTCGGTTCCTCCACCCTCGCCATCGTCACCGAGGCGCGCGAGGACGAGCGGGAGGCCGCGGTCGAGGCCCTCGCCCGCCATCTTCTCGAGGCTCACGGCGCTCCGTCCCCGCAGGCCGCTCGCGCCGCCGCCGAGGAGGAGATCGCCTTCACGGCCTCGCTCTGCGACCACCCGCCCGAGACCCTGGTCGCCCTGCACCGGACCGTCGAGGACGGCGCGCTGCGCGAACGCTACCGCACCCTGAAGCCCGGCCGCCGCGATCCGGACATCCAGAACGGCGCCTTCCGCGCCTTCGAGTTTGTCGAGGTGGAGGGCGAGGACGTGGAGGAGCAGGTCGACCTCATGGCGCTGGGAAAGAGCCCCTGATGCACGCCCACGACTTCTGGATCTCCTCGGGCCACCACCTGCTCGACCGCACCGAGGGGGGCGGCCTCGCGGTCACGGACGAGTTCCTCAAGGCCTATCTGGCGCGTCCCGAGGTGGTCCCGCCGCCCGAGGCCTGCGACGCCGAGCGCCTGCTCTGGGCCCGCCTGAAGATCGCGCCGCGCGACCCGGTCGCACCGGAGGACATCGCCGCGATGGCCGATGCGGACGCGCGCGAGAACTGGCGCTTCCTGGTCGGCTTCCGCGACCGGCTGGTCGCCGCGCCGACCCTGGAGGCCGCCTACCGGCGCATCGTCGAGGGCGGCGCCGCAGGCATCCCGCCTCTCTTCCTGAACCAGCTCGTCCACGCCATCCTGCGCAACGCCCTCGACGACGAGGCCGACCCCTTCGTGCTGCGCGCGGCCGAGATGTTCTTCCGCCCCCAACGGCTGACCCTTCACGAGGGCACGCTCCTCCTCGCCGACGAAGAACTGGTCGACGGCGACGACGTCCTGGACCACAATTCTCCCCTCGTCGCCATGTTCGGCGAGGCCCGGGCCAAGGAGCTCGACGTGATGACCGTCGAGAACGCGCACGGCTGGTACGACCGCTCCGACGCCTTCGACATGGTCCAGGACTTCCGCCACGGCGGCCCGGCCCGCGCCGGCCTTGCCCGCGCCGTCGAGCGCTGGGTGCGCCACCTGCTCGACCTGGAAGTGGCGGTCGAGCCGGTCGAGCGGGTGGAGGACCCGTCCTGGGTCTGGTTCGTCGGCCTCGACGCCGAGGCGACCCGCATCGGCAACGCCCTCTGGACCGGCGCCGCCATTCCGGAGGAGGACCGCAACCGCGTGGTCGCCCTCTTCCGCATGGAGATCCTCGACCGCGCACGGGTCCGCCCCGACCTGGCCGGCCGGCCCGTCTGGCTCATCCTCGCCGCGGACCGCAACCGCATCGTCCGCATGAAGCCGCAGAACCTCGTCACCGGCCTGCCGCTGGCCGCCGCGACGGTCGCCTGAGGAGCACCGCCATGCAGGACGCCCCGACCCCGGCCGACCCCCGCGTCGTCCTCCTCGCCGGCCTCGTGGTCGGCCGCGTCCAGCCGACCAGCCGCTGGGGCGAGGTGCTGTGGCGCCCGGTCGCCCTGTTGCCGGCACCCGCCGAGGCGGCCCCGTGGACGCCCCTCGGCATCGAGGGCCTGACCGAACGATTCTACGCCGGCCCGGTCTCCCTCTCTCTGCACCGCACCGAGACCGCCTACTACCGCGACAACCTGGAGAGCGGCGCCCCGCGGATCTGGGTCGCGCTCCGTCCCGACGGCGCCGAGCCGCCCGTCGAGGTGGTGGCGGTGACGCTCGACCCGGCCGAGGGCGAGGCCCTCACGGAGGCCGGCGACCAGGTGGTCGACGTCGTGCCCATGCCGGCCGAGATCGCCGCGGCCCTCGCCGCCTACGTGGCCGAGCACCATGTCGAGCGCGCCTTCGTGAAACGCCGCCGGGACCGGGCCGACCCGGAGGCGCTGGCGCTGCGCACGCCCGCCACGCCGGCCTGCGGGATCGACGGCGAATGACCGACGAACCCGGCTTCCTCTCCCGTTGGTCGCGGCTGAAGCGCAAGGCCGGCGCCGAGGCCGCCCCGGACCTGGCCGCCCCTGTGGAGCCCGTGGACGCCGCCCCGGCGTCGGGCACGCCCGCGGCCGCGCCGGCCGGGGAGGAGGAGCCCTTCGATCTCGCCAGGCTGCCGTCGCTCGACGAGATCACGGCCGAGACCGACGTCACGGACTTCCTCCGGCGCGAGGTGCCGCCGGACCTGCGGAATGCGGCGTTGCGCCGCGCCTGGGCGGCCGACCCCGTGATCCGGGATTTCGTCGGCCTCGCCGACTACGACTGGGATTTCAATGCCCCGGGCGGCAACCAGGTGTTCGGCCCACTCGACCCGACCACCGACGTCGTCCGCATGGCCGCCCGCATCCTGGGGGGAGGCAGCGAGGCCGACGTCGAAGCCAACGAAAGTCTGACCGAACCGTCAGCCGCGCAGGACGAAAGTCTGCATCGTGAAGACGGTGCCCTCGAACGTAGTGTCGAAGGAACCTTATCGGAAAATTCAATAGAACCGCCCCTGCAGGCGGGCGCCGCTGCCTCTTGCCGCGCTGCACAAAGCACGACGTCGTCCGACAAAAGTCTAGCGAGGCCAGATAAGGACGCGATTCCCATGCTTCAGGCATTTGAGACGGCCGTCTCCGATGCCCGGACCCAGGAAACGACAACTCGACGACGGCGCCGACACGGAAATGCGTTGCCCGGTCAGGAAAAGATAGCCTGAGGCTATTGCCTCGCGCAGGCGTAGCCGCGTAATCTCCCGCGACCTAGAACGACTCCAGAGAACCGGGTCAGGGGTGCAAAGGTTCCATGCGGGCGGTCTATGCGTGACGAGGGCCTGAAGCAGGCGATCGAGGCGGCCGGCGGCGTCGGAATGCTCGCGCGCGCCCTCGGCATCGCGCAGCCCTCCGTGTCGAACTGGTCCCGTGTGCCGGCCGAGCGCGTCATCTCGGTCGAACTCGTCTCCGGCATCGACCGCTCCGTCCTGCGGCCCGACCTCTACCCCGTCTTATCGGAGGCCAGCGAAGCCCGCGGCATGGAACCGGATCCCGACGTCGACCCCCTCGATCGCGCCCGCGGCGAAGAATACCTGCTCCTGGCCACCCTCCTGCGCGCCGCGCCCTCCGCCTCGCTGCTGCGGCGTCTCGCCCGGCTCGCGGGCGACGACACCGCGCTCGGCCGCGCCCACGCCGTCCTGGCAGACGCTGCGGCACGGGCCGACGCGGACGACGTGGAGACGGAGTATTTCGACCTCTTCATCGGCGTCGGCCGCGGCGAGGTGCTGCCCTACGCCTCCTACTATCTGACCGGCTTCCTGAACGAGCGGCCGCTAGCCAAGGTGCGGGCCGACATGACGCGCCTCGGCATCGTCCGCTCGGGGCAGGGCATGGATCCCGAGGACCACGCGGCCACGCTCTGCGAGATCATGTCGGGCCTCCTCCTGGGCTTGTTCCAGGGCGGCCCCGTCGAGGCGGAGGCCTTCCGGGCGCGCCACCTGGCGCCCTGGGCGCCGCGCCTCTTCGCCGACATAGCCCGCGCCCCGTCGGCCCGCTTCTACAAGGCGGTGGCCGAGGTGGCTCGGGTCTTCTTCGAAATCGAGGCGGAGGCGAGCGGGCTCGACTGAGCCCCGGCCTTTCCGGGGAACAAAGGATTGCGGGCCCCGCTCGCACTGAACTGGGTAGGACGGGTCTCGACGACCCGCCGGAATACGGGGAGGAGGAAATCCCATGGCTGACAAGACCGAGGGTGTGGATCGCCGCGGCTTCCTGGCCTCGATCGGGCTCGGCGCCGGCGCCGCAGCGGCCGGCGCGGCCGCCGTCGTCACCGGCGCGGCGCCCGCCAGGGCCGCCGAAACCGAGGACGAGAAGGTCAAGGCCCGCTACAAGGTCACCGACCATGTGAAGGCCTTCTACCGCGTCAACAAGTACTGAGGGGGGCCGCCATGCTGACACGTCGCAAGGACGCCGAGAAGCGCACGACCCGGCTCGGGGAGGTGTTCGCCGCCGCCGCCGCCGCCGGCACCATGGACCGCCGCGCCTTCCTGCGCCGCTCCGGCCTGACCGCCGGCGGACTGGCCGCCGTGGGCTCGCTGGGGCTCGGCACGGTCCGCAAGGCCGAGGCCGGGCCGATGACGCCCGGCGCGCCCGTCGAGCTGAAGAAGAATATCTGCACCCACTGCTCGGTCGGCTGCACTGTCATCGCCGAGGTCCAGAACGGCGTCTGGGTCGGCCAGGAGCCGGCCTGGGACAGCCCGATCAACCGCGGCTCGCACTGCGCCAAGGGCGCCTCGGTGCGTGAACTCGTCCACGGCGACCGGCGTCTGAAATACCCGCTCAAGCTGGTCGACGGCCAGTGGAAGCGCATGGAGTGGAAGGACGCCATCAGCGAGATCGGCGACAAGATGCTCGCGATCCGCGAGAAGTCTGGCCCGGACTCGATGTTCCTTCTCGGCTCCGCCAAGTTCTCCAACGAGGGCGCCTACCTGTTCCGCAAGTTCGCCGCCTTCTGGGGCACGAACTCGGTCGACCACCAGGCTCGCATCTGCCACTCGACGACCGTGGCCGGCGTCGCCAACACCTGGGGCTACGGCGCCCAGACGAACTCCTACAACGACATTCGCAATGCCAAGACCATGATCATCATGGGCGGCAACCCGGCGGAGGCGCATCCGGTCTCGCTCCAGCACGTGCTCACCGGCAAGGAGCTGAACCGCGCCAACATGATCGTCATCGACCCGCGCCTGACGCGCACGGCCGCCCATGCGACCGAGTACGTCCGCATCCGCCCGGGCACCGACATCCCGGTGATGTGGGGCATCCTCTGGCACGTCTTCAAGAACGGCTGGGAGGACAAGGACTTCATCGCCAAGCGCGTCTACGGCATGGACGACGTCCGCAAGGAGGTCGAGAAGTGGACGCCCGACGAGGTCGAGCGGGTCACCGGCGTCCCCGGCGCGCAGCTCGAGAAGGTCGCCAAGATGTTCGCGACCGAGAAGCCCTCGACGCTCATCTGGTGCATGGGTGCCACGCAGAAGACGGTCGGCACCGCCAACGTGCGCGCCTACTGCACGCTCCTCCTGGCCACCGGCAACGTCGGCGCCTACGGCACCGGCGCCAACATCTTCCGCGGCCACTGCAACGTCCAGGGCGCGACCGATCTCGGCCTCGACGTCACCAGTCTGCCGCTCTACTACGGCCTGACCGAGGGCGCCTGGAAGCACTGGTCGCGGGTCTGGGAGGTGGAGTACGACTGGCTGGCGAGCCGCTTCGACGTCATCAAGGGCGCCGACGGCAAGGACGTGAAGCAGATGGAGCAGTCGGGCATCCCGACGACCCGCTGGTTCGACGCCGTCACCATGCCCAAGGACAAGCTCGCCCAGCGCGACAACATCAAGGGCATGTTCGTCATGGGCCACGGCGGTAACACCGTGACCCGCATGCCCGAGATGGTGAAGGGCCTCGAGGCGCTCGACCTGCTGGTGGTCTGCGACCCGCACCCGACCACCTTCGCGGCCGTCTCCAACCGCAAGAACGGCACCTACCTGCTGCCGATCTCGACCCAGTTCGAGTGCGCCGGCTCGCGCACCGCGTCCAACCGCTCCATCCAGTGGGGCGAAAAGGTCGTCGACCCGATCTTCGAGAGCGCCAACGACTACTGGGTCATCTACGAGTTCGCCAAGAAGCTCGGCTTCGCCGACCGGATGTTCAAGAACATCAAGACGGTGAAGGGCAAGTTCGGCGAAGAGCCGGAACCCGAGTCGATCCTGCGCGAGATCAACCGGGGCGGCTGGTCGACCGGCTACTGCGGCCAGTCGCCGGAGCGCCTGAAGGCCCACATGGCCAACCAGGGCGACTTCGACCTCGTCACCCTGCGCGCCAAGTCCGGCCCGAACGCCGGCGACTACTACGGCCTGCCCTGGCCCTGCTGGGGCCCGCCGGAGATGAAGCATCCCGGCACCCACACCCTCTACAACACGAACCTGCACGTGAAGGACGGCGGCGGCACCTTCCGCGCCCGCTTCGGCGTCGAGCGCGTCCTCAAGGTGAAGGAGAAGGACGCCACGGGCGCCGAGGTGGAGAAGGAGGTCAAGCACAACATCCTCGCCGAAGGCTCCTGGTCGCTCGGCTCGGAGATCCAGGACGGCTACCCCGAGTTCACCATGGGGGTCCTGAAGAAGCTCGGCTGGGACAAGGACCTCACGGAACAGGAACTGGCCGTGATCCAGCGCGTCGGCGGCAATGCGATCGACTCGGTGAGCTGGGCGACCGACCTGTCCGGCGGCATCCAGCGCGTCGCCATCGCGCATGGCTGCCTGCCCTACGGCAACGCCAAGGCGCGCGCCAACGCCTGGAACCTGCCGGACCCGATCCCGGTGCACCGCGAGCCGATCTACACGGTGCGTCCCGATCTCGTCGCCAAGTATCCGACCCGGCCGGACTTCGCGTCCTTCCGCATGCAGAACATTGGCGGGACCTTGCAGAAGGCCGCTGTCGACAAGAAGGTCTCGCTGGAGTTCCCGATCATCCTCACCTCCGGCCGTCTCGTGGAATACGAGGGTGGCGGCGAGGAGACCCGGTCCAACAAGTGGCTGGCCGAACTGCAGCAGGACATGTTCGTCGAGATCAACCCGGCCGACGCCAACGACCGGGGCATCAAGGACGGGCAGTGGGTCTGGGTCACCGGCCCGGAGAGCGGCTCGAAGGCGCGCGTCAAGGCGCTCGTCACCGAGCGGGTCGGCAAGGGCGTGGCCTTCATGCCCTTCCACTTCGCCGGCTGGTTCTTGGGTGAGGACCAGCGCAAGAACTATCCCGCCGGCACCGACCCGATCGTGCTCGGCGAGAGCGTCAACGCGCTGACCACCTACGGCTACGACCCCGTCACCGCCATGCAAGAGACGAAGGTCACGCTCTGCCAGATCCGGGCGGCGTGAGGGAGGCAACGATGGCTCGAATGAAGTTCCTTTGCGACGCCGACCGTTGCATCGAGTGCAACGCCTGCGTCACGGCCTGCAAGAACGAGCACGAGGTGCCCTGGGGCATCAACCGCCGGCGCGTCGTCACCATCAGCGACGGCAAGCCGGGCGAGCGCTCGATCTCCATGGCCTGCATGCACTGCACGGACGCGCCCTGCAAGGCGGTCTGCCCCGTCGACTGCTTCTACACCACGGCCGACGCCGTGGTGCTGCACTCGAAGGACATCTGCATCGGCTGCGGATACTGCTTCTACGCCTGCCCCTTCGGCGCCCCGCAGTACCCGAAGGTCGGCAACTTCGGCTCCCGCGGCAAGATGGACAAGTGCACCTATTGCGCCGGCGGTCCCGAGGCGGACGGCTCCAAGGAGGAGTACGTCAAGTACGGCGCCAACCGCCTCGCGGAGGGCAAGCTGCCGCTCTGCGCGGAGATGTGCTCGACGAAGTCGCTCCTGGCGGGTGACGGCGACATCATCGCCGAGATCTACAAGGAGCGCGTCATGAAGCGCGGCTACGGCTCCGGCGCCTGGGGCTGGAAGACGGCCTACAAGGAGACGATCTCGGTCTGACGGCCGGCGTCGCCAAGCCCATGCCCCCCGGGAGCCCGGTCCCAGCGGACCGCGCTCCCGCCGCCCCGGACCTCGGGAGACTTCGGACCATGATCCCCATCCTCCATCGTCTGCGCGCCGCCGCCGCCGGCCTCCTTCTCGCCGCCGGCCTCGCCACGCTCGCCGCCGCACCCGCCGCCGCCCAGAGCGTCAACCCGACCGCCTCGGCCGTGAAGGAGGAGCAGCTCCTCCAGGAACTCCAGAAGGCGCAGGGCCGGGTCTCGATCCCGGATGCCAAGTCGGGCACGCTGATCCAGCCGCAGGGCCGGGAATGGCGGGCCTTCCACGAGGAGACCCTGCCCAAGGTCGCCGGCGCGGCCATCCTGGGCGGCCTGGCGCTCTGCGTCCTCTTCTACCTCGTGCGCGGCAAGATCCGCATCGACTCCGGCCGCTCCGACCGCACGATCACACGCTTCGGCGGCTTCGAGCGCTTCGTCCACTGGCTGACCGCGAGTTCCTTCCTCGTCCTCGCCCTGTCGGGGCTCAACGTCACCTTCGGCAAGCACCTGCTCCTGCCGATCGTCGGCCCGCAGGGCTTCCACATCGTCTCCGAGATGGCGAAGACGGCGCACAACTACCTGAGCTTCCCCTTCGCGCTCGGCGTGGTACTGATGCTGCTCATCTGGATCAAGGACAACATCCCGAACGGCACCGACCTCGGCTGGTTCGCCAAGGGCGGCGGGATCCTGTCCAAGGGCCATCCCCCGGCGGGGCGTTTCAACGGCGGCCAGAAGGTCATCTTCTGGACGGTCGTCCTCGGCGGCGGCGCCATCGCGGCCTCCGGCTACATGCTGATGTTCCCCTTCTACGTCACCGACATGGCCGGGATGCAGCTCTCCCAGATGGTCCACGGCATCCTGGCCGGCGTCGTGACCGCCGTCATCATCGGCCATATCTACATCGGCTCTGTCGGCATGGAGGGCGCGTTCGACGCCATGGGCTCCGGCGAAGTCGACCTCAACTGGGCCCGCGAGCACCACTCGCTCTGGGTCGAGGAGATCACCCGCAAGGACCCCACCATCGTCCACCCCGGCGGACGCATGGCCCCGGCGGAGTAAGGACTTCAGATCAGGCCTTCGAAGCCTACGATCGGCAGGAAGGCGGGCGATTGCCCGCCTTTCCTTTTCGGAAGGACACGTATATGATGGTTGAGTTCGTTTAATAGTACCTTGGATTGAGTAAATATGACAAAAGAGGCTTTGTCTGCCGTACCTGGTCAGGCTCGCTTCGAGCAAATGATTCGACAGTTATCCCGGATCGAGTTGGTTTCGATCGCGAGCCTGATCGTTCTGGCGGCAGTAATAGTTCTTTACTCGACCTTTGTGGGTATCTGGTCTTCGTCGACGGCTTTCTTTTTCGCGACTATGGGGCTGTCTGCCGGAGTATCCGCCGCTTGGCTGACAATTGGCGGTTTCCTTGGCTTTCTCTTCGGTGTGCCACGACTGGTCCAAAGGGC
Source organism: Prosthecomicrobium sp. N25 (assembly GCF_037203705.1). NCBI lineage: Bacteria > Pseudomonadati > Pseudomonadota > Alphaproteobacteria > Hyphomicrobiales > Kaistiaceae > Prosthecomicrobium > Prosthecomicrobium sp. N25. The sequence continues at coordinate 1,603,650 of NZ_JBBCAT010000001.1, forward strand.
GCCCTCGGAGCCGGAGACCGAGAGTGCCTCTTACAGGACTGCTCTGCTAAACAGTAACAGTAACCTTGAGCAGATATCGGACTGGCTTACAAAAATATTTGTTGGTCTTGGGCTTGTAAATTTGCAGCGCCTGCCAGACGCGCTCGAGCGGTACTCTAGAATATTTGATGATGCCCAAATGCTCAGAAGTGGTATGGCGCTCGCCGCCAGCCAATACTATGTTTCGATCACGGCTGTAGCTCTCGGCATCGGCTTCATGATCGTCTATATCGAAACGAGAACGCGAATAACAGCTCTGTTGATGGTACAGGAAGGGTATAACAAGGAAGCCACGGTCAGCGACGAGCAGTTTCAGCAGGCGGCTTCTGCGCCCCAGTTCCTAGCCGCAGAAGGTAACGGTGACATCCGTCCAGTGCTGTCGATCAGTACGATTCGGAATCAGCCAATTCCGGCCGACAAGGCTGTCCTGAGCGCGTCCGCCAGCGAAATCGACACACTCAAGAAGAGGGTTGCTCGAGCGGCCGCCTTCGCCAGGTCGGGAAACTATATGGCGGCAGAAAGCGAATGGCTCCAAGTTATAGCGGATCCCGAAGGGTCGAAAGAGTTGGACTATTACCTCCGTCTGGCGGAGGTGAGGAGTGCGCAGGGCCGTCCGCGGGACGCCCTGTCCACGCTGATTCAGGCGCGCACGAAGTTTGGCGACGACTATGAAATTCTCAGACGATCCATCTTCACAGCCTTGTACATCCAGCAACCCGATAGTTTCGATCAAGCGTTGAAGGCAGCCGCGGCGATCACGTCTCAATCGGGCCACGTCGTCGATGCGATGGTGTACGTCTGGATAGCTGCCGCCTATGGACAAAAGGCAGACTGGCTTAAGAAGAACAATGCGGACCAAACTCTCGTTGAAGAGTGCCGCTTGGGGGTTATCAATGCCGTGCAGAAGGTACGGGAACTGACACCCGAAAAGCATCGAAATCCACGGATCCGACTGCGACAGATGCTCTATCCTGGGTCGGAAAACGGTTCGATCTCCGAAAATGACCTTGCTGTATTTCAGAAAGACCCGGTCATCGAGGACCTCATCATGAACTAGGGCGGTCGATCAAGGATCCGAGGTCCCCCGCCAGGTCCAACCAGCAGGCCTGCCGAAAGTCGGCAAGGAGGCGTCGATCTAGGCGAACTCCCTTCAGTTCGTCGCCGTGGAGGCGTTCGGGTAGAAGAGCTGTTCGCCGCCGATTTTGTAGGAGGCGATCGCGGCCTGGCCCTCCTTGGAGAGGAGCCAGTCGATGAACTGCTGGCCGAGGCCCGCCTTCACGCGCGGGTGGCGCGCCGGGTTCACCAGCATTACGCCATACTGGTTGAAGAGCTTCGGATCGCCCTCGACCGCCACCTTGAACGTGCCCTTGTTGCCGAAGGCCGCCCAGGACGCACGGTCGGCGAGCACGTAGGCCCCCATGCCCACGCCGGTGTTGAGGGTGGCGCCCATGCCGGAGCCGGTCTCCCGGTACCAGCCGCCGCTCGCCGCCTTCACGTCGACGCCGGCTTGCTTCCAGATGTCGAGTTCGGCCTTGTGGGTCCCGGAGTCGTCGGCGCGTGACGCGAAGGATGCCTTCGCCTGGGCAATTCTGCGGAAGGCCTCGACCACGTCCTTCGAGCCTGCGATGCCGGCCGGGTCGGCCGCCGGGCCGACCACCACGAAGTCGTTGTACATGACGTCGAAGCGCTTCACGGCGCCGCCCTCCGCCACGAACTTCTCCTCGTCCGCCTTGGCGTGCACGAACAGGACGTCGCCGTCGCCGTTGGCGGCGTTCTTGATCGCCTGGCCGGTCCCGACCGCGACCACCCGAACCTCGATCCCCGTCTTGGCGGTGAAGATCGGCAGGAGATGCTTGAAGAGCCCTGAATTCTCGGTCGACGTCGTCGATTGCACGAGGATGAACTTGTCCTGCGCGCCGGCGGGCCCCGCCGACAGTCCTGCGAGCGCCGCGAGCCCGGCGGCGAGGAAGGTGCGTCTCAGCATGGCGTTCCGTCTCTTGATGGGGGCCGGGGATCCAGGTGGATCCGCCCCTCCAGGTAGGCGCGCGCGGCCTCCGTGCGGGGGGCGATGAAGAAGATGTCGGCGGGGCCGGTCTCGACGATCCGGCCTGCCTGCATGAAGACGATCTCGTCTGCGTGGCGCCGGGCCTGCCCCTTGTCGTGGGTGACGAGGACGATGCGGGTCCCCGCGGCGGCCGCCCCGGCGATCAACTCCTCGACCGCCAGCGTGGACGCCGGGTCGAGGCTGGCGGTAGGCTCGTCGAGATAGAGCACCTCCGGCGCGAGCGCGAGGGCGCGCGCCAGCGCCAGCCGCTGCTGCTCGCCCCCCGAGAGGAGCCGGGCCGGCATGGCGGCCAGCGGTGACAGCCGCGCGGCCGCCAGCGCCGCCCGGGCCAGTTCGCGCCGCTCCCGCCGCCCGACGCCCTTGGCCGCCAGCGCGTGCTCGATGTTGGCGAGCGCCGAGCGGCGCAGCAGGACCGGCCGCTGCTGGACGTAGGCCTGGCGAAGCCGGCGACGCTCGTCGGGCAGACGCCCCGCCCAGGTGACCGTTCCGGCCGTGGGCCTCACGAGCGCCTGCAGGACGCCGAGCAGCAGCGTCTTGCCCGCGCCGTTGGGGCCCAGAACGACGGTCCGCCGCCCCGGCTCGAGCACGAGGTCGATGCCCTCGAGGAGCGCCCGCCCGCCCGCCTCGACCCGCACCCCGGCCGCCCGCAAGGGCAGCACCGGGTCGTCGGAGCCGGCAGCCACCGGCCAGGCCCGCGCGGTGTCAAGCATAGGCCGACCTCGCCGCCGTGGCCCTCAGCGCCATGACGGCCGCGTTCACGGCGACCGCCACCAGGATCAGGACGAGCCCGAGGCCGAGCGCCAGGGCGATGTTGCCCTTGGACGTCTCCAGCGCGATCGCGGTCGTCATCACGCGGGTGACGCGGTCGATGTTGCCGCCCACGATCATGACCGCCCCCACCTCCGCGATGGCGCGCCCGAAGCCCGCCAGCACCGTGGTGAGCAGGCTGTAGCGCGCGTCCACGAGGAGCGTCGTCAGGCGGCCCGCGCCCCCGAGCCCGAGCGAGCGCAGGTAGACGTCGTATTCGGCGTCCAGGTCCTCGATCACCTGCCGGGATAGCCCGGCCACGATCGGCGCCACAAGCAGGGTCTGCGCGACGATCATGGCCGTCGGGGTGTAGAGCAGTTGCAAGGCTCCGAGCGGTCCCGCATTGGACAGGACCAGATAGACGAGGAGGCCGATCACGACGGGCGGCATTCCCATGCAGCTGTTCAGCGCGACGAGCACGGCGGGCCGGCCCCGGAAGCGCGTCACCGCCAGCCACGCCCCGAACGGGAGGCCGATAAGGCAAGCGATCGCGACCGCGCTGAGGCTGACCTTCAGCGACAGCGCGACGATGGCAACCAGGGCCGGATCCGCCCTCAGGACGAGATCGGCCGCGATCAGGAATGCGCTTCCAAGATCCTGCATATTTTCCGAGATCCTGTGTGAATTACGGCATAGCCGGAATCCGTGCAGGCGCGCAAGCGCGCTTCCGGTTTTCTTGCCCGATAGGGCAGCCAAAATGCTGAAGCCAGCGACGTGGACAGGAGACCGCTCTGGCAGTCAGTATCAATACTATCTCGGCCTGTCTGAAATTCTGCAAATACAATGATCATGAAAGTAATGTACAAAAATTGATTGGATTGATATTCACCATCACGATTTGATGATCGGAAAGGGCGTCTCTCCTGACCAGTCACTTTTATACGCTGAGGAAACGTTGCGTTAAAACTTGAAGCTTACCTTGGCCCCAACGGAAATGCGTAGAGGAACGCAGTCATGCTCGCGTCGTTCCGGCAAGCCCGCGGCGGCAACGTCGCCATGACCTTCTCGCTGATGCTTGCCCCGCTGATGCTTCTCGGCGGCGCCACCATCGACCTGGGCCTGGTCTTTTCGGAAAGGTCCCGGGCCCAGAACGCCCTCGACCGCGCCACGCTGGCTGCCGGTGCCGATCTCGGCCTCGTCCCCAACGAGCAGGTGATCGCCAAGCTCAAGGCGATCTATGACGAGACATTCGTGGCCCCGCCGAGTTCGACGACGACCATCAAGTCCGTGTCGATCAACAGTGAGAAGGGCGAGATCACGGCCGTGGCCGAGGTCAAGACCCGGACGACCTTTCTGCGCTTCGCCAGTATCGACGAGATGACGAGCCAGTTCTCGGCGACCGTCGCCCTCGGCATCAACGACTTCGACGTCGTCATGGTGTTGGATAATTCGGGATCCATGGCCGGTTCTAAGATCGCGTCGCTGAAGACGGCGGCCAAGGACCTCGTCTCCACGCTCCTCAGCATCAACACGGTCGGCAGCCGCACCGACCGGGTGCAGATCGGCGTCGTGCCCTTCGCCGCTTCGGTGAACGTCGGCGCGAGCTTCGGACCCACATACTCGGGCACCACGCGGACCGGCAACGGGACGGGTTCGGCCTGGCTCGACGTGAACGGGGTATCGTCGGTCCACCAGGAGAACTTCAATACCGGCCTGACCGACAACCGCTTCGATCTTTTCGCCCGCCTCGCCGCGGCTCGGCCGACCTCCGCCGCCGCGCTGTCCTGGGGCGGCTGTGTCGAGGTCCGTCCGCAGCCCTACGACGTGACCGACGACGCGCCGGACGCGTCCAAGCCCGACACCTTTTACGTGCCGATGTTCGCGCCCGACGAGCCGGGCTACAAGCCCGCGACCTCGTCCTCCTGGACCAACCCCTCCGGCTTCAGCAACAATTACCTGGACGACAATGGCGGCAGTTGCACCACGGCGGCGTCTTCGTCGAGCAACACCGCCCTCCTGGAGGCGCAGGGCCGGACCTGCAAGTACCGGGCTCCGACCTCCGCGAATTTCCGCAACGCCTCGTCGCTCGGCGATGCCTTCGGCCCGAACTTCTCCTGCACCACCAAGCCGGTCCAGCCGATGTCGCGGACCAAGGCGACCCTCGACACCTTCATCGATAGCCTCGCGGCCAACGGCAACACCAACATTCATGAAGGCGTCATGTGGGGCTGGCATGCCCTGTCGCCCGCCGCGCCCTTCACCGAAGGGCGGACCGGAACCATGGAGCGCCCGCTCAAGAAGTTCATGATCGTCATGACGGACGGCGAGAACACCTACGGCACCAACACGTCCGTCAACAAATCGACCTACGCCGCCTACGGTTTCGTCTCCAAGAACCGTCTCGGCACGACGAACACCTCCAGCGTCAAGACCAAGCAGGACGAGCGGACCGCGCTCGCCTGCCAGAACGCGAAGAACGACGGAGGCATCACGGTCTACACCATCGCGTTCCAGGTCAGCGCGACCGCGACCCAGACACTGCTGCGCAACTGCGCCACCAGCCCGGGCTACTACTACCCGGCCGAGAGCAACAGCCAGCTTATCGCCGTCTTCCAGCAGATCGCCCGCGAGATCTCTCAGCTCCGCGTCGCGAAGTAGCGGCCGCAGCGGCCCTGCATCCCTGGCGCCGCCCCGGGAGAACGCCGGGCGGGGCTACTCGATGACGATCCGCGGTGCCGGCTTGCCGGCGACGCCCGTGGCGAGCTGGCGCCAGACCTTGTCGGCGATCTCGCGGTAGGTCCGGGCATGGATGCCGTCCGGGTCGACGACCTGCACGGGCATGCCGGCGTCCGCCTTCTCGCGGATCTCCATGGTGAGCGGCACCTCGCCGAGGAAGGGCACGCCGACTCGCTCCGCCTCGTGCCGGGCGCCGCCGTGGGCGAAGATGTCGTGACGCGTTCCGCAGTTCGGGCAGACGAAGTAGCTCATGTTCTCCACGATGCCGAGGATCGGCACGTCGACCTTCTGGAACATGGCGACCCCGCGCCGGGCATCGAGCAGCGCCAGGTCCTGCGGCGTCGAGACGATGACAGCCCCCGACAGGGGCACCTGCTGCGCCATGGTCAACTGCGCGTCGCCCGTGCCGGGCGGCATGTCGACGACCAGCACATCCAACTCGCCCCAGTCCACCTCGCGCAGCATCTGGGTGATCGCCGAGATCACCATCGGTCCGCGCCAGATCATCGGCGTCTCCTCGTCGACCAGGAAGCCGATCGACATGACCGCGACGCCGTAGCCATCGAGCGGCTCCAGCACGCGTCCCGTCTTCAGCCGCGGCCGGCCCTTGAGGGCGAAGAGCTTGGGCATCGACGGCCCGTAGATGTCGGCGTCGAGCACTCCCACCCGGAGCCCGAGCGCCTTGAGCGCGAGCGCGAGGTTGCAGGCCGTCGTCGACTTGCCGACGCCGCCCTTGCCTGAGGCGACCGCGATGATGTGCCGGACCCCCGGGAGGGCCCGCCCCTGTCCCGAACGCCCGGCGCCGGCCCCCTGGATCGCGGGGCCGCCCTGGGCCCCGGGGGAGGGCGCCTTCGCAGCGCCGCCCTTCGGCGCCTCCGCGGTCAGCGACACGGTCGCGCCGGCGACGCCCGGGATCCCCTTGACGGCCTCCTCGGCCTGCCGCCGGAGGCCCTCCATCGCCTGCGCCCGCGCTGGATCGACCCCGATCGAGAAGTAGACCTTGCCGTTGTGGATGATGATCTCCGACAGGGCGCCGGAGGCCGGCAGCGGCGTCGCGCCATCGGGCCCGGCGAGGCCGGCGAGGCGGGCGAGGACGGTTTCGCGGGTGACGCTCATCGCTGCGATGCTCTCCGGGTCGGTCTGGCGCCGGGCTTCTCCCGGCCGGGCCTTCAAGGCCGGTTAGATACCCTGGCGGGCGCCGCCGTCAACCGCCGGCCGGGTCGCGCGCGACCGCACGCGCCGGGCGCCCTTGCGGCCCAGCCCACGATCCATTATGCAATTGTAATCAGAACGAAATCGGAGGGAGCGTCATGAAGTCGTTCATCTCGGCGGTGGTCGTCGCGATCGCCATGGCGGTCGGCGCCGCGGTGGTGCTGGAAGGCTACCAGCAGCCGGCCGACTCCGCTTACAAGACGCAGGGCGTCCGCTACTGACGGCAAGCCAACCGATGCGCGCATCCTGAAGCGGGCGGCCCTCCGGCCGCCCTTTTCGCATGCCTCAGCCGAGCGCAGCGAAGGGCACGAAGCCCAGGGGCTCGCCGGGCGCGACGGCCGCGACCTCCTCGCCGAGCACCACGAGGCCGGCAGCCTCCGTCAGCGACGAGATGATCCCCGCGCCCTCCCTCTCGAACTTCCGCGCCACGGGCGCCCCGTCGGTCCGCGCGTCCAGGTGCACCCGGACGAACTCGGTGCGCCCCGTCCGCTTGGCGTAGGAGAAGCCGGAGACGACCGGCACGGGCACGGGCGGCGCCCAGGTCTCCCCCGACAGCGCCGCGACGAGACCGCGTACCACATACGCGAAGGTCACGTAGACCGCGACCGGATTGCCCGGCAGGCCCATGAAGGCCGCGCCGCCGAGCGTCCCGAGCGCGAGCGGCCGGCCCGGCTTGATGGCGAAGCGCCAGACGTCGAGCCGCCCGACCGCCTCGACGGCGTCCTTCACATGGTCCGCCTCGCCGGTCGAGACCCCACCGGTGGTCAGCACGAGGTCGTGGCCGGCCCCCGCGCGGGCGAGCGCCTCGGCGAGCGGCCCGGGCTCGTCGCGCAGGATCCCGAGGTCGGTTACCTGGACCCCGAGCCGGCCGAGGAGCCCGGCGAGCATCAGCCGGTTGGTGTCGAAGACCTGCGCGGGCCCGCGCGCCGCGCCCGGCTCGACCACCTCGTTGCCGGTCGAGAACACCGCCACCCGTAGCCGTCGCCGAACGACCACCTCCGCCTGGCCGACGCCGGCCGCGAGCGCCAGGTCCTGCGGCCTGAGGCGCCGTCCCGCCGGCAGCGCCGGCGACCCGGCCTCGATCTCCTCGCCCGCCGGCCGGCTGTTGGCGCCGCGCTTCAGGCCCGGCGGCAGCAGGACGGCGCCGCCCTCCGCCCGCGTGTCCTCCTGCATGTAGACCGTGTCGGCGCCCGGGGGCATCGGCGCGCCGGTGAAGATGCGCGCCGCCTCGCCGGGCCCGACGGGACGCAGCGCCCTGTCCCCGGCCTGAAGGCGGTCGACTACCGCCAGGCGAGTCATGCCCTCGGGGGCGATGTCGGCATGCCGGACCGCGTAGCCGTCGACCGCCGAATTGGCGAAGGCCGGCAGGGCCACCGCGGCACGGATCGCCTCCGCCAGCACGCGGCCGTCGGCGAGCCCGAGCGGTACCCGTTCGGTCCCGTCGACGGCCCCGACGCGCGCGCGGAACAGATCCAGCGCCGCCTCGATGGACATCATCCCGCCGCCATGGGCGAAACAGTCGTCGGTCAACTGCGGCATGCCGGTCTCCGCTGCGGCTTGGAAGGCGCGTGCCGCGCCCTTCTAGCGCCTCGGGCCCCGGCCGTCACCGCAACAGGATAGCGCGGCCGCCCGGCGCGGCGAGCCGCCCGGCGCTACGCCAGGGACTTCTTCAGGAAGGCCACCGTGCGGCCCCAGGCGAGGTCCGCCGCCGCCTTGTCGTAACGGGCCGCGTTGGTGTCGTTGTTGAAGGCGTGGTTGACGCCCTCGTACAGGAACAGCTCGTAGCTCTTGCCCGCCGCCTTCAGGGCCGCCTCATAGGCCGCGATGCCGGCGTTGATGCCCTGGTCGAGCCCGGCATAGTGGAGCATCAGCGGCGCCTTGATGCTCGCCACCTCCTCGGCCTTCGGCTGCCGCCCGTAATAGGCGACCCCGGCGCCGAGGTCCGGCTCGGCGACCGCCAGCGCGTTCACGACCCCGCCGCCCCAGCAGAAGCCGATCGAGCCGACCTTCCCGTTCGTGTCCGGCCGGGCCTTCAGGCCGGCGACGACACCTCGGCCCCAGGCCACCACGTCGGGCACCTTGAGGGACTGGAACATGTCGCGCGCCTTGTCCTCGTCGGTCGGCGTGCCGCCGAGCGGGGACAGGAAATCCACCCCGAAGGCCGTGAAGCCCTCGACCGCCATGCGCCGGGTCACGTCGCGGATGTGCGGATTGAGGCCGCGGTTCTCGTGGATGACGATCACGGCGGGATACCGGCCGGCCGCCTTCGGCTTGACGAGATAGCCGGAAACCTGGGCCGCGCCGGCCGGGAACGAGACGGTCTCGGCGGTGATCCGAGGATCGCTCTCCGGGACGGTCTGGGCCTGCGCGTAGTTGTTCTCGAGGAGCGGCAGGAGCGCGGTGGCCGCCGCCGTCCCGCCCGCCAGGCTGGCCAGCCGGTCGAGGAAGGCCCGGCGGTTCATGCCTCCGTGCGTGAAGTCGTCGTAGAGATCGATGATCTTCTGGTCCATGCTATGGCGCTCCCCGGCTGACCGTCAGCCGCGCGACATGAAAGCCGATGCGGGTCAGTCAGCTAAATCACGGCGCTTCACGAATGCGTGAGGCCCCACGCCCTGCGCCGGCGTGCCGCCCGGCCGCGGTTCCCCCTCGCGCGAACGGCCCCGCCCGTCCTATATACGGGCGGCAAGGAGCCGGCCCATGAACCGCCCCGTCACCGCCGTCGAGCCCGAGGCCCCCGTGGGGGCGCGCATCGTCCAGGCCCTGCGCGTCGCGGGAGGCCGCGCCGAGCCGCGCGCCGAGGCGATCGCCGAGGAGGAGCCCGTCGCGCTCGTCTACAACGGCCTCTCCTACGCGGTCATGATGGCGACGCCGAAGGACCTCGAGGACTTCGCCCTCGGCTTCTCGCTGACCGAGGGCATCCTCGGCTCCCCCGACGAGCTCTACGACGTCGAGGTCGAGCGCTTCGCCCGCGGCGCCGAGGTCCGCCTCCGCGTCGCCTCGGCCCGCTTCGCCGCCTTGCGCAGCCGCCAGCGCAACCTCGCCGGCCGCACCGGCTGCGGGCTCTGCGGGGTGGATTCGATCGCCGAGGCGCTGCGTCCGGTGGCCCGCGTCGCCTCCACCCTGGCGATCCGGCCCGAGGCGATCTACGCCGCCATGCAGGCCTTCCCGGCGCTGCAGGCGCTGAACCGCGACGTCGGCGCCGTCCATGCCGCCGCCTTCTGCCGGCCGGACGGGTCGATCCTGGCCGTGCGCGAGGATGTCGGCCGCCACAACGCGCTCGACAAGCTCGCCGGCCACATGGCCCGCGCCGGCCTGGACGGCGGGGCCGGCTTCGTGGCGGTGTCGAGCCGCTGCTCCTACGAGATGGTCCACAAGACGGCCGCCGCCGGCGTGCCGCTGATCGCCTCGGTCTCGGCCCCGACGGCGCTGGCGGTCGAGTTCGCCCGCGAGGCCGGCGTCGGCCTGTGCGCCTTCGCGCGCGAGGGCCGCTTCACCGTCTATGCCTGCCCGGAGCGCGTCGAGACGTGACGGGCGGCGGGCCGAACCCGGTCTTCGGCGTGACCGGCTGGAAGAATTCGGGCAAGACCACCATGGTCGAGCGGCTGGTCGCGGAGCTGACGCGGCGGGGCCGTCGCGTCTCCACTGTCAAGCACGCCCATCACCTCGTCGACGTCGACCAGAAGGGCCGCGACAGCTGGCGCCACCGGGAGGCGGGCGCCGTCGAGGTGGCGCTGGTCGGCGGCCAGCGCTGGGCGCTGATGCACGAACTGCGCGGCGCCGAGGAGCCGGGCCTCGCCGAGATCCTGGCGCGGCTCTCCCCCTGCGACCTCGTCATCGTCGAGGGCTACAAGCGCGAGGGCCATCCGAAGCTGGAGGTCCGCCGCCGCGAGGCGGTGCGCCACGACCGCCTCTCCGCCGTCGACCCGACCGTCGTCGCCGTCGCCGCCGACCACCCGCAGGAGGGCGAGACGATCCCGGTCTTCGGCCTCGACGACATCGCCGCCATCGCGGACCTGATCGAGCGGACCGTCCTGCGGTCCGCACCGGGCGGCGCCCGCTGATGCGCTGCCTGATCATCCTCGCCCATCCGCTGGAGACGAGCTACGCCGCGAGTCTCGCCGCCACCGCGAAGGCCGCCCTCGAGGCCCGGGGCCACGACGTCGACCTCCTCGACCTCTACCGCGAGGGCTTCGACCCGCGCCTGACCCCGTCCGAGCGCGCCGGCTACTTCGACGTTCCCTACGACGTCTCCGCGGTCGCCGCCGAGGTCGCCCGCCTGCAGGCCGCCGAGGCCCTGGTGCTGGTCTTCCCGCAATGGTGGTTCAACGTCCCGGCCATCCTGAAGGGCTGGTTCGACCGCGTGCTGGCCCCGGGCGTCGCCTTCGAGCACGACAAGGCCGGCGGCCGCATCGTCCCCCGCCTCGCCAACATCCGCCACCTCTGGGTCCTGACCACCACCGGCTCGCCCTGGTGGGTCGTCAAGCTCTACATGGGCGACCCCGTCCGCCGCCTCCTCAAACGCGGCATCGCCAACGTCTGCGCCCCGCGCTGCCGCTTCCGCATGCTGACCCTCCACGACATGGACCGCGCCACGCCGGAACGGCTGGCGGCGCATCTGGAGCGGGTGCGGGGAGAGATGGGGCAGCTTTGATACCGGCCACCGGAGGTTCCCCAACTCTCCGTCGGTCTTTGCCGGGCTCGTCCCGGCGATCCATCCGAATCGGCGGAGGGCCTGTCCTGGATGCCCGGGACAAGCCCGGGCAGGACGGAAGCAAAGGCTGTAGGAAGGGGCCGCGACCTCAGGACCTGCCCCTGATACCCGTCCCAAGAAGTCTCGGCCTCTCGGTCTGTCATTGCCGGACTTGTTCCGGCAATCCACGCCACGAGGCCGAGCCGTCGTCGTGGATGCCCGGAACAAGTCCGGGCATGACAGAAACCGAGGTCGTGCAAGGGGGCGAGACTCAATGAGCCGGGTATGACACGCGCTCAGCGGATGACCTGGATCGGAACGCCGAGGTCGAGGCTACCCCACGCCCGGTCCGCCGTCATGATCGGCAGCCCTTCCCGTTGGGCGAGCGCAATGCAGGCCCGGTCGCCGAGCGAGAGGCCCTGCCGGCGCGTGGTGGACCGGAGCAGGCCCGCCCGGAACCCGAGTTCGGCGTCGAAGCCGCGCACGGAATAGTTCAGATAGGCGAGCCGGCCCTGGATCGCGGGCTCGTCCAATCCGCGGTCGACCAGCTTGGAGACGATCTCCACCTGATTGACGGAGCACACCACGGCGTCGTCGAGCACGGCATCGACCGCCGCCGCGCCGGGCTCGTCGAACACGATCGCGAGGACCGCCGAGGTGTCCAGGACGATCGCGTTCACTCCTCGCCCCACATGGCACGGCGTTCGGCCAGGAACTCGTCCACCACGCTCTGCCCCGGCTTCTTGAACTGCCGGGCGAACTCCTGCACGCGCCGAACGGCCTCCGCGCGGGTCAGCACATGCCACTCGTTGTTCTCGTACCGCGTGTAGAGCACCTGCCCCTCTTCGATGCCCATCGCCCGCCGCACCTCGGCGGGAATGACCACCCGCCCGCCGGGACCTACGGTGACCTTGAAGTGCTGGGCGGGCGGGGGCTGGGGCTTGGCCTCGGGATCCGCCTCGTACGGCGTTGTCGCCTCGTCGAAGCCGGCCGGGGGAGTGGGTTTCGGCATGTCACGATCTTCATGTCTGGATCAGAACGTCAAGTCTGCCAGATTGCCGAGATCGTGACAAATTCAGAAGAGCGCGACAGTGCCCGTGGAAGCTTGAGCCCCCGACATGGACACCGGCGATCAATCCCGCGCCGCAACGGGGGGCCTCACTTCGTCCGTTCGAACAACTGCCGCCCGATCAGCATGCGGCGGATCTCGCTCGTGCCCGCGCCGATCTCGTAGAGCTTGGCGTCGCGCAGGAGCCGGCCCGTCGGGTAGTCGTTGATATAGCCGTTGCCGCCGAGGAGCTGGATGGCGTCGAGGGCGACCTTCGTGGCCTTCTCGGCGGCGTACAGGATCGCCCCGGCGGCGTCCTCGCGGGTGGTCTTGCCCTGGTCGCAGGCCTTGGCGACCGCGTACACATAGGCCCGGCAGGCATTGAGGCCGACATACATGTCGGCGACCTTGCCCTGTACGAGCTGGAAGGTGCCGATCGGCTGGCCGAACTGCTCGCGCTCGTGGACGTACGGGATCACGATGTCGAGGGCCGCCTGCATCAGGCCGAGCGGACCCGCCGCCAGTACCGCGCGCTCGTAGTCGAGGCCGGACATCAGCACGTTCACGCCCTTGCCGAGGCCGCCGACGATATTCTCCTCCGGCACCTCGCAGTCCTGGAAGACGAGTTCGCCCGTCTCGGACCCGCGCATGCCGAGCTTGTCGAGCTTCTGGGCGATGGAGAAGCCTTTGAAGCCCTTCTCGATCAGGAAGGCGGTGATGCCCTTGGGGCCGGCGGACGGGTCCGTCTTGGCGTAGACGATCAGCGTGTCGGCGGACGGCCCGTTGGTGATCCACATCTTCGAGCCGTTGAGGACGTAGCGGTCGCCGGTCTTCTCCGCGCGGAGCTTCATGGAGACGACGTCCGAGCCGGCGCCCGGCTCCGACATGGCGAGCGCGCCGAGATGCTCGCCGGAGATCAGCTTCGGCAGGTAGCGCCGCTTCTGCTCCTCCGTGCCCCAGCGCCTGAGCTGGTTGACGCAGAGATTCGAGTGCGCCCCGTAGGAGAGCCCGATCGACCCGGATGCCCGGGAGATCTCCTCCATGGCGATGCAGTGCTCCAGGTAGCCCAGCCCCGCGCCGCCCCACTCCTCCTCGACCGTGATGCCGTGCAGCCCCAGGGCGCCCATCTCGGGCCAGAGCTCGCGCGGGAACCAGTCCTCCCGGTCGATCCGGTCGGCGAGCGGCGCGATCCGGTCGGCCGCGAAGCTGGCGACCGTGTCGCGCAGCATGTCGGCCGTCTCGCCGAGATCGAAGTCGAAGCCCTTGAAACTGTTGGGGAGCATGATCGGCAACCTCTCTGGAATTCGCTGCAGCGGGGCGGTCCGGCGGCTCAGTCCTCGGCCAGGACGACCAGTTCCACCCCTTCGGCGACGAGATCGCCCGCCGCCGCGTTGACCTTGGCGACGCGTCCGTCGCGGGGCGCCCGGAGCGTATGCTCCATCTTCATCGCCTCGACGATGATGAGCGCCTGCCCCTTCTCGACCCGGTCGCCCGGGGCCACGGAAACCGCCACGACCGCGCCCGGCATCGGGGCCACCACCCGCCCGCCGCCGCCGCCCTCGCGGGCCTCGACCGCACGCGGATCGACGATGTCGAGCGCCGTCTCGCGCCCGCCCGCGAAGAGCGTCAGCCGCGCGCCCGTGAAGATCGCACGGGCCTGGAAGCGCCGTCCATCGACCCGGACGGCCATGCCGCCGTCGTCCGAGAGCGCGCCGTCGACGCTGTGCCGCCCGCCGGCCGCCTCCACCACGTAGCCGTCCCCCTCCGCGTGGACCCTCACCGCATGGCGGGTCTCGCCTTCGGCGAAGACGAGGTCGACGAAACGCGGCCGGTTGAGCCGGAACGCATCCGCCCGCGTCCAGGGCGACCAAGGGTCGGCCGGATCCGCCGCGGCGGCCGCCCGGGCGGCCTCGCCCCGCATCACCGCGAGCGCGGCGAGCGCCAGGGTCGGCCCATCGGCGGGCCGGGGAGGGGGCAGCAGGTCGGCCTCGTGCCGGCCGATGAAGCCGGTGTCGAGCTCGGCGGCCGCGAAGGCGGGATGCCGCGCGATGGCCGCCAGGAAGGCCCGGTTGGTCGCGAGCCCGACCACCTCGGTCCGCTCCAGCGCGCCCGCGAGCCGCGCCAGCGCTTCCCCGCGGTCCCGGCCCTCCGCGATGATCTTGGCGATCATCGGGTCGTAGTGGATCGACACCGCGTCGCCGGCCCGGACGCCCGCGTCGACGCGGATACCGGGGAGGTCGGAGGGCAGCTTCAGGTGCGCGAGCCGCCCCGTCTGCGGCAGGAAGCCCTTGGCCGGGTCCTCCGCGTAGAGCCGGACCTCGATGGCGTGGCCGCGGAGCGGTATCTCCTCCTGGCGCAGGGGGAGGGGCTCGCCGCGGGCGACCCGGATCTGCCATTCCACCAGGTCCTGCCCGGTGATCGCCTCGGTCACCGGATGCTCCACCTGGAGCCGGGTGTTCATCTCCATGAAGTAGAAGCCGTCGCCCTCGGCGATGAACTCGACCGTCCCGGCGCCCACGTAGCCGACCGCCTTGGCGGCGTCGACCGCCGCCTTGCCCATGGCGGCGCGCCGCTCCGGCGTCATGCCGGGAGCCGGCGCCTCCTCGACGACCTTCTGGTGCCGCCGCTGAATCGAGCAGTCGCGCTCGTGCAGGAAAACCGTGTTGCGGAACGTGTCGGCAAAGACCTGGATCTCGATGTGGCGCGGCCGGGTCAGGTACTTCTCGACCAGCACCCGGTCGTCCCCGAAGGCCGCCGCCGCCTCGCGCTTGGCCGAGGCGAGCGCCTCCGCGAAGTCGCCGCCCCCGCCGACCACCTTCATGCCCTTGCCGCCGCCGCCCGCCGAGGCCTTGATCAGCACGGGGTACCCGATCGCCGCCGCGGCTTCGGCGAGGAAGGACGGATCCTGCTCGTCGCCGTGGTAGCCCGGCACGAGCGGCACGCCGGCCTCCTCCATCAGCTGCTTCGCCGCGGACTTCGAGCCCATGGCCCGAATGGCGCTCGCCGGCGGCCCCACGAAGGCGATGCCGGCCGCCGCGCAGGCCTCCGCGAAGGCCGCGTTCTCCGACAGGAAGCCGTAGCCGGGATGGATCGCGTCCGCCCCGGTCAGCCGCGCCGCCTCCAGGATCGCCTCGATCCGCAAATAGCTCTCGCGCGCCGGCGCCGGCCCGATCCGCACCGCCTCGTCCGCGGCGGCCACATGCGCGGCCTCCGCGTCGGCGTCCGAATAGACCGCGACGGTCCTGAGCCCCATGCGCCGGGCGGTCCGCATGACCCGGACCGCGATCTCGCCCCGGTTGGCGACGAGGAGGGTGGAGAGAGAGCGGGTCATGGCGGGCCTCAC